>JASHPF010000344.1 GCA_030038295.1 Streptosporangiaceae bacterium
GCCCGGCACCGGGCACGGCGCGATGTCGGCCTCGGCCTGCGTCCGCAGGTCGACAACCGTCCGGAGCCCGAGCCCGGCCAGCGCGGCCACCCCGGCCGCGTCCAGCCGGTGCAGCGCGTCCGACCGGAACAGCGTCCGCCACCGGACCGACCCGCCGCCCTCGACCCGATACCCCCCCACGTCCCGGAGATTGAAGACCCCTGCCAGCTCGATCCGCCGCCGCGGATCCGCCAGATACGTCCCGTCAAGCCGTCCGGCCGTCTGCGTCAAACCTTCGCCTCACCAGCTTGTGTGCCTTTCCCGATCCGAGCCCAGCGTCCCATACCGACGTGTCCGGCTTGCTACCCGCGTTCGTCTCGCTGGTGAACGACCCGCCGGATACCGTGGGCCGGGTGAGCACGATGTACGGGCCCGACGCCACCTTCCTCGGCGTCCCGAAGGCCGACCTTGCGAACCCCAGCTCCTGGTCCGGTACCGACATCATGATCATCGGCGCGCCGTTCGACGGCGGCACGTCGCACCGCCCTGGGGCACGGTTCGGGCCTCAGGCCATCAGGCTGACCGACTACCTCCCGCACGACGCCAGCCGCCCCCACCTCGCGCTCGGGGTCGATCCGCTGGTGGAACTGGCCGTCGCCGACGCCGGGGACGTCACGATGCCGTCGGGCGACACCGAGCTTTCCCTGCGCCGCCTCGAAGAGGCGGTGTACCAGGCCTGCCGGGGCGGCGCGATCCCGGTCATCCTGGGCGGCGACCACACGATCGCGCTGCCCGACGCCACCGGCGTGGCACGGCACGTGGGCTGGGGCCGGCTCTCGGTGCTGCACTTCGACGCGCACGCGGACACCGGCGACACCCAGTTCGGTGCCCTGCTGGGGCACGGCACGCCCATGCGCAGGCTGATCGAGTCCGGCGCCGTCCGCGGCGACAGGTTCCTGCAGATCGGGCTGCGCGGCTACTGGCCAGAGCCGGAGACGCTCGACTGGATGGCCCTGCAGCGAATGCGGAGCTTCGAAATGACCGAGGTGGTCTCGCGAGGCCTGGATGCCTGCCTGACCGAGGCCTTTACGATCGCGACCGACGCCTGCGAAGCTGCGTTCCTCTCTGTCGACATCGACGTGGTCGACCCGGGGATGGCACCCGGCACCGGAACCCCGGAACCCGGTGGGCTTACCGGCCGGCAGCTGCTCGACGCGGTCCGGCGGATCGCGATGGAGGTGCCGCTCGCCGGGATCGACGTGGTGGAAGTCGCGCCTCCGTTCGACCACGCCGAGGTGACCGCGTTCCTCGCCAACCGGGTCGTGCTGGAGGCGCTGTCGGGCATCGCCTGGCGGCGCCGCCGGCAGGGGACCGACCCCGGCCGCGCGCGGCCCGACCCGGCGGCTCCGCTGCTGCGCGACCGCTAGTGCACCAGGATGGAGATCAGGAACACCGTCGTGTCGTAGAGGAAGTGGGCCAGGATCGGTCGGCTCAGCTTGCGGTGTTTCTGGAATGACCGCGTCACCAGGTAGCCGAACGGCAGCGTGAACACCAGTCCGATCCCGTAGTAGACGTGGTAGCTGGTGCGCAGCGCCAGGCTCAGCCAGAACGCCGCGGTCGGGGACCAGCCAAGCTGGTCCAGCCGGGTGATGAGGTAGGCGTTGACCGCCGTCTCTTCGGCGATCGAGGTCAGCAGCGACTGGCTGATGCCGAAGACGATGTAGTAGGCAGGGACGTGCAGCGGGCCGGTGGTGTTGGCGAGCTTCGAGTGCTCTATCGGCGCGAGCAGGATGGCGAGCACGAACTCACAGCCAAGGGCGGCCGCGGCCAGTCCAATGCCAGCGCCGACGTCGCTCCAGCCCGCCCTGGTGAGTCCGAGGACGGCTGGGGACTGGCCGGTCCTGGCGAGCAAGAACAGCGCTAGCGGCACCACGGCCACCGTCGGGGCATAGCTGAGCAAGCCGAGGACGATGTTGACGGCGGGCTCGTGTTTGTCGAACGTGGGCAGCGGGTTCAGGCTCGCGCCCGTGGCGAGGTGAGCACCCAGCACCACAACGGCGCTGATCACCCACGGTGTCAGTATCGCGATCATGACGACCCAGGTCTCGATGACCAGGTCGCGTCGATCGGGCTCGCGGTACCGGACCGGGGCGACGGGCTCGTGCTGCTCCGGCACCCAGAACTCCCAGTCGGCCGGAGCGGGCGGCCAGTCCGCCGGCGGCTCCCAGCCAGGGGGCGGCTGCCAGCCGCGCGGGGGCTCCGGCCATCCTGGCGCCGGGCGCCAGACAACCCTCTGGGCACGCATGGTGTCACTACTATGCCCGCCTCGCCGTCCTGCACGAGAAGCGCCCACACCACTGCGGGATTGTGGCGGTTTGGCGGTCCTCGGTCGCGCGAGATCTCGGCGTCCGCTGAGACGCCACACCACGCCGCACGCGCCGCGGAATGTCAGTGGCTATCGATAATCTGTTCGATAAGGAGATCGGCCAGCTAGGGGAGGTGACTTATGACCCTCAGCGACGAGAGCCAGCCGGCCACCTCCAGCCAGCCCGCCACCAGCCTCCCCGCCGCCAGCCTCCCCGCCACCAGCCGCCCCGCCCCTCGCCGGCCCGCCACTTCCTGGGTGTTCGACTGTGACCTCGCGAACCTGCTGGCCGGCCTCGGCGTCGACTGCGGTGCGGCCGATGACCAGGACGCGGTGCTGGCAGCCGAGCTGGACGCGCTCGAGCACGCGACCACGCCGCCGGTCCTGGTGCCCGGCCGCGGCGCCGAATTGCTGGCGACCGGCCCAGGCCTGGCAGCCTGGCTGGCCGCCGCGCCCCCCGGCGAGTGCGCCGACGCTGACCTGCCGGGTATCGCTTCGGCTTTCCGGCGGGTGGCCGCGTGGGCGCAGGCCGGCGAGCTCGCCGCCATCGCGGAAGTCGCCGCGCGTACCGCGGCTCGCACCGGGCGTGCGGACGACACCGGCCAGCCGCTCCAGGTGCAGCCCGAGGCCGCCGCGCAGACGGCGCTGGCGCTGACCATGTCGCAGCCGACGGCCGAGGACTGGACCGGTCTCGCCATCAGGCTCCGCTGGCAGCTACCCGCTACCGCCGCCGCGCTGGCGTCCGGGCACATCGATCTGGCCCGGGCCCGGCTGATCTCGGAGGCCACCGCGGCGCTGCCCGACGAGACCGCGCGGGCCGTCGAGGACCAGGTTCTGTCGGCGGCCGGCGAGTGGACCACTGGCCAGCTGCGCGCCGCCTTGCGCCGGGCGGTCATCACGGCCGATCCCGACGGCGCCAACCGGCGCCGCGAGCATGCCGAACGGCGCGCGAGGGTGAGCTTCTACGCCGACGCCGATGGCACCGCCACGCTGACGGGCTCCGGCTTGCCCGCCGTCCGCGCCGCCGCCGCGATGGCGCGCATTACCGCGCTGGCGAGGGCCATGAAAGCAGCGGGCATGAGCGGTGGTCTGGACTACCTGCGTGCCTACGTCATGATCGGCCTGCTCACAGGCACGCTGCCCGCCAGCCCGCCCGCGCCGAGCAACCCGCCCGATGACCCGCCAACGCCGCCACTGAACGACCAGCCACCCGATCGCCCGCCGCCTTCCGACGGCGCGATGGACGATCAGCCGCCGTCAGACGACGAACAGCGACCCGGCCGCCCGCCGCGGTCCGCTGGCCCGCTCGACGACCCGGTGCCGCCCCGTAACGACCAGCCACCCGACCGCACGCCGCCGTCCGACGACCCGCGGTATTCCTCTGA
>JASHPF010000345.1 GCA_030038295.1 Streptosporangiaceae bacterium
GCGGCGACCAGGCCCTTGTAACCGAACAGCGGCTTGCGGGAAAACACCGGCAGGATCTCGGTGGCGATGCCGAAGAACGGCAGCGCCACGATATAGACCTCCGGATGGCCGAAGAACCAGAACAGGTGCTGCCACAAGATGGCCCCGCCGCTGTTGGCCGCGAACACCTGGGCGCCCAGCTTGCGGTCGATCTCCAGCACCAGCAGGGCCGCGGCCAGCACCGGGAACGCCAGTATCACCAGCATCGAGGTCAGCAGGATGTTCCAGGTGAAGATGGGCATCCGGAACATGGTCATGCCCGGCGCGCGCATGCACACGATCGTCGTGATGAAGTTGACGCCGCTGAGGATCGTGCCCAGGCCCGACAGGACCAGGCCCATGATCCACATGTCGCCGCCCAGGCCCGGCGTGTACTGCACGCTGGTCAGCGGCGAGTACGCATACCAGCCGAACGCCGCCGCCCCGCCAGGGGTCAGGAAGCTCAGCAGCAGGATCAGCCCGCCGAAGGTGAAGAAGTAGTAGCTGAGCAGGTTCAGCCGCGGGAACGCCACGTCCGGCGCCCCGATCTGCAGCGGCATGAGCTCATTGGCGAAACCGACGAAAAGCGGGGTCGCGAAGAAGATCAACATGATGATGCCGTGCATGGTGAACAGCTCGTTGTACTGCTGGTCGGACACTATGTGGTTGTCCGGGCCCATCAGCTGCGCCCGCATGACGAGCGCCATCAGCCCGGAGATCAGGAAGAACACGAATGAGGTGATCAGGTACAAGTGCCCGATGACCTTGTGGTCGGTCGACGACAGCCAGTCCACCAGGAGGCTGCCCTTGCGGCCGGATCCAGGCAGTTCGTAGCTCCGCCTGGTCCCGACCACCCGGTCGGCCTGCGCGGACTCGAACGCGGTCACTGGCCCCATCCGGCCGGCGACGCGTCACCGCGACTGGCCTGCCGCAGGCGTGGGTCGCCTGGCTCTGGGCCGATGCGCCCGATCAGGAAGCGGTGCACGTAGACCGGTGCCGCCGAAAACGCGAGACCAGCAGCTGTGACCAGGTCGATCTCGGCCACGTCGGGCGCCGCGCCGGCCACCTCGGTGACGCCCTGCGCACGCAGGCCGTGTGGTCCTGGCCGGAGCACCAGCCTGCTCACCGTCGGCACCGCGCGCGAATCGTCGCTGTCGCGCGGAGGGAAGCACCATGACCATGGTGTGCCTTCGACGTCGAAGTGCAGCTCGCGGAACCCAGGCCTGGACTGGCAGGGCGATACCCGGACCAGCTCGGCGCGGCACAGCTCCGGGTCGGGCTGGGAAGACACCTGCTGGCTGGCGCGCGATCGATAGCGCTCATCACACCGCATGAGTTCTCCTCGCGGCGACGCACGGGCTCGGGGCACGCCATGCATCCGGCCGGCTACACGTTCTGTCAGTCAATAAATGTTTAGCTAAGAACTAAACGTAGCGTGTCAGGGTCCACCTTGAGCGTCAAGGGCCTGATTAGACTGGCGGCGTGAACGTGACGCTCTCAAAGCGGGGCAGTTACGCCGCCGCGGCGGCAATCTGCCTCGCTCGGGCCTATCCGAGCGGCCGCCCGAAGAAACTGCGTGAGATCTCGGCCGAGGTGGATATCCCGCGTGCTTTCGCGGCCCAGATCCTGGGCGACCTCGTCCACGCAGGCATCGCCATGTCCGCCGTCGGCCGAGGCGGCGGTCACCGGCTTGCCAGGCCGCCGGCGGAGGTAAGCGTCGCGGAAGTGATCGAGGCGGCCGAGGGCCCGCTGGCCTCGGAGCGCTGTGCCCTCGGCGACGGGCCGTGCCGCTGGCAAGACGTTTGTCCGCTACACGACACCATGACCAGGGCCACCGCATCGCTGCGCCAGGTGCTGGCCTCGACGTCGCTCGCCGTGCTGGCCGAGCGGGACGCGGCGATCGCCGTTGGCGCTTACCCGATCCCGGCTGACGCACACCGGCACGCACCGGCCGTGACCATTGCGGACTCAGTGCAGGTCGAACTCCCGGCCGCAGTGATCGCGGCCCGGCTGAGCGGGGGCACGTCCTGGCTGACCACGCACGCCGAGGCCTGCGACGAGGAGGAAGCGCGGATCCGAGTCGGGCCTGGCAGCCCTGGCTGGCTCGGCAAGACGATCGCGGTCCACCTCGGCGAGCCAGCCGACGTCGAGGGCATTCTCGTCCTCCCGTTCATCTGGGAGTCGGCGGGTCCCGCGGGCATCTTTCCGAGGTTCGAGGGTGAGATGCGGCTGATCGCGCTCGATCCAGATCGATCGGAGTTCTGCCTCTCCGGGCGCTATCGTCCGCCGACTGGCAGACCAGGCCAGGTGTTCACTGACGCGCTGCTGACTCGAATCGCCAAGGCGACCGTGCGCTCGTTCCTGCGCCGGACCGCGCAGGGCTTGGAGCAGGAGCACGCTAGCGCCGACCTGACGCGCGCCGAGGCGCGCCGCTGACGGCACGCTCAGGCCGACTGGCTCGCCAACTGATACCCGGCTCCGCCGATGGAACTGGCTACGGCCGTCCGTCCACCGCGCCTTCCGGCAGCCGGGCGGACGCCTGGACAGGCGCCGAGCTCATCCTGGCCACCGGCTCCGGCAAAGGCGGAACGAGATATTTCGTCCCGTCCCGCGCCCACGTCGGCTGCACGGGGACCGCCGAACTCGACGCAACGTGGGCGTGCCATGCCGCGACTTCGGCGTGCTTTGCCTTGATCTCCTTATCCCAGCGTGTCAGCACGAGCCAGAGCGGGATGCCCGCCCAGCAGCCGAAGAACACCAGCATGAGCGGAATGTTCATCCAGAACCAGCTCACCGCTAATCACCCTCCCCTGGTGATTCGGCCTAGGCCAGCGCATCGAGCTGCTCACTGACACCCGCCAGAAACGCAGCACGTTACTGGCCATGATTGGCGGTGATCAGGCACACTTGATCGGTTTCGGTGCGGCTCGCCTCGCCTCTGCTACGGCTCACCGTACGGATCCGCACGCCCGCCGACGTCCAGGATTTCACCGGGTTTTTCCCTAGCGGGCTTCGTGGTCGGCGACACGGGCCGCGAGCTGGTGGCGGCTGCTCACCCCCAGCTTGGTGAAGACACTCGCGAGGTGATACTCGACGGTCTTCGGGCTCAGGTACAACTGGGCGGCGGCCTCGCGGTTGGAAAGTCCCGATGCCACCAGTCGCGCTACCCGGAGTTCTTGACCCGTTAAGCCGGGCAGATCGGGATCGCCACGGACCCGGTGCCGGACGCCCAGCGCGGTGAGCTCGGACGCCGTGGCGCTGGCGAAGGGCCGGGCCGCGAGGCGGGTAAAGGTGTCATCGGCCGCACGCAGCGCGCTAATCGCCGCTTTGCGTTGCTGGAGCCGGGACAGGCACCGACCGTGCTCCAGGTGGAGCAGTGCACGATGAAAGGGGAAGGGTCCGGCGTCAGCAGCGTTGCAGCCGTCCCTCAGCAGCTGATCGGCGCGCTTGAGCTCGCCGTGCGCCATGGCCAGCAAGCCGCGCAGCCAGGCCGCGTTGATCAGCGCCAGAGACTCGCCTCGCTCGGTGGCGCGGCACTCGAATGCCACGAGCGTCGTGACTGCGTCATCGAGCTGGGAGTTACGAATAAGGGCCCAGATTTGCAGCGGGCGCCACCAGAAGGCGGCAGGGTCGTCGTAATAGTCGATCTCCGGCACGGCCAGTGCCATGGTCGCGCCGCGGAGTGCCTCAGCTGGATCGTTCCTGGCGAGGCCCAGGATGCTGCGGGCAGAGGCGGCAAAGATTTCGGCCAAGCCGCCGAAAGCGCGGGCGGCGTCCTCGGCCGACTCGACGTGGCGAGTGGCAACTTCCCAGTCGCCGCGGCAGGCGGGAACCCTGGCGGCCGCGCTGTGCACGAAGGGCAAGTCGTAGTGACGGTCCGCGTCGCGGGCCAGGGAGACCGCCAGCTCAGCATGATCCTGGCAGTCGTCCCAGCGTCCGCGTCTGAATTCGGCCTCAGCCAGAAATGCCAGCGGCTGGCCGGGAAACCGTACTTGCAGCCCATTCCTTATCCGGTCAGCGGCCACCGCTAGGTCGTCGATCGCGCCCTGCAGCTCACTGGTCCACAGCTTGACCAGGCCGCGGTACGTGAGGGCGTCGGTATTGGCCATGGGCACCATAGCCGCGCGCTCGGGAAGGTCACTGAAGAGACGGAGCGCCTGGTCGCCTTGGCCGCTGAGCGTGAACGGTATGGCCCGCATGCTGCGGGCGGCGTCGTGCCACGGTTCGCTGCCAGTCGCGTTCTCCAGAGCACGGTCCAGCCATATCGTGCTTTCGAAAAATGATCCTGATATTCCGAGCAATATGCCGAGTCCGAGTGCTGCCTGGCGGCCGGTAGCCGCATCCGCCACCGGGTCGTGACCGTCCCACGCCTCTTGCAGCAGGGTTCTCGCGTCTAGCGGCCGCGCCGCGAGCAGCGCCAACTGTCCCAGCGCTGCGTTTACCCGCGCGCTGGCGGGAAGATGCTCGACGGCTGGCCGCGCGGCCTCGGCTTGGGCGACATCGGCGGCGCGCACGAGCAGCTCGAATGACGACAAGAAGCGCTCGTCCCGCGCGGGCCCGAACCCGCTGACCGCGGCGGCTCGCTGCAGGTGGCGCGCGGCGAGGCGCAGCCTGCCTGCGACGAGTGCTCTTTCGGCTGCCTTATCGAGGTCAGATGCGAGCTCCGGGTCCGGGGCGATGGCCGCGGCGGCCCGGTGAAAGAGCGACCCATCACCCCCGACCGTCGCGGCAGCGCGCCGATGGAGGGTGCGCCGCAGCTCTGGCGAGAGGTCGCCGTATACGGCCTCTCGGACAAGCGGGTGCGTGAAGGAAACCTGCCAGCCGGTCGGGGTCTCCTTTTCGAGCAGGAATCCCTTCCGCTCGGCTTCGCCCAGCGCGATTGCCGGCCCGGTCACGTCGGCTACCGCGGCGATATCGGCGATGGTGCTGTGATCTCCGAGTACCGCCGCGGCCGCTACAAAATCGCGGGTGGCCTGCGGAAGCGCGGCCAGTCGGGGCCGCATCAGCTCGGCGAGGGACCTGCGCGCACCCAGTGACGTGTTGTGGGCCTTCAGTTCTTCATCGGACAGGTCGGCGAGCAGCGTTCGGGCGAGCAGCGGATTTCCACCCGTATAGTCAGCTATTTTCTGCAAAATTCGGTCAGCGATCCCATTGCGCCCAAGCGCCCGGCACATCATGCCGAGTTCCTCGAGATCGAGTCCGCGGAGCGTCAGCCTCATGGCGCGGCGGTCGCCGCTCAGGAAGCGTTCCCATCCCTCGCCGAGCTGGGACATCCCGCCTGGCCGGCACGTGAGGATAACGAGCACACGATCAAGGCTCAGCCGTCGGCAGGCGAATAGCAACGTGCGCGCTGACGCCAGATCGATCCACTGGAGGTCCTCGATCAACACCGCGGCCGCCGCGTTTCCCTGACCGGTCGCGTTTCTTCCCTGCAGGGAAGAAATGAGCGCGAGCAGTTCCGCGCCGATCGTCAGCGGATCGGCGTCGGCGGGCGGGTCGTGGGACGACAGCAGCTCCAGACCGGCCAGCCCGTCAGGCAGCAGAGCGGCCGCCTGAGCGGCGAGTTGTTGCACGACGCCGTACGGCAGGAACGCTTCAGCTTCGTCGCAGGTAGCGGTGAGGATCGGCATGCACAGATGGCGAGCTAGGAACTCTCGGATGAGCGATGACTTTCCGATCCCGGCTTCCCCCTGGAGCAGAACAACTTTCGGCTCGCCCGCACCCACCGCCGAGAGCGTGGAGACAAGAGCCGCAAGCTCCGGCATGCGACCTACAAAGATCTCCGCTGGGCGCGCAGATAGCCCATCGCTGCCCATATCGGAATCCCCACCCCTGAGCATGCTGAAGCGCTTACGTCATTATGACGAGCCTCATGTAGGAAAGGAACTACGCGCCGAAATTTGGCAAAAGCTCAGCTCGATCATGCACGAAGCAGCTGCAACTTTGCTGGCTGGCGACGCCGGGAACGGCGGGCGCCGGGATGCGACGGATGCAATGCTGGTGCGGCCTGCCTTGCGGGAGGCGTGCAAGATTACGAGAGTGCCGCCAAAAGGTTTCCAGCGACGGGAGGTCGGGCGATGCCCGAGATGACGCAATATCAGAATGGAGTTCCGTCCTGGGTGGATATCGGAACCCACGATCTGAGCGCGGGCGTGCGGTTCTACTCCGAGCTATTCGGCTGGGAGGGCCAGGACATGGGCGAGGAAGCTGGGCACTACACGATCGTCACGAAGGGCGGCAAGCAGGTGGCGGCCATCTCGCCTGCTCAGGACCCGGGTCCGCCGCGGTGGACGACCTACATCAACGTAGACGACGTGGACGAGGTGACCAGCAAGGTGGAATCGGCTGGCGGCGACGTTGTCGTAGCCCCGATGGATGTGATGACAGCAGGCCGGATGGCGATCTTCCGGGACACGACCGGCGCGGTCATAGCGGCCTGGCAGCCAGGCGAGCACATCGGCGCCCAGCTCGTCAACGAGCCGGGCGCGCTCATCTGGAACGAGCTCTCCAGCTCCGATGTCGCCAAGTCGAAGGCGTTCTATTCGGCGGTCTTCGGCTGGGGCTGGGGTGGGGGAGAGGACTACCCCGAGGCTCAAGTGAGCGGGCGGACTATCGGCGGGCTCATGCCCCGGCGACCCGACATGCCTGCTGACGTACCCGACAGTTGGCTTGTCTACTTCGGCGCGGCTGACGTCGATGCCGATGTCAAGAAGGCGACCGGCCTCGGCGCCAGCGTGATCGCAGGCCCGGCTGACATCCCCGGCACCGGCCGATTCGCCGTGCTCGTCGACCCCCAGGGAGCGGCGTTCGCGCTATTCCAGAGTTAGCCGGGAGTCACGCCCGCGCCTTAGGGCAGGCGGTCGCCCCACGGGGCAGGACGACCTGTCGATGCCGGGCCACCTGCCCGTTCGTGCCTGTTCTCTTTGTTGGTTGACGCTAACGTTCGCCATGGCTAACGTTAGCTGAGTCGGCACCGGACTCTAAGGGAGGGCCCGTTATGGGTCAGGCAGTGGCGTTCTTCGAGATAATCAGCCCTCATCACGAGCGGGCGCAGAAGTTCTACAGTCAGTTGTTCGACTGGCAGGTGGCCAGTGACCCAGCGATGGGCGGATATGGCCTGGTCGATACCGGCGCCGGTGAGAGCGCCGTCGGTGGCGGTATCGGGCCCTCTTCCGAGCCCGGCGATCAGGGCGTGAAGATCTATGTACGGGTCGACGACCTCGACGAGTATCTCGACCGGGCCGAGAAGCTCGGCGGCAAGCGGCTCGTCCCGCCGACCGACCTGCCGGGGGACTTCGGGCGGTTCGCGGTGTTCACCGACCCGGACGGCAACCAGATCGGCCTGTGGGCCTGAGGCCAGCGGGTGAGTGCACGAGGACACGAGGCGGCTGAGGACGAAGCAGCGCGGGTGATCGCCGAGCCGCGTCGGCGTGCCATCCTGCGCCTGGTCGCGAAGGACGAGCTAGCTGCCGGGGAGATCGCGGCGGCGTTCGATATCTCCAGGACCGCGGTTAGCCAGCACCTGACCGTGCTGAAGAACGCCGGCCTGCTGACCGAGCGACGAGATGGAACCAGGCGGCTCTACCGGGCCCGCCCGGAGGGCCTCGCAGGGCTGCGGGAGTTCCTGGACGACGTGTGGGCCGGCGCTCTTGACGCGGGCCGGGCGATCGCGGAGGGGCGCGAAGGGGTGGCCGATGAGGACCTGGCCGCCAGCGCCGGATAACCGGCGGCGGGTTGGCACCGCCGTTGCGATCGCGGCGAGCCGGCCGGCTCGCGATTCGCCAGATGGACGCCGGACTGGCGCGCCGAAGCGAGGGAGACGCGGATGACAACGGCAGATCACCAAGGCAGCGACCAGGTCGTCACGGTGTTGCGGCGGCCGCCTGTGCGCCAGTCCACCCTCGTCTGCGCGGGAATCGAACGCACCTTCAGCTCCTTCGTCACGAGCATCGGCGCGTGGTGGCCGGTGCAGCCGTTCTCGGCCGGCAAGCACCGCGTCCGCGGCATCACCATCGAGCAGAAAGCCGGCGGCCGGGTCTATGAGACCTGGGACGACGGCACCGAGGTCGACTGGGGAACGGTGACCGCATGGGCGCCGCCCGCCCGGCTGGTGATGACCTGGACCGGCACCCCCGCCCCGACCGAGGTCGAGTTCACCTTCACCGTGGTCGGCCCGGCGCTGACCCGAGTGAGGGTGGAGCACCGCGGCTGGGAGGTGCTGACCGAGGAGGAGCTTGGCCAGGACTGCGCGCTGCCGGGAGGCTACTCCGGCGGCGCCTATCTCGCGGGATGGGCACAGATTCTTCAGGCATTCGGTGATGCGATCGGCCAGGACGCGCGATGACAAGGGAGCTTGCGGACTCATGAGCACCTTCGTATTCAGACTTATGCCACCCCGTCCCACGTTCGCGCAGGACATGAGCGACGAGGAGCGCGAGATCATGGCCCGCCACGCCGCCCACTGGCAACCCTGGATCGAGTCAGGCCGGATGGTGATCTTCGGCCCCGTGCTCGACAGCGGCGGCGCATGGGGCCTTGGCGTCGTCGAGGCTGATGACGAGGAAGAGCTGCAGAGGTTCGCGGCTGATGATCCGGTGATCACAACCGGAACCTTCACGATCGAGGTCGGCACGATGCTGGGGGGCTTCGTCCGTTCGCAGTCAGGCCCCAGAGCATGAACGTCGAGTCGCGCAGCCAGGTGTACCGAGAGTCGTAGTTGCGCTGCCCGCCTGGCGTCTCGGGCAGCGAGGACGTGGCGGCGGCGAGCAGCGCGCCGGTCGGAGCGTACGTGAGCCCCCTTGAGTGTCAGCGCGGAGCGCTGCAGGTGAGCGCGCCAGGGATGGTCGGGGAAGCGGCCGCGGCCGAGCCAGTCCTGCCAGAAGCCAGCCGTCACGGCCAGCCGCCGGTGCGCCTCGCCAAAGTCCGCGGGCGGGATCCCGTCACCCCAGGACAGAGCACAGAACGCCTGCTCGCCAGCCCGGAGCTGGCGGCGCGCAATCGCCCGGCCGCCCTCGAAGCCCAGCTTGAGATCAGTGGTGAGCCGCACGGGCGGCTGCGCCCAGACGGCCCTGCCGAGGCCCCGGTGACCTGGCACATCTTCAACTACGCTGCCTTGAAGCCGGCATCATGCAGGCGTTCTGGATGGCTGGTGGACCGGAGGCGAGCCACGACTCATGGCGGACTACTTCGACCTGGGCACGTATGCCCCTGCGGTCACCACGCGTTCCGATCGGGCGCGTGAGTGGGTCCGGCGCGGGCTGCTGTGGTCGTACGGCTTCAACCATGAGGAGGCCGTGGCCTGCTTTGAGCGGGCTATCGACGCCGATTCGGACTGCGCGCTCGCCTACTGGGGCCTCGCCTACGCCCTCGGGCCGAACTACAACAAGCCGTGGGAGGCGTTCGAGCCGGCCGAGGCATCCTCGGCGCTCGCCCGCGCGCACGCGGCGGTCGCGACCGCCCAGCGGCTCGCGGCCTTCGCCACCGGGGCCGAGCAGGCACTCATCGCCGCCCTGACCCACCGCTATCCGCGGCACACGCCGGCGCGGGACTGGTCCGCGTGGAACCAGGCCTACGCCGACGCGATGCGGGTCGCCCACCGGCAGCACCCGGCCGACCCGGAGGTCGCCGTGCTGCTCGCCGACGCGCTGATGAATCTCACGCCGTGGGCGTTGTGGAACACCCTGACCGGGCAGCCCGCCGACGGAGCCGCGACCGTCGAGGCTCACGACGTTCTCAGGCGCGTGCTGGCGCAGCCGGGCGGCCGGTCGCACCCCGGGGCGCTGCACCTGTACATCCACCTGATGGAAATGTCGCCCAGGCCCGAGGATGCCCTGTGGGCGGGCGACCTGCTGCGCGACCTGGTCCCTGACGCTGGCCACCTGGTTCACATGCCTACTCACCTGGACGTGCTCTGCGGCGACTACAAACAGGTCGTCGCGAGCAACGACGCCGCGATCCGGGCGGATGAGCGTTTCGTCGCCGCGCGTGGCCCGATGAACTTTTACACCCTGTACCGTGCCCACAACTATCACTTCAAGATCTACGGGGCGATGTTCCTCGGCCAGTCGCAGGTCGCGCTGGAGTCCGCCGACGCGCTGGCCGGCTTGGTCCCCGAGAGCCTGCTCCGGGTACCGGTCCCGCCGATGGCCGACTGGCTCGAGGGCTTCGTCGCCATGCGCGTGCACGTGCTGATCAGGTTCGGGCGCTGGCAGGAGCTCCTCGACGCGCCGCTGCCAGCCGACCCGGACCTTTATCTGGTGACGACCGCGATGCTCCACTACGGCAAGGGTGTGGCGTTCGCCGCCACCGGGCAGACGGAGCAGGCACGCGGGCAGCGCGCGCTGTTCGCAGCAGCGACCGCCCGGGTGCCAGAAACCCGGACGATCTTCAACAACACGTGCCGGTCGATCCTCCAGATCGCGAGTGCCATGCTCGACGGCGAACTCGCCTACCGCGCGGGGAACGTCGAGGAGGCATTTGCGCACCTGCGCCGGGCGGTAGAACTGGATGACGGCTTGCCCTACGACGAGCCGTGGGGCTGGATGCAGCCAGCACGGCACGCCCACGGTGCGCTGCTGCTCGAACAGGACCGCGTCCGGGAGGCCGAGGCAGTCTACCGGGCCGATCTCGGTCTTGATAGCACGCTGTCCCGGCCCTGCCAGCACCCCGGCAACGTGTGGAGCCTGCACGGATACCACGAATGCCTGACCAGGCTCGGCAAGACCGAGGAAGCCGCCATCATCCAGCAGCAGCTGCGGGTCGCCCAGGCCCGCGCCGACGTCCCCATCGGCGCCTCGTGCTACTGCCGGCTGACCGCCAGCCCCGCATGATGACGCCTTACCTGGGGAAACTGCCCGCACCCGGGTGGGCATGTCGCTCATTGCCTTACGGGTCGGCTAGCGCCGTCCTCGGCGGCGTCGACCAGGATCAGGTGTGCCCGGTCCGCTGCTTTTCTGCGACGGTGAACCCGAGGTTTCGCAGGACCCGCACGGCGCCTGACTTGCCGCCCTCGAAGTCCCCTGGGGCCAGCCGCCGGTCCGTGGCGAATTCGTACGCCGTGCCCAGGATTGCCTTGGGCGGATAGCGCCGTTCCTCGAAGACCAGGTCGTAGGTCGTTGTCGGGCCGAATCCGTGCGCGGAGAAGAACTGATCCGGACCCAGCCGGTCGTACTCCTGGATCGCGCGCAGCACCTCGGTGCGGGTCACGTCGTCCCAGCTCACCATGTGTTCAGCCTCCTTATTCGGTTGCCCGGTCGGCGTTGGCGGCGTTACATCCGGCTCACATGTCCAGCACCAGTTCGCTGTCCGGCCGGGCGCAGCAGATCAGCACCGCGCCGTCGGCGGGCGGATCCAGCGGGTCTGGGGAGTAGGTCACGCGTCCGGAGAGCAGCGGCGTCACGCACGTGTGGCAGACACCGGTGCGGCAGCTCCACCGGGTCGGGATGTCACATGCCTCCGCCAGCTCCAGGACGGTACGCACCGAGCCAGGGAACGGCGCGGCGATGCCGCTGCGCGCGAAGGTGACCTGCGGGCCGCTGCCAGCCGGGCCGGGTGGCTGATGCGGTCGGCGGCGCGTCTGGCCGGTGAGGCCGGGGTTGATCGATGACCGGGCGCCGAACAGCTCGGTCCGGATACGGGCGGAGTCGATGCCGAGCGCGGTCAGGGCGTGCTGCATGTCGGTCATGAACGATTCCGGGCCGCACAGGTAGGCGGTCGCGCTGACGGGAGGCGCGAGCGCCGCGAGCTTGTCTTTGGTGAGCCGCCCGGCCGCCGCCTTGGCCCGGTGGCGTTCGGCGGGCGTGGCAGCGCTATAGAAGAGAAACTCGCGCGCATGCGGCAGCGAGCCGATGAGCCGGTGGGCTTCGGTTGCGAGCGGATGCTCCGCCGGCCGACGGGCGCCGTGAACCCACCAGACTTCGCGGTCGCTGTCGTCGGCTGCGAGCCGGTGCAGCATGGACAGCACCGGGGTCAGGCCGATGCCGGCGGAGATGAGCAGCACGGGACCGGGGCCCGCGTCGAGCACGAACTCTCCCCGTGGCGCCGCGGCGTCCAGGATTGCGCCGCGGCGCAGGCTGCCAGTCAGGTAGGTGCTGGCCAGGCCGTTGTTCTCGTGCTTGACGCTGATCCGGTAGCTGCTCGCGCCGGGCGCTGAGGACAGGGAGTAGCTCCGTACCGGGGCCGGCTGGCCGGCACCAGATATCCGCAGCGTGAGGTACTGCCCGGCCGCCGCCTGAGGAAGCGGTTTGTGGTCAGCAGCCTGCAGGTAGATCGAGGTGACACCGAGACTCTCGGACACGAGCCTGGTTACCCGCAGCGGGCGGAATCCAGTCCACGCTGGCTGGGCGCCTTCGGCCGGTGTTGTCGTGCCTGCGCCGTCAGGCGTCGTGAGTAGCTCGCGGAAGGACTGCTGCCAGCCGGGGCTCAGGGCGGGGATGTCCGCGGCGACGCGGAGCCGGGCCGGATCCCGGCCGGGAAGGTAGAGCAGCGCGTCGGCCTCGGCGACGGTGAGGGCGTGCGGGCCGGTTGTGGTCTTGACAATCGCGTCCCCGGCCTGGATGCGTCCTTCGGTGACGACGCGCATGTAGAAGCCGGGACGGTGATGGCTCACCAGCAGCGCTGGCAGCTCTGGCTCGCCCAGGCGCATTCCGACGCGATAGCAGGTAACCCGCGGCTGGGTGACCTCAAACTCGGCGGCCCCGATGCGGTACCGGTCCCCGATGCACACCTCGTCGTCGGGCAGGCCGTCGACGGTGAGGTTCTCGCCGAACTCGCCGTAGCCGAAGTCGTCCCGGCCGAAGTGGCGGGCCCAGTATCGGTGGGACTGGATCTGGTAGACGAGCACCGCGCGCTGCTCACCGCCGTGGCCGGCGGTGTCGCCCTGGCCATCGCCGTCGATGTTGAGCTTCCTGACCATCGCCGGGCCGCGGACAGGCTGCTTCCACACCCCGGTGTAGACAGTCTTTCCCTGCCAGGGCACGTCGCGCGGCAGGCCCACGTTGACCGACAGCAGCCTCGGCCCCGAGCTATCGCCCAAGGGCCCGGGATCGGCTGCTCGGCTGCGCACGTGAGTGGCAGTCACGGCTGCCCGCCCGTTCCCCTCTCATCGGGGGTGAGCGCGAGTGGTCCCTGCTGCCGGGAGAGTCCCATCGTTCCCTTTCCGTCCAGGTGGCCGGCGGGCTCCGCACCCGCCGTGGCGATGTCAGGCCAGCGGCTCGCCGCCGTCGATGTGCAGCGCCTGGCCGGTGAGAAAGGTGCTGGTCATGGCGAACAGCACGGCGCTGGCGACGTCGTCGGTGGTTCCGATCCGCCGGACCGGATTGCGGGCCCTGATGTCGGCGAAGTAGTCCGCCTTCCCCTGCTCGCCGAAGGCATCCTGGGCACCAGTGTCAACGACACCGGGGGAGATGGCATTCACCCGGATCGGAGCGAGTTCCAGCGCGAGGGAACGGGCAAGGGTGTCGGCGGCAGACCGGACCGCATCCCGGGCGGTCAGCGCGATGGCGCGGGTGAACCCACTGCCGCGGCCGACGACCAGGACCGTCTGGTTGGTCAGCAGTCCATTCACGACAGGGTCCTTTCGAGGAATGGCCGGATGTAGCCGACCGCGACATCAAGCTTGCTCTCGAGCAGGAAGTGGCCGCCGTCGAGCTGCCAGTACTCGCGGACGGGCTTCCAGAACCCCCCGGTAAACGTCATCGTGCTCCCGCGTGCAGCTCTGGCCAAGGCTGGCTTCCCGGCTGGTCCCTGGCCGGCGGTTCGGCCGCGGCCGTCCCGTCGGCATAGCTCGAGCCTGCAGAACGAACGGCAGTCTTCGAATCCCCGGTGGCTAGCCAACGTAACCAGCGCAGCGGCTGCGTGGTCAGGGCCGAGGTCCGAGCCGGGGCCGCGCTGCAGGGCCGCGCCTGCTGGTCAGCCCGGCATTGCTTGACTGGAGCTGTAGACATAGAAACGGGTCGTGGCGGATTGGCCGACCTGCTGCCAGCCTTATGAGGAAAAAGCCGTCATGCCATCCGAAAGCAATCAATACGCCGCCGCTGTCGCGGCGGACGGTCTCGCACCCTCGCCGACCCGGCCGCGACCGGCGGGACTCCTCGGCCGCGACGCGGCATGCCGGCAGCTCGACCAGATCGTCAGTGCGGTCTCGCGAGGCAATCGACCGGCTACAGCGGACCGGGATGCGCATTTGCCTCGCCCGAGCGCATCTGCTCTACGGGGAATGGCTGCGGCGGGAGCGTCGCCGCGGCCACGCTCGCGAGCAACTGCGAACCGCCTTCGACATGCTGGCCTCGATGGGCGTCGCGGCGTTCGCCGAGCGGGCCAGGCGCGAATTGCAGGCCACGGGCGAGACCGCCCGCAAGCGCGCGGTCGGCTCGCGGAACGACACGCTGACGGCGCAGGAAATGCAGATCGCCCGGCTAGCCAGGGACGGGCTGTCGAATCCGGAGATCGGCGCCAGGCTCTACCTCAGCGCGCACACGGTCCAGTACCACTTGCGCAAGGTCTTCGCCAAGCTCGGAATCACCGCGCGCAGCCAGCTCGACCGTGTCCTCCCCGACGGACCTGCGGCCGCACGAGCGGAATAGCCGCACCGCCGAGCCACTGCGGGGGTCGGATCGGATCCGCCCTGTTCAGGTCGCTGGCCTTTCGGGACGTTCGGCAGCGTCGCGTGGCGGCTTAGGTCCCTGGCAGATCGGCGCGCCTGGCGGATCCTTGTCGGTGTAGGGAAGCGGGTGAGCAGTGACCGACGCAGCAGGCGAGGCGAAGGCTGAGATCCCGGCCGGGGTGGTCGGCTACCTGATCGCGACGGCGGCGCGGGCACCGTCGATCCTCAACACCCAGCCCTGGCGGTTCGACGTCGGGCGGCACCGCATCGACCTGTACGCGGACTTCGACCGCAAGCTTCGCGTAGATCTCATCGGCCGGGAGTTGGTGATCAGCTGCGGCGCAGCGTTGTTCGGGCTGCGGCTGGCCGTGCGGTCGCTCGGGTATCTACCGGTCGTGGAACTGCTGCCGGATCCTTCCCGGCCTCGGCTGCTGGCGAGCGTCACGCTGGGCGCCGCGCGGGCGCCGACAGCAGCCGACACCCGGTTGCTCGAGGCGCTTCCGCACCGGCACACGCACCGCGGCCCGTTCGAAGCGGAGCCGCTGCCTGCCGGGCTGCTGGCGGGACTCCAGCATGACGCGCAGGCGGAAGGCGCGACGCTGGCGCTCGTCGACCGGGCACAGGGCTATGAGAAGCTCGCCGACATCATGGACGCGGTCAGCCGGCGGCAGGACCGCGATCCGCGGTCCTGGGCGGACATGCGGCAGTGGACGAGAGATACCACCACGGCGGCCCACGATGGCGTGCCAGCGCACACGTTCACCGCTGGCGCCGACCGGCACCGCGGCACGCTCCCGCAGCGCGACTTCGACCTCGGACGCGGCCTGGGCGAGCTTGCGGCGGACGGGCCGCCCCCGGCCGCAACGGCCGTGCTGCTCACGCCGGGTGATGCTCGCGCCGACTGGCTGTGCGCGGGCCAGGCGCTGCATCGCGTGCTGGCTGACGCGGCGAGCAGGTGGGTGTTCGCGAGTATCCATACCCGGCCGCTGGAAGCAGAGGGGGTCCGGGCGCTGATCCGGGACCGGCTGGTGCTGTCCGGGGCGCCGCAGCTGATCCTTCAGCTAGGCGTGGCGCGGGCCACCCAGGTCACCGCGCGGCGTCCGCCGTCCGACCTGCTCGACGGCTGATTCATCAGCGTCGAGAAAGGAAACAATCCTCAGCCATTCCCGCGGGCGCGCGCTCCGTGCTGCCCGGAGGACGTCTGCGGACGGGAGTAGAGATCAGCGGCTTCCCAGCCAGGGCGAGAGGACCCCGCTCCGCCTCTCGCGGATTCCGATTGCGCGGTGCGCGGGACTGGCCCGTTGCTCCGCGTCTCCTGGGGTCCTCTCGTCATGCTCAGGCCACACCGGTGTGCGGACACCGGGCATGGGGCTAACGGCCTGAGATGACGGGACGTTCGCCCTGGCGTCCGTCGGCGCGGCCGACTCGGGCCCCCGCAATCGGGGCGTCTGTGCGTGACGCGGCCGCCTCGAGACGCCGGACGCGCGGGCCGCCGGATTCGGTCCGCGCGGGAATCGCCGGGCGGGTCAGTCGGATACGACGGCGCCTGTCCGCGAGATGAGCTGGGCAATCTCCGCGGCGGCGGGCGGGGCGAACAGGCTGCCGTAGTGGTTGGCGTCTGCGACTGTGGTCACCGACGTGGACACGGTCGGTTCCCCGGATTTCGGGACGTAGGGCTCTGCCGTCGAATGCCCCTGGCCGTCAGGCTCACGGTCGGGAGCTCGGTCGCCGTCGCGTGCCTGGCCGGACGGAGGTAGCACGATCATGACAGCGCAGCCAGCCCGCGAAGACGAGGCGGCGCCTCAGGCTGTGTCGTCTGGGGTGCCCGCCCACATCGGGCCGGGCGACAGAGTAGGGCTTGCGGTAGCTGTGCGTGGCCTGGTGAAGTCCTACTCCGGTGTCCCGGCGGTCCGTGGCATCGACTTGACGATCCGTCGCGGCGAGGTCTTCGCGCTGCTCGGGCCGAACGGGGCGGGCAAGACCACCACGGTCGAGATCCTTGAGGGCTACCGGACCCGAGATCAGGGCGAGGTCAGCGTGCTCGGCGTCGATCCCGGCCGTCAGCGAGTCAAGCTGAAGAGCCGCATCGGGATCGTTTTACAATCCACCGGCATCGACCCGTACCTCACCGTGCGGGAGACGATCGCCATGTACGCCGACTTCTACCCGCATCCGCGGTCACCGGACGAGGTGATCGAGTTGGTCGGCCTTCAGGACAAGCGCGACGCGCGGGTGCGCAGGCTGTCCGGAGGGCAGCAGCGACGGCTCGATGTCGGAATTGCCCTGGTCGGTCGGCCCGAACTGCTGTTCCTCGACGAGCCGACCACTGGTTTCGATCCATCCGCCCGGCGCGAGGCGTGGGGAGTGATCAAGAACCTGGCCACGCTCGGCATGACGGTCCTGCTGACCACGCACTACATGGACGAAGCGCAGTTCCTCGCCGATCGGGTCGCGGTGATTGCCGCCGGCCGCGTCGTGGCCGAAGGCGCGCCCGAGACGCTCGGCGACCCAGGGCTGGCCGCGACTCGGATCCGTTACCGCCCTCCGGCCGAGGCTGCTCCGCCCGGCGGGCTCACAGCTGTGCCCGGACCGGACGGCTACGTCGAGATCATGCCCGAGGACCTCGTCGAGGCCCTGCACCAGCTCACCGGCTGGGCCATCGATCACCGCGTGCGCCTCGACGGGCTGCAGGTGATCAGGCCGTCGCTGGAAGAGATCTACCTCGCGCTCACCGATCCGTCATCAGCCAGCGGCCGGCCTGCGCCTGACCGAGGCGGAGATCAGCCAGGGGGCGGCACGGCATGAACGCGGCAGTTCTCACGCTCTCCCAGCTTCGTTACGTCAACAAGGCCTACTGGCGCAGCCCGGCAGCGGCGTTCTTCGCACTGGTCTACCCGCTCATGTTCCTGGTGATCTTCACATCGATATTTCGTAACGTCTCGATCCGCTTCGACGGCAGGCTGGTGAACGAGGCCACGTTTTACGTGCCTGCCATGGTGGCTCTGGCGGTAATCACGGTCTGTTTCAACAACGTCGCGGCGGCGGTTACGTTCCAGCGGGAGTCCGGGGTGCTCAAGCGCATCGACGGGACACCGGTTCCGCGCGCGTCGTTCTTCGGCGCCCGGATAGTCCATGCGGTGCTCGTGTCGGCCCTGCTCGTTGTCATCACGAGCGCGTTCGGGCGCGCCTTCTACCACGTAGACATTCCCACCGGGATCACCCTGCTGCGCATGCTGGTCATGCTCGCGGTTGGCGCGGCGGCGTTCTGCGCGCTCGGGTTCGCGGTCTCGGCTGTCATCCCGACCGCCGACGCCGCGCTGCCCATCGTCAACGTGATCATTCTGCCGCTACTGTTCCTGTCCGGGGTCTTCATACCGCTCACCAACCCGCCCGCCTGGATGCTCTGGGTCGGGCGGATCTTCCCTGTCAGGCATTTCCTGGCCGGAATGCAAGCCGGGTTTCTCGGCGTCTCCTACCAGTGGACCGACGTCCTGGTGGTGGCCCTCTGGGGCGCCGGCGGGGTGCTGTTCGCTATTCGCTTCTTCCGCTGGGAACCCCGCACCGGCTAGCGGCAACGTCAGCGAGATCTCCGGCGACTCACCATCCGCATGAGCAGGCGATGAGTGCCGTCAGGGCGAGAGGACCCCGCTCCGCTTCTCGCGGATTTCGATTGCGCGGTGCGCGGGACTGGCTCGTTGCTCCGCGTCTGTCGGGGCCCTCTCGTCATGGTTAGGCCACACCGTGGTGCGGCCAGCCGCGAGGGGCCAAGGACCTAAGGCGACGGGACCTTCGGCCTGGCGGACAGGCCGAGGTAATCGGCCAGCCATGGCCCGGTGACGCTCTCGGGTGCGCGCGCGACGTCGTCGGGTGCTCCTGCCGCGACGACGTGGCCGCCGTCCGGTCCGCCGCCTGGCCCCATGTCGATGAGGTGGTCGGCGGCGGCGAGCAGGTCCAGGTCGTGGTCGATGACGATGATGGTCGCCCCGGCTGCCAGCAGGCGATCAAACACGCCCACCAGCCTGGCCACGTCCAGCGGGTGGAGGCCGGTGGACGGCTCGTCGAGGACATATAGCGCGCCGCGCTGGCTCCTGCGGAGCCGGGATGCGATCCGCAGCCGTTGCGACTCGCCGCCCGACAGCCCCGGCGTCGGCTCGCCGAGCTTCAGGTAATCCAGGCCGACCTCGCTGACCGGCCGCAGCGCCGCCGCGATGGACGCCCATTGCGCGAACCGCTCCAGAGCCTCGTGCACGCTGAGGCCGAGCACATCCGCGATTGTCAGCCCGTTGACCTGGACGGCGAGCGTGGCGTCGTTGAACCGGGCGCCTTGACAGGTCGGGCATTGCACCGCTATGTCGGGCAGGTACTGGACGTCCAGGTCGATGTGTCCGAGTCCCTGGCAGGTCGGGCACTGGCCGGCCCTGGTGTTGAACGAGAAGTGGCCCGGCTTCCAGCGTCGGCGGCGCGCGTAGGGGGCGTCGGCGTAGACGCGGCGGATCTGGTCAAACGCTCCGCAGTAGGTCGCCGGGGTCGACCGTGCATTCTGGCCGATCGGCGAGGCATCGATCTGGACTACCTGGCGGATGTCGCCGAGATCCAGCCGCCGGACGTGCGCTGGCAGAGCTGACCCGGTGAGCCGTGCCCGCGCGGCCGGGATCAGGCTGTCGAGGACGAGTGCCGTCTTGCCCGCTCCGGACGGCCCGGCCAGCGCCGTGAGCCGGTTCACCGGGAACGACGCGGCGACGTTGTGCAGGTTATACAGGTCGGCCACCTCGATGGCGAGCTGTGCCGCCGGGCCGGGGCGCGCCTTGCGGTCACCCGAGACGGCGGGAGTGCCCGCAAGGAACGGTCCTATGACCGAGCGCGGATCGGCTTGAAGCTGAGCCGGGCTGCCCTCGGCGATCACCGTGCCGCCGCTCGCGCCTGCACCCGGGCCGAGCTCGATCACCCAGTCCGCCGAGTGGATGAGTTCCCGCTCGTGCTCGACTACCAGGACGGTGTTCCCGTTGCCTGTCAGCGCGCTGATCGTCGTGCGCAGTCCCTGGATGTTGCTCGGGTGCAGGCCCACCGAGGGCTCGTCCAGCACGTAGAGCATCCCGGTCGTGCTGGCGCGGACCGTCGAGGTGAGTTCGATCCGCTGCCGCTCGCCGGTCGAGAGCGATGCGCCCGGCCTATCCAGGGTGAGGTAGCTAAGTCCCACGTCGAGCAGTGGGGTGAGCCTGCCGTCCAGCTCGGCGAGCAACCCGGCGGTCATCCGGCTGATCTCGGCAGGCAGTCCGGCAGGCAGGCCGGCCGCGAAGCCGCGCAGCTCACCTAGGCTCAGCGCGCTGATCTCGGCGATGTTGCGCCCGCCGAGCAACGAGGTCAGCGCCGCAGGGCGCAGCCGCGTGCCGTGGCACACCGAGCAGACCCTGGTCACCACGAAACGCTGCATCAGGCGCCGGGTGCGCTCGTTGTCGCTGTGCAGCGACCGCTCCGCCGCGGCGACCGCGTTGTCGTAGTGGACCGACAGCCGCACGGTCCGTCCGTTGCGGCCGGAGAGCGTCACATGCTGCCGGACCGGGTCGCCGTGGAGCACGATGTCGCGCTCGCGCTCGGAGAGCGACTCGTAGGGGACGTCGAGGCGGACTCCCAGCTGACCCGCGGCATACATGGACAGCCGGCGGCCGCCGGAGTTCCACGGCAGCACGGCGCCTGCCTCGATCGTCTTGCCGGGCTCGGGAACCAGGGTGCTCACGTCGACTTCCGAGCGCACGCCGAGGCCCTGGCAGGCGGGGCAGGCGCCGTAGGAGTTGAAGGCGAACGACTCGGCGCTGGGGTGCTCGAACCGGGCCCCGCACACCGGACAGGTGATCTCCTCGGTCAGGGTCGCGACCGACGGCTCGACCCGGTGGCCGTTCGGGCACAGATGGGAGCCAAGCCGCGACATCATCAGCCGGAGCACGTTGAGCACCTCCGACATCGTGCCCACGGTGCTGCGGGGGCCCGGTATCGGCGGCCGCTGCCGCAGGGCTAGCGCCGGCGGTAGATGCTCGATCCCACTCACGTCCGGCCGCTCCGCCTGGGTCAGCCGCCGGCGGCTGTAGGTGCTGAGGCTTTGCAGGAACCGCTGCATGCCCTCGGCGTAGAGCGTGCCTATTGCTAGCGATGTCTTCCCGGAGCCCGACACGCCGACCACGGCGACGGTTCGCCAGAGCGGCACGTCGACGTCAACATTCCGGAGATTGTTCTGCCGCGCCCCGCGCACGCCGATGACGGCAGGCAGTGTCTCCGGCACGCGAAGGTCGCTCGTCGCCACACCTCGCAACCTAGGCCGCCGCTCGGTCGGTCCGAGCGGCGGGTAGGACGGTGCGGGAGTCGACCGAAGTCAGCTTCGACTGTGGCTGTCGTACTCGTCGTGGCGGCGCCACCAGAAGCCGGCCCCCTTCTCGTTCCGGCCGAGCGGCGCGCGGTCGAGCCACTGGTACATGCCCCACAGGATGTCCAGGCCGCGCCCGTACGTCGAGTAGGTGTGGTAGACCGCGCCGTCCTGCCGTGCGAAGGCGCTCATGCCGGGCCCTTCACGCCGGTAGGTCTCCCAGTTGGTGCCGACGATCGACTCGCTGAAGGCGTCATAGGAGTCCTTTTGGTCGGCCGCGGGCCGCAGGTCCTGCTCGCCGAAGTTGTAGCTGGCGGCGCCTGCTGCCCACTCCTCCGCCGTGTGCGCCACCCCGAAGTCGACATTGAAGTCGCTGCCGAAGGAGGACGCCCACGGGAAGCTCCAGCCCATTCGCCGCCGGTAGGCGTCGATCTTGGCGAACGGGGCCCGCGATACCGCGCTCAGGGTGACGTCGTGATTGGCGAGGTGCACGGCGGAGCCGTTGAAGCCATCCGCGATGGCTGAGCAGGACGGGCAGCCGGCGGTGTAGTCGGGTCCGAACATGAAGTGGTACACGAGCAGCTGCGAACGTCCCCGGAACAGATCGGCCAGCGACCGCGTTCCCTCCTCGGTCTCGAACTGGTAGTCCTTGTCGACTCTGACCCAGGGCAGCTCTTGCCGCTGGCGCGCCAGTTCGTCGCCGCACCGGGTCAGTTCCTTCTCGGCGTGAAGCAGCGGTAGCCGCGCGGCGAGCCACTCTTCGCGCGTTCCCGTCGTGTGACCAGTCATGGACTTCTCTCCTGTTCTTGTCGTTACATCGCTGGTGGCGTGCGGCCGGGATCAGTCCGGGGGCGATGACGGGCGGTGAGTCGCGTCACGCCGATCCGCGAGCGGGCCGGCGGAGGTGATCTTTCAGCGCGTCGAGTCGGCTGTCCCAGTCGCGTGCCAGCGCGGCCAGGAACTGCTGTGCCACCTGTATCGGCGCTGAGTTCAGCCGGTAGCGCACCCGGCGGCGCTCCCCGGGTTCGGCCGTGACCAGGCCCGCCATGGTGAGCAGCGCCAGGTGCTTGGCGATCGCCTGGCGGGTGATCGGCAGCCGCCCGGCCAGGTCGGTGGCGGTGGCCGGCCCCTCCGAGGCCAGCGCGGCCAGGATAGCGCGCCGGCTCGGGTCGGCCAGGGCCACGAACACCTGCTCGGCGATGGCCTCGGCGTCAGCCGGCGGCATCGAGGTAGGCGGCGAGTTCGCCCAGCTCGCTTGCCCAGCCGCGGATGTTGCCGTCGTAGGCCGTGCGGTAGGCGTCGTCGGGAAGCTGCGCGAAGCCGGACTCGACCACGGTCAGCCGCGTGCCCGCTTCGGTGGGCTCTAGCGTGAACTCAACGTAGGTGCGACGCGGATCGTCCTCGGGCAGCCCGAAAATGTGCCAGGTGAAGCCGAACACCATCGGCTCCTCCACCCGTTCAACCCGGATGTCGGCGATGTGACCGCTGTCCCACTTCATCCGGGCCGAGCCGCCCGGGCGCAGGTCGATGGTGGCCTGCTGGCCGAACCACGCGCTCAGTCCGTCCGCCGTGGTGAGTGCCGCCCATACCGTGGCTGGCGGGTGACCGAGCTCGACGGTCCGCTCGATGCGATCAGGGAACGCCACGACTGCCTCCACTATTTAGCAACTGTTTGGTTGCAACATTATAGCAACTGTTCGGTTGCGTCAACTGATGCTCGGGCGAGCGTCCGGTGCGGTGACCGCGGGCCGAGATGCGGTAATAACCAGAGCCGTCGCGGATAGGAAGGTCACGGGCGCTACCGGTAGACGGCCCGATCCGGCTGCTCGTTACGACCGGGTCAGTGTCCTGCTCAGTCACTATCCGGCCCACAGAGGGGTATTGGCCTGAATGTCCTCTGCACCGTCGCCGGTGGCGCACGAGCGCCGGACAGCGCCCGCAGACCGCCGCTGGCTGGTCCTGGTTGTCGTTGCCGTCGCGCAGCTTATGGTCGTCCTGGATGCCACGATCGTGAACATCGCGCTGCCGTCTGCCCAGCGCGCGCTCGGATTCCCGAACAGCGACCGGCAGTGGATCGTGACGGCATATGCGCTCGCCTTCGGCAGCCTGCTGCTCGTCGGTGGCCGGCTTGGCGACATGTTCAACCGGAAATGGGTCTTCATCACCGGCTTGATCGGGTTCGCCCTAGCCTCGGCCGTCGGCGGCGCGGCCGGGTCGTTCGTTGTCCTGGTCACGGCGCGTGCGCTGCAGGGCGTGTTCGGCGCGCTGCTGGCGCCGTCCGCCCTGGGCACGCTGGTCAGCACGTTCCAGGATCCGGTCGAGCGGGGCAGGGCGTTTGGTGTCTTTGGCTCGGTGGCCGCGGGCGGCGGCGGCATCGGGCTGATCCTGGGCGGGCTGCTTACCCAGTACCTGTCGTGGCGGTACTGCCTGTTCGTCAACCTGGTGTTTGCCGCCATCGCGGTGACTGGTGCGCTGGCCTACATCCGGACCACCAGGCCGGCCGCCCGCCCACGGATGGACTGGCCGGGTACCGTGCTGGCGTGCGCCGGGCTGTTCCTCATCGTCTTCGGCTTCTCTCATGCCGAAACGGCGGGCTGGACCTCCGCGCTGACCATCGGGTGCCTGGTCCTTGGCCCGGTGCTGCTCGCCGCGTTCGCGGTGGCCGAGGAGCGAACCTCGCACCCGCTACTGCCCTTGCGGGTGCTCGTCGATCGGACCCGAGGCGGCTCCTACGCCGCCGTCTTCATATCGGGGATCGCGATCTTCGGCACATTCCTCTTCCTGACGTATTACCTGCAGCTCGTCAGGGGCGAGCGTCCGCTCACCACCGGATTGCTGTTCCTGCCGATGATCGGCTGCATCCTGATCAGCTCTAACGTCGCCAGCATCGTGCTGCTTCTCCGGGTGGGACCCCGGGTCCTCATCTCGCTCGGCATGCTCCTCGGCGCGGGCGGAATGGTCTACCTGTCCCGGCTCAGCGCCACCTCCAGCTACCTCACCGGAGTGCTGCCCGCGCTGCTGATCCTGGGCGTGGGATTCGGCATGATCTTCGCCCCGGCCATCAACACCGCTACCACCGGAGTTCGCCGCGCTGACTCCGGCGTGGCTTCGGCCCTCGTCAACACCATGCAGCAGGTGGGCGGCTCCATCGGGACCTCCGCGCTCAGCACCGTCGCGCTGACCGCGACCGCGAGCTACCTGGCCGCGCACCACACCAGCCCGCTGGCACCAGCGATCGCGGCGACTCACGGTTACACGATGGCGTTCAGCGTGTCAGCCGGACTGCTCGGATTCGGGTGCATCGTCAGCCTGATCCTGCTGCCGTCGAGGCGTCGGCTTGCCGAGCTCAGAAGGGCCGCCGCGGGTCCGGTCACGACCGCCCCCGGCGCGCAGGCCCCGGTCGCGCCCGCGCCGGCCGTCGTCTCGGCACATCCCGCGTCGGCACATCCCGCGTCGGCACATCCCGCGTCGGCACAGCCGGGATTCGAGGCCATCCCGGTCGCGCTCTGCAGCTGCTCGCCGGTCGTGAGCCCGCCGCGCGAGTCGACTGCTGCGCCCGCTATTCTCCCTCGGTGAGCACCGATACTCCGCCGAGCACCGACCTGCGCCTCGTAGTCGGCTATGACGGCTCCCCGCCGGCCAACAGGGCGCTCGACGCCGCAGTCAGGCTGCTCCAGGGCCGGGCGGGCGCCATCGAAGTCGTCTACGTGGCCCACGTGCCCAGCATGGCCGCGCTGTCGGCCGCTGCCGTCAGTGAGCTGGAGACCGGGTTCGACGACATCGAGCGGGAACTCCGCACGACCGCCGGCGAGCAGCTGCGCGACCGGGGGGAGCGGTGGGGTTTCGAGCGACGCCAGGGCCAGATCCCCGAGGAGCTGGTTGCGGCCGCTAAGGACGTCAGTGCCGCGCACCCCGGTGCCACGGTGGTGATCGTGGTCGGAAGCTCATCTCTGGTCGCGCACCGCGTGGTCGGCTCCGTGGCCGTCAGCCTGGCTCGCCACTCACCCGTGCCCCTCGTGGTCGTTCCTTAGCAGTCGGCGTGCGTCATCCGAGGGCTGCGGGCGCCCTCAGCCGCGTACTTTCTGCCCGCCTGAGTAGACGGCGCGGACGTTGGCTTTCAGGTTTGGCAGGTCGAAGGGGTCGCCCGCCAGGACGACGAGATCTGCGCGCTTGCCCGGCATGATCGTGCCCGTCTCGTCCGCGAGCTGGAGCAGCTGCGCGGCGGAGCTCGTCGTGGCGGCCAGAACCTGGGCGGGCGTCAGCCCGCCAGCGGCCATGAGCGGCAGCTCGTCGAGGTTCGTTCCGTGCGGTCCGACGCCGCTGTCAGTGCCCATGGCAATCTTGACTCCCGCCGCGGCGGCGCGGGCGAACGCGTCCGCGTGCGCGGCCACGACCTCCTGAGCCTTGGCGAGGACGCCCTCGGGCAGCTGGCTGCCCGAGGCCGCGGCGGCGAGGACAGCGTGCGGGGCAACCAGAGTGGGGACGAGCCAGGTGCCGGCGCTCAGCATCATGTCGATTGCCTCGTCGTCGAGGTAAATCCCGTGCTCGATGGATCTGACGCCGGCCCGCAGCGCGTTCTTGATGCCATCGGTCGCCTGAGCGTGTGCCATCACCGGCAGGCCTGCCGCGGTCGCCTCGGCCATCAGCGCGGCCAGTTCATCGGGCCGGAACTGGGCGTGCTTCGGGCTGTCGCGCGGCGATAGCACGCCGCCCGAGGTGTGCACCTTGATGACGTTGGCGCCGGCCCGGATGATCTCGCGCACGCGCTTGCGCATCTCCTCCGGTCCGTCGACGAGCCCGGCCGGGCGGCCCGGGTGGGGCGACATCAGGAACGTCGTTATGCCGGACGGCAGCCAGCCGTCGCCGTGCCCGCCGGTCTGGCTCAGTGCGCTGATCGCAATCTGCATGCGCGGCCCGTCGATCAGGCCGTCGGTAACGGCGCGCTGGACGCCGAGGTCGGCGCCGCCGGCATCCCGCACCGTGGTGATGCCGCAATCCAGCGTGGCCGCGAGGTTGGTCGCGGCCTGGAAGAACTGGTACGAGAACGGACGCTGCAGCCGCCGCACCAGGTCGATCCCGGAGACCATCACGTGGACGTGGCAGTCGAAGAGGCCAGGCAGCACCGTCAGGCCGGACACGTCGACCCGCTCGTCCCCGTCGAGCCCGAGCCCGACGTCAACGATTCGGTCCGCTTCGATCGCCACATCCGCGGCGGCCACCGGGCTGCCGGTGCCGTCAAAGACGCGCCCGCCACTGAGGACCGTCCTGGTCATCTGTCCGCCTCCGAGAACGTGCCGGGATCTGCGTGCGCCTCGCGCGGCTACCTCGACCGGTGCGCGCAATGCCATCATTGCGTATCTTTCGTCCGGGTGGTCACGTCTGGAGCCTGGATACCGGGACTACAGCCCGCGAGCAAGGTTTCACGACGACCGGCCGAGCGATCCGGCAGCAGGCGACGGGCGGTGCTCAGCCGAAGTAGTGCCCGCCGTCCAGGTCCTCGATGAGACCGGGCTGGGCCGGGCGCCAGCCGAGCAGATCGCGCGTCAGCGCGCTGGAGGCCGGCTGGTCGGTCGCGAGGATCGGCCCCAGGAAGCCGAAAACGTCGGTCGGCGCGGAAGCCGTCGGCAGGTTCAGGTGGCGGCCGATTACCCCGGCGATGTCGCGGACCGGCACGCCCTCGTCGCCGACCGCGTGCAGCACCGATCCGGCCGGGGCCTGCTCGACGGCCAGGCGGAACAGGTCCGCGGCGTCCAGCACGTGCACCGCGGGCCAGCGACTTGACCCGTCGCCGACGTAGCCCGACACGCCTCTGTCGCGGGCGATGCCGATCAGGCGGGCGATGAAGCCGTGGCGATCGCCCTGGCCGTGCACCGTCCGAGGCAATCCCACGACCGACGAGCGGACCCCGCGGGCCGCCATGTCGAGTGCCGCCTGGGCATTCGCGGCCCGGCCCGCCACAGCCGAGCCGGGAGCGGACCGGTCCCGCTCGGTGGCCACTTTGCCGGGCACCGCAGGCGTTCCGGAGGCGATGACCAGCGGCTTGCCCGATCCCTCGAGCGCTGCGCCCATCGCCTCAATGGCGCGTGCGTCGGCACGTACCGAGTCCTCGAACCGAGTGAAGTCGTGGATGAACGCGAGGTGGATGACCCCGTCGGAGTTGGCGGCGCCCGCGTGGAGGGCGTCGAGGTCATGCAGGTCGCCGCGGCGGACCACGGCTCCCGCTGCGGCGACGGCGGCGGCCGACGCGTCCGACCTGGCGAGCCCCACGACCTCATGACCCGCGCGGACGAGTTCGGGGACGACTGCCGTGCCGATCCAGCCGGACGCGCCGGTCACGAATACCCGCATGAGACCTCCCTGATGCCAGCAACTGTCATCAGGCTACACACTGATGACAGGGACTGTCATCAACTATCTTGGCGCCCGCTGGACGTTCCGCCCCCGCGCAGGAGGGCTGGCCGGAGCGTGCGCAAAAGCCATGCACCCTGGCAAGATCGCACCGAACGCGACGATGGGAGCATGGTGGTCACCTACGCACTCGCGAATCGAGATAACGCAGCCGTCGGCGGTGCTGGCCATGACACGGCGTGATTCGACGAGGGAGCTCGGCCCGGATTCCCCGTTCCTGGTCGGCCGGGATGCCGAACTTGCCCAGATCGAGTCGGTTGTGGCCAGCGTGACTCAGCGTGGCGGCAGCGTGAGGATCGCCGGCGATCCGGGGGTCGGCAAGAGTGCCCTGCTGCGGGCGGGCACCGAGCTGGCGATCGCACGGGGTCACACGGTGCTCAGCGTCCGCGCCACGGAGGGAGAAGCCCACCTGGCATTCGCGGCGCTCTACCAGCTGCTCAGGCCGATCCTCGGTCGGCTCGATGAGCTACCCGCCGGGCATCGCGCTGCTCTCACGAGCGCCTTTGGCCTGGCCGAACCCGGCGCTGCCGCCGTCAACCGGTTCTTCATCGCCCTGGCTGCGCTGGAGTTGCTTGCCGATGCTGCCGCCGAGACACCGGTCCTCGTGGGCGTCGACGACCTGGCCTGGCTCGACGATGCCAGCCGCGAAGCCATCGAGTTCATCTCTCGCCGCATCGCCGACGAACAGATCGTCATGCTCACGACGTGTCGCCTGAATCAGCCGCCGGAGAGCACGTACGGCTCGCTCCTGCTCTGGCTCGAGGCCCTCGGCCCCGACGCGTCCCGCGAGCTGCTGCATCGGCAGGCTCCGGACCTGTCGCCGGCCGACGAGGCTCGAGTGCTGGCCGCCGCTGCCGGAAACCCGCTTGCCCTCCTGGAGCTGGCGAAGGTTGTCGGCCGTGCGGGTGAGTCGTCCCTGCTCGAACCGATCCCGCTGACGCAACGGCTCGAGCGCGCCTTTGCGGTTCGAATCGATGACCTCGAGCCAGCTGCTCGAACCGCGCTGCTCATCGCCGCGGTGCAGGACAGTGACCGGCTCGCGGAAACTTCCGCGGCCCTGGCCCGGCTCACCGGGCATCGCGATGCCAGGGTCGAGCTTCGCCAGTCCGCCGACGACGGGATGCTGATCATCGAGGGGGACGCGTTCCGCTTTCGTCATCCGCTGGTCCGGTCGGCCATCGTCCAGTCGGCCTCGCGCGACGAGCGAAGGGCCGTCCACGAGGCACTCGCTGTGACACTCGGCGCTGACCCTGATCGAGCCGTCTGGCATCGAGCACTGGCAGCTCCGCGTGCACAGGAATCCCTCGCAGCTGAGCTCGACGCAGGAGCCGACCGGGCCGCGGCACGCGGCGCCCCTGGTCTCGCGGAGGAATGGCTGAGGCGCGCCGCCGAGCTGTCCGAAGACGACCGGCATCGTGGTCACCGACTGCTGCGGGCGGCCGAGCTGGCATTCGAGCTCGGACGCCATGAAACCGTCGCCGAACTGATGTCCGCCGCTCGTACCCTGGCGCTCGATCCCGCCGACTATGCGCGCCTGGCCGGACTTGAGGGTGCCTTCGACGACGGGATACCCGGCGACCGGGACAGCATCTCTCGGCTGGTCGAAGCGGCCGACCGGGCCCGCCGGGACGGTGAACCTGGCCTTGCGGCATCGCTGCTGCTGGGCGCGTGTAACTCGTGCTACTGGGGGGCAGCGGGCGAGGACCTGCGCGCGCGCGTGCGCTGCGCAGTCGAGGCGCTGAGCCTTGACGACGCCGACCCGCGGGTAATGGTGCTCTATTCGGAGATCGATCCGTTTGTCCGCGGGGCACGGCTCGTTGCTCAGCTCGCACAGTGGGCCTCGCAGGAGATCGGTGACGTCACCTTGCTCGGGGCGCTGGCGCGCACTGGGTTTGTCGCTGGCGACTTTGAGCGCGGCCTGGGTTTCGCGGCGCGGGCGTCTGAGGTGCTTCGCCAGCAGGGTCGCGTTGCCCTGCTCACCCAGACTCGGGTACTCGAGGCCTTCGCCGCGCTGTACCTGGGCCGCTGGGACGTCGCCCTCGTTGCGTGCGACGAGGCGTTCAGATTCGGATTCGAGACCCGCCAGCCGCTATGGGCCGCGTGCGCCCGGCTGGGCCAGGGCAATCTCGCCGGGCTCCGTGGTGATTCCGCTGCCGCCTTGGACATCGCTGCCGAGGTCGAGAAGGACGCGGTCACCTCCGGTAACCGCGCGCTCCTCAACGGAGTGCAGCTCACCCGAGGACTCGCGGCGCTCGGCGATGGGCGGCCTGGCGACGCGCTTGACGAGTTCACGCACATGATCGATCGCCATGACGTCGCGTATCAGTATCCGCAGTGCGCGTGGGCCATCGACTACCTGGCCGAGTCGGCCGCGCTCAGCGGCCGGCGCGAGGAGGCCCTGCGACCGCTTCGACACATCGAGGAACTCGTCGGTGACACGACGGCGTCCGGGGTTGTCCGGGCACTCGCCTATGCCCGCGCCGTGCTGGCGAGCGAAGATCAGGCGGAGGGTCTGTTCGCGGCGGCCAGCAGGCTCAAGGTCAACGCGTCACCGTGGTACGGCGCCCGGGTTGACCTGGCCTACGGATCCTGGCTGCGCCGGCACCGGCGGGTCGCGGAGTCGCGTCGGCCGCTGGTGTCCGCCCAGGCGGCGTTTGCTGCGCTGGGAGCGGCCGCCTGGTCGGCGCGCGCGAGGCAGGAACTCGCCGCGACCGGCCGGCGAGCGCGACAGCACCAACCGGGCGCCTGGTGGAAGCTGTCGGCTCAGGAACTGCAAGTCGCCCAGCTGGCCGCCCAGGGGCTGACCAACCGGGAAATCGGTGCCCGGCTGTACCTGTCGCACCGGACGGTCGGCTCGCACCTGTACCGGCTGTTCCCCAAGCTTGGAGTCCGATCGCGGTCGCAGTTGCACCTGGCTCTCGGCACCGGGTCTGACCGTGAGCGCGACGGCGCCGGGGACGAAACCGCGTAGTCGCCAGCATCAATCGAGTCTGATGCGCGGGTCCGGCGCGCACGTTCTCGACATCCCACGGCGCTAAGCGTCAAGCGGCGGTTTTGAGTTGAGCGCTGGGCTGGTGGGCCCAGGCGAGGTACGGTCAGAAGCCCTTGTGGCGGAGCCAGGAAAGACACGCCTGAGCCACCTCGTGCCAGCCGGCATCGATGGTCAGCGAGTGACCGCGGTCACCGAATTCCAGCAGTTCCGTGGCTGCTGGCGAGTAGCGATACTGCTTCAGCGTTGCCTTGGTGATCGCTTCGGGAACGGTGTGATCCTGGCCGCCCATGATGAGAAGAAGCGGCCCGCGGGTTGGGTTTCGCGTGTCCACCTTGGCCGGCGAGTGCAGCGAGAAGTTCGCCGCAGCCGCCTCGAAGAGCGGTTTGCCGGGCGCTGGCACCACCCACTTGTCGTAGAGCTCGGCCGACTCCTCGTCGGTCAGGGTGTTCCCGAAGCTGTAACGGAACTGGTCCGCGGTAAGCATGACCGCGCGATGCCGATTGGCCGGGTTCTTGAACACCGGGAGGGTTGCCCGCAGGGACGACAACGGAACCGGAAGGACGCCCTTGATCTGTGCCGCGTCGATCGCAATGGCTGCCACGGCCCGGTCTTGCCCGAGCAGCTTCTCGGCAATCATGCCGCCGAAGGAGTGGCCGATCAGCACGGGAGAAGCGGGCAGGTCGTCGATGATCGCGGCGAAGTGCCCGACGACGTCGTCGATGCCCTTGTCGGCGACCGCGTCCGGATTGGCCCTGGCAAGTTGGACGGTCTCCTGATCGCCTGGCCACCCCGGCGCAAGGACGCGGTAGCCGGACTGCTCGAAGGTGGCCTCCCATGGCTCCCAGGAACTCTTGTGCAGCCAGAGGCCGTGGATGAATACGACCGGATGCGGCTTATCAGCCATCTGACCTGGCCTTTCATGGGTTTCCGTTGATCTGCTTCGGCCCGTGGGCTCGAGGGCTTCCGCCGTCGCTGCCAACGTAGGGAGATTGCGCTGCCGTCGGCTTCAGTCATCCGACTGCATGTGCACTATCCGAGTTGGCCAGCTGAGAGTCCGCCAGATTGCGTCGTTCGACCGAAGCCGGCGGGCCGTCACCTCAGCCAGGCTCGACTCGGCAGTGGCCTGCCCGGCGGCGTTGGGTATGACCCGGCTAAGGAGGCGGACCGCGATGGACCTGGGCCTGGCCGGCAAGACGGCGGTCGTGACAGGCGGCAGCAAGGGGATCGGGCTGGCCGTCGTCCGGGCCCTCGCCGGCGCGGGCGTGCACGTCGTGACGGGCGCCCAGCACTCATCGGCCGGCCTGGACGCGCTCACCGCCTCAGGCCGGGTGCAGGCGATCACGGTAGACCTGTCCGAGCCGTCGGGCCCCGGCGCGCTGATGGAGGCCGCCGGGGGGCGGATCGACATCCTGGTCAACAACGTCGGCAGCGCCCCGGCGCGGCCTGGCGGCTTTCTCAGCATCACCGACGAGGACTGGATCGCCACCCTCAACCTCGACCTCATGGCGGCCGTCCGGGCCTGCCGTGCCGTGCTACCGGCCATGCTCGCCGCCGGAGCCGGCGCCATCGTCACGATCTGCTCGGTCAATGCGCGCCTGCCCGACCCGGCCGTGCTCGACTACAGCACCGCGAAGGCCGGGCTGGCCGGCTTCTGCAAGGCGCTGTCGAAGGAAGTCGGCCCCGCGGGGATCCGGGTCAACACCATCAGCCCCGGTCCCGTAGCCACTGACCTGTGGCTTGGCGCCGAGGGAGTGGCCCAGACCGTGAGCCAGGCCACCGGATCTCAGCCGGACGAGGTCGCCAGGCAGGCCGCGGAGCAGATGCTCACCGGCCGGTTCACCCAGCCCGCCGAGGTCGCCGATCTGGTCCTCTTCCTCGCCAGCAGCCGGGCCGGGAACATTACCGGCGCCGACTTCACCATCGACGGCGGCCTGGTCCCTACCTGGTAGCCAGACACGCGGCGCGCCGACCTTGCGTTAACGGGTCACGGCTCCCGTCCGGCCCCGGTGTCCGCGCCGTGGGTGTCTTTGCCGATGCCGACGATCAGGCTCCACGCCGCCGCTACCTCCAGGGCGATGCCGAGCAGCATCGCGAACGCGAGGAGATAAAGCCCGCCGCCGTGGCCGGCGAGGAGGCTGATGCCCGCTCCGATACTGAGCAGCCAGGTTGTCGCCATGCCGAGCCACCGGACGAGCAGATCGACGGAGATGGGTGGTGGCTCGCGGCGCGCCGTCTGCAGCGACGACCAGGCGGTGTAGGCCACAGAGCCCGCCGACAACACGAGAATCTCCGTCGCCAGGGCAGCGAGCGGCTGGTCGGGCATGAGCACGAAAGCCGAGCCGACCGCGATCACGATCAGCCAGATCAGCAGGTACCGCGCCCGCGTGCGGAGCGTGAGGCTGTGCTGGAGATCTCGCAGTCGAAGCGAGAAAGCGATGAAGAACAGCCCTGTGAGGGTCGCCGCCGCCGTGCCCGTCAGCACGAAGAACGTGTCCCACGAGCCCGGGTCGTACGCGACGGAACGGGCCACGCTCGCGAAGGTCATCCGTTACCCCTGTACCGCAGTCAACACGGCAATCTACCCGCAGGGGCACGGCCGCAGCCGCACGGTCGAGCGAACCCCGGTTCCCGCACGAGAGCCAGGGCAGCGACACGAGCAACTGACAGGACCCCGCGTCCATCGCGTCAGAGTGCGGGGCTTCGCCGTTCGATGAGGATCACGTCGCGCCAGGTGCCTCGGTGGCGGCCGATGCGCTCGCGGGTGCCGACATCGCGGAATCCGGCTTCGTGGTGGAGTGCCAGGCTGGCCGTGTTCTCGGGAAAGATGCCCGACTGGATGGTCCAGATCCCGGCGGCCTCGGTGGACGTTATCAGCGCCGTCAGCAGCAGCCGGCCGGCCCCGCGGCGCCGGGCGGCGGGATCGACATACACCGAGTGCTCGACGACGCCTGCGTAGACGCAGCGGTCGGACACCGGGGAGGCGGCGACCCAGCCCAGGACCACGCCGTGGTCGGCGGCGACGTACCGGTGGGCGGGTAGCTTCGCGGCGATGAAGTCTTCCCACGGAGGCACCCGGGTTTCGAAGGTGGCGTTGCCCTCGTCGATGCCCGCCTGGTAGATGGCCAGCACCGCGTCGGCGTGGGCGTTGGTCATGGTCTCGATGTGCACGCGGCGTCTCCCACGAGCCGGCCTAGCTCGCGACGGCCTCGACCTGTGCCGGAGCCTGAGCCTGGCGGGCCAGCGGGCCGCGGCGGAACAGCGCTCCGCCGAGCACCGCGCCGCCGGCGAAGAAGGCCGACGTCCACCAGAACCCGACCGTGTACCCGTGCACGGCCGCGGCGGCCTCCAGCGCCCCGCGGGCCGCGGGCGAGGCGGCGATCGCCGAGCTGAGATGGCTCGCGACGTAGGCCGCGGCCGCGCTCGTGGCGATGGTGTTGAGCAGCGCGGTGCCGGTGGAGCCGCCGAGTTGCTGGCCGACGTTGATCGTGGCCGAGGCGACGCCGGCGTCGCGCGCGGCCATGCCGAAGGTGCCGGTGTTGATCGCCGCGGGCACCGTGGTACCGAGGCCCGCGCCGGTGACGACCAGTGGCCCGAGCACCGCACCGGCATACGAGGAGTGGACGCCGATCCGGGTGAGCCAGGCCATCCCGGCCGCCGCGACCAGGAGACCGACAGCCACGAGCGGCTTGGGCCCGGTGCGCGGCATCAGCACGATGTTGGAGACCTGACCGCACACGATGAGCATCAGGATGGCAGGCAGGAACGCCAGCCCGGTGGTCACTGGCGAGTAGCCGAGGATGGTCTGCAGGTAGTACGTCAGGAACAGGAACAGCCCGAACATCGCGGCCCCGACGATCAGGATGGTCAGAAAGGCCCCGCCCCGATTGCGGTCGAGCACAACCCGCGGCGGGAGCAGCGGACTCGGCGCGCGGAACTGCCACGCCGCGAACGCGGCCAGCAGCACACCGCCCGCGGCCAGGAACCCCCAGGACGAGGGTGCGCTCCAGCTGTGGGTCGCGGCGTTGGCGAGCCCGTAGACCAGGCAGAACATCGACCCCGATACCAACAGCACGCCGGGCACGTCAAGCCGGGCGCCTCGGCCCGACGGCCGTGCCGGTGACAGCAGCGCGGCCGCCCCGACCGCCGCCGCGGCGGCGAACAGGAGGTTCACGTACAAACACCAGCGCCAGCTGAGGTACTCGGTGAGCACGCCGCCGAGCAGCAGGCCCACGAGCCCGCCGCCGCCCGCGATGGCCCCGTAGACGCCGAAGGCCCGGCCCCGCTCCCGCGGATCACTGAACGTCGTGGTCAGCACCGACAGCGCCGCCGGTGCCAGCAGCGCGCCGAACGCTCCCTGACAGGCCCTGGCGACGATGAGCATCTCGAAGCTCACCGACGCACCGCCGACGGCCGAGGCTACCGCGAATCCCGTCAGCCCCGTGAGGAACGTCAGCCGCCGGCCAAACAGGTCACCGAGCCGGCCGCCGAACAACAGCAGGCTGCCGAACGCCAGCGCGTAGGCCGTGATCACCCACTGCCGGTCGGCGTCGGTGAAGTGCAGCGCCCGCTGCGCCGACGGCAGCGCGATGTTCATGACGGTGATGTCCAGCACGATCATCAGCTGGGCGAGCCCCACCACGCCCAGCACGAACCAGCGCCGCCGGTCGTGCTGGCCGGCGGGCATCGCGGCGCGAGGAACGCGAGTTGCAGACATCACGGCCGCCAATCTGGGGTCGCCGAGATTCGGGTGATTTCCCCCTCAAGAGCCCCTTGCCAGCTCCAGCAAATCACACCGACCGTGCAACGAGGAGTCACGGTGCCAGTACCCTCACCGAAGACCGGATTGCTTAGGACGGCCGTCTTCGGGGGATCAGGAGGGTTATGACCGGCCCGGCTGCAGTGCCCGGACTGAACCGCAGTGATGTGCGCGGCCCGGGACTCACCAGGGTCCGCGCGGGCACGGGGTTTCGATATCTTGGCGCGGACGGGGCCGAGATCACCGATTCGGACACGCTCCGGCGCATTCGAGCGCTTGTGCTGCCGCCTGCCTGGACCGGTGTCTGGATCTCCCCTGACGCGCTCGGTCACATCCAGGCCACGGGGATTGATAGCCGCGGGCGCACTCAGTACCGCTACCACGAGCTGTGGCGACAGCAGCGGGACGAGCAGAAGTACGAGCACATGCTGCGATTCGCGGCAGCCCTTCCCGGGCTGCGCGACACGACCCGGCGCGACCTCGGCCGTCGGCCGCTCGACCGGGGCAGAGTGGCGGCCGCCGCCGTCCGACTGATCGACCTCGGGCTGTTCCGGGTGGGCGGCGAACGCTACGCCGAGCTAGATCATCACTACGGTGCCGTCACGCTGGAGAAGCGCCATGTCAGCATCCGGCGGGATGGCCTGCACTTCGACTATGTCGGCAAGGAGGGCAAGGAACGAGCCATCACGGTCACCGACGCCGCCGTGCTGCCCACCGTGCGCGCGCTTGCCCGCGCCGATAACGGGCTGAGCGCGCTGTTCTGCTTCCGCGACGCGCGCAGCGCCTGGAATCCGATTCACTCGCACGACGTGAGCGCGTATATCGCGGAGAACTCAGGCGGTCACTTCACCGCCAAGGAATTCCGCACGTGGAATGCCACGCTGCTGATGGCCTTGCTGCTGGCGGCGGCCGGCCCGCCGGCCTCCGAGCGGGCGGCGAGGACCGCGATCAGGGAATCCATCCGGGGAGTGGCGCAGTGGCTCGGCGACACGCCGGCGGTGGCGCGCGCGTCGTACATCGACCCGCGGATCGTCAGCCACTACGAGTCAGGAAGCCTGGCCCGGGTTCCGATCCAGTCTGCCCGGCTTCCGGTCGACGAGTCAGCCGAGCACGCGGTGGCGGCCCTGCTGGCATCCGCGGTCGATGAGACCCTTGTCCCACCTCGCCAGCGGACCTCCCAGACGGCGGTAGACCGAGCGCGCGCTGCGGGTCAGCAGCGGTCGTCGGCCGGGTCGCCGACCAACGCGTAAGCCGACAGCGACTCGGCCGTGGCGGCGGCTTCATCCGCCGGGCCCGCGCCGGGATGCTGGCCCGCCGCCCTGGCGGGCAGGAAGATCACCGCGGCGAGCGCGGCCATGGCCGTCGCGCCCGCGGCCACGAACGAACCCTGGTGAAAGCCGGACATGTAGGCGGCGCGGACGGCAGCCACGGCCAGCTCCCGCAGCCCAGCGGGAGCGTGCCCGGCGATTTCCAGGCCGGCGGCGACAGACTGGCGCGCCTGCGCGGCCACGGGTGCGGGCACCCCGACGCTAGCCAGCGCGGAACCGAGGTGGCTCCCGTACGCGGAGCTCAGGACGGAGCCGACGATCGCCACTCCGAGCGTCCCGCCAACCTCCCTGGTGGTGTCGTTGACCGCCGAGCCGACGCCCGCCTTGCCCAGCGGCAGCGCGCCCATGATGGCTTCGGTGGCCGGGCTGCTGGTGAGTCCGAGGCCGGCTGCCATCAGCGCCATTGCCACGATGATCCGCCCCCAGTACGGAGAGTCGGCGCCGGTGCCGGCGGCGACCACGAAGCCCGCGCTCATCAGGACGAGGCCCGCGGCGACGACGGCCTTGGTCCCCATGCGCTTCATCAGCGTGATCGCGACCGGGGAGACCGCCCCCGTCACGATGGCGAACGGGAGGGTCGCGACCCCGGCGCGCAGCGGGTCATAGCCGCGGACCAGCTGGAAGTACTGGGTGACCAGGAAGATGAAGCCGAACAGGCCGAAGAAGGCCAGGGCGATCGCGCCACTCGCCGCGGTGAACCGCATGTTGCGGAACAGCCGCACGTCCAGCATCGGGTCAGGGCGCCGCAGCTGCCATCCGACGAACGCGGCTAGCGTCACCACGGACCCGGCAAAGCCGCCGATCGTGACGGCCGAGCCCCAGCCGTGAGTGGGCGCCTCGATCACGGTCCACGTCAGCAGGCCCACGCCGGCCACGGAGAGCAGCGCGCCGAGCGGGTCAAAGCGGCCGGCGCGCGGGTCCCGCGACTCGGGCAGCAGCCACATCCCGGCTGCGAGCGCGACCGCGACGATCGGCACGTTGACGAGGAAGACCGAGCTCCAGGCGAAGTGCCGCAGCAGCAGACCGCCCGTTACCGGGCCGATGGCGACGGCCAGCCCGGACACACCAGACCAGATGCCGATCGCGGTCGCCCGCTCGCGAGCGACCGTAAATACGTTCGTGAGCAGGGCGAGCGTCGCCGGGTAGATCAGCGCCGCCGCCACGCCCATCGCGGCGCGCGCGGCGATCAGCTCGCCGGTACTGCGCGACAGCGCCGCGGCCACCGACGTGACCGCGAACAGCACGAGCCCGGCCTGCAGGGCCCGGCGTCGGCCGAGCCGGTCACTGACGTTGCCGCCGACGATCAGCAATCCGGCGAACACCAGGCTGTAGGCGTCGACGACCCACTGCAGATCCTGGGTGGAGGCGGCTAGCCGCCGGCTGATCGTCGGCAGCGCGACGTTGACGATCGTGTTGTCGACAACGACAAGGAGCACACTGAGACACAGCACCGCCAGAATCCACCAGCGTCGGCTGTCTGGCCTGCGCGCCAGGATGGCCGTTGCCATGGGAGCCTCCTATAGATTGACGTACTAATATTGTGTAACGTTGTTCTATAACTTGTCAAGGGACAGCGAGTCAAGGGGACAGCGATGGGTGCGACGAGCGGAGCCGGGAACGCGATCGCGCGGCGATCACGCACGCCGAGCGTGAACGTCGAGCGGGAGCTGATCGCGGCCGCCGAGGCCGTGCTGGTCCGCGACGGGCCAGGTGGCGTGACGGTCCGGGCCGTGGCGCAGGAGGCGGGCATCGCGCCGATGGGCGTCTATAACCGGCTCGGCGGCAAGGAGGGCCTGGTTAACGCCCTGCTGATTATCGGGTTCGACCGGCTCCGGGCAGCCATCGAAGCGGGGGAGGAGCCGGACATGCTCGAGCGGCTGCGCGCCTGCGGCCTGCGCTACCGCCAGTTCGCGCTGGATAACCGGCACTTCTACGCGATCATGTTCGAGGACGCGATCCCGCATGAGCGCAGCTCGGCGGAGGTCGCGCAGCACGCCGCGGCTGCGTTCGGCGCGCTCGTGCGGAATGTCGAGGCGGCGGCAGCGACCGGCCAGATCGTGGCCATCGACCCGCGCGAGGTCGCGCAGCAGATCTGGAGCTCGGTGCACGGCGCCATGGCGCTCGAACTCAAGGACCTGGTGCTGACGCCTGACCCGGAGGCCACCTACCGGGCGGCCGTGGACACCATGCTCCGCGGCCTGGCCAAGCCCGGTCCCGGCGGGTCCGGCTAGGTCAGCGGTCCCCGGTGCGCGCCGCGGTCACGGCGACGGTGGTGTAGTGCATGGTGAAGCTGCCCCCCATGGCGTCGATCACGGCCCCGATGCCCGCCAGCACCGTGGCCACCTGGTCCGGTGCGAGCTGCGTGAGGGAGCCGAGCGTCGGCAGCTGATCCAGCCACTGGTCGCGGGTGTAGCGGTGCTCCCAGTCGAACTGCCACCGCTCTGGCTCGGTGAACCTGCCCGCGGCGCGGATGGCAGCGGCGATCCTGGCAAACAGCGGCTCGTAGAGCTCAAGCGCAGCCGCCGGCTGCTGGCTGACGCGGGCGAACGGCGAGTCAGGCGCCACCCGCCGGTAGACCTCGGCGGAGGCCGCCGTGACCTCGGGCGGGGCCTGGAACACGTGATGGAACGGGGCGAGCAGGCCGCCGGGCCGCAGGACCCGCGCCGCCTTGGCCGCGCCCGCGACCGGATCAACCCAGTGCCAGGCCGTACCGGCGATGACCGCGTCGAACTCCCGCGCCGCCGGGTCCCACGCCTCGAACGTCGCGATCTCGACGGCCACCCCGGTGCGCCGCGCGAAGTCCGCCATCCGGGCGTCCGGCTCGACGCCGAGCACCCGGCAGCCTACGGCCTGGAACTGGCGGGCTTCGATGCCAGTGCCGCAGCCGACGTCCAGGACGTCGGGACCGGGGCTGGCGGCGACGATCCGGGTCACCAGGGAGTCGGGATAAGGCGGTCGGGTCCGGTCGTAGCGCTCGGCGTCGACGCCGAACGACTGGGCCACCTCCCGGTGCTGATGGGACTCACGGACGGGCGGGGCCGGCTGCTCCGGCGGTATAGTGGTCATGCGCCCACTTTAAATGGGCGTGCGCCCACTTAAAGGTCGTTTCGCGCACGGCGAAGGGAACGGTGGCCGGTGCCGACAGGGGTGGCCATCCGCGACGCTCGCCAGCAGTTGTTCGAGGCCGCCGACCGCATCCTGGTGCGGGCCGGGCCGAGCGCGCTGACCAGCCGGGCGGTGACGGCAGAAGCAGGCGTCGCCAAGGGTGTGCTGCATCGCCACTTCGCCGACTTCGACGCCTTTCTCGCCGAGTTTGTGCTCGACCGCGCCGACCGGATGGACAGCGACGCCGCCACCCTGCGCGAAGCCGCGGGCTCCGGCACGGTCGCGGGCAACCTCACCGCCGCGCTGATCGCCCTGTTCGGATCCGTTGCGGTGGCGATCGTGCCGCTGATCACCTTCAGGGACGAGCTGCGCGCAGCGCTACGCGAGACGTGGCCGGCCGGAGTTCCGGTGCTGACCGACGCGGTAGGCATGATCTCGGCCTACCTCGCGGTGGAACGCGACCTCGGCCGGATAGCGGCCGACGCGGATGTCGACATGCTGGCGCCCATGCTCATCGGGACGGCACACCTGCTGTACGCGGACCGGAACGGACCGCCGCCGACGGCCGCCACGGTCCGCAGGACGGTAACATCGGCGCTCGCCGGCGTCCTGCGAGACGGCTGACAGCAGAGCGCCGGTGTGCCGCGGTTATCGCGTCTTGACCAGCTTCGCCGCGAAGAACGCCTCGAAGTGCTCGGTAGGGAGCACGCGCAGAGCGTTCCCCAGCGCCGGCGCGAACCGGTAGCCGCGCCACGCGCCGAGGCCAGGGCGGAAGTTCGGCTGGTCGAGCAGGGCCGGGCGCACGTCGAGGTCGTCGTGGCGGCGAAGTACCTGGCTCACCGGGAACTCGTTCTCCTCCGGTGCGATCGTGCAGGTGGAGTACACCATCGTGCCGCCAGGCCGGAGCAGCCGGTACGCCGCCTCCAGCATTCTGGTCTGCCGGTACTTGTACCGATCGATGCGCTCCTGCGACCAGTACCGCAGCGCGTCCGAGCGGCTCAGGTCGATGCGTCCCTCGCCCGAGCACTGCACGTCGAGCAGGATCCGGTCAAACGTGTCGGCGGGCAGTTCCTTGTCGAGGTACTGCGCGGGGATAGAGGTCAGCTTCTCGTACGGCACCCGGTACAACCGGGCCAGGTCGCGCAGCTTGTCCGCGCGCGGGGCGATCGCGTCGTTGAGCCAGAGCCGTGCCGCGCCGTGGGTGCGCGCGGCGATGTGGAAGGCCTTGCCGCCGGGCGCAGCCGCCGTGTCCAGGATCAGCTCACCGGGCTGCGGGTCGAGCAGGACGACCGGGATGAGGCTCGAGGCGTTCTGGATGTAGACCAGGCCCTGCTCGGCCAGGGGGATGGCGGCGGCGCATCCAGTGTCGGCCAGGCAGAAGTACGTGTCGGCGCACCACGACACGGGCTCCACCTCCGGCATCACCGCGACCAGGTCCGCCAGGATCTCCTCGGCCGGGGCGGCCAGCCGGTTCACCCGCACCGTGCTGGACCGCGGGCCGGCCAGCAGCCTCGGCACCTCCGCTGGACGTACCCCGTACACCTCGGCGATGCGGCCGGTGAACGCGGCGCGCTTACGTGGGTCCGTCATAGCCGGGCCGTCACTCGCCGCGGTAGACGCAGCCCGACGTGCACGTCTCGCGAACCACGACGGCCGACAACGGCAGCCCAGGCTGGAGCCGGGTCCAGATCCACTGCGCCAGCACCTCGCTGGTCGGGTTCTCGAGCCCGGGCACCTCGTTGAGAAAGTTGTGGTCGAGCTGGGCGTGCAGCGGCGCGAACGCCGACGCGATGTCCCCGAAGTCTGCGACCCAGCCGGTGTCCGGGTCGACCGGCCCGGCGATGTGCACCTCGACCCGGTAGGTGTGACCGTGCAGGCGCCCGCACTTGTGCCCGGCCGGCACGCGGGGGAGCTGATGCGCTGCGTCGAACCGGAACTCGCGGAAGATCTCCATCTAGAGCGCCGGGTCCGCGAGGCCGGCTTCGGCGAAGCCGCGCGCGCGCAGCAGGCAGGAGTCGCACGCGCCGCACGGCCGACCGTCGACCGGGTCGTAGCAGCTGTGGGTAAGGCTGTAGTCGACGCCAAGCGCCAGGCCGCGCCGAATGGTCTCGGCCTTGGTCAGGCTGATCAGAGGCGTGTGAATGGTCAGCTTCTGGCGGCCCTCGACCGCGGCCTTTGTCGCGAGGCGCGCCATGGCCTGATACGCCTCGATGAACTCCGGCCGGCAGTCCGGGTAGCCGCTGTAGTCGATCGCGCTGACCCCGATGTAGATGTCGGCGGCGTCGAGCACCTCTGCCCACGCCAGCCCGAATGACAGGAAGATCGTGTTGCGAGCCGGTACGTAGGTGACCGGGATCTCGGCGCCGAGGTCGTCGCCGGGCGCGTGGCGGGGGACGCGCACTGCTCCGTCGGTGAGCGCAGAACCGCCAAAGGCGCGCAGGTCGATGTCGGCGATCCGATGCTCGGTCGCGCCCAGCTGCTCCGCCACCCGGCGCGCCGCGGCCAGCTCCACCTCGTGTCGCTGCCCATACCGGAAACTCAGCGCATAGGCCTCGAAACCGTCGCTGCGCGCGATCGCCAGCACCGTCGACGAGTCGAGCCCACCGCTGAGCAGCACTACCGCCCTTGGTGGCCGGCCCGTGCCGTCTGAAGCCACGATTCTCGCCTGCCTTACCGTCGCGCGTCGGCTCGTTTCTGGCAGCCTACCAGCGCGTTTGCGGCAGGCTCCGGCGCGCAAACGGGGGCCACCGCGGGCCGCGCGACTACACTGGCCGCATGTCTGATGCTGCCCGGACTGGCACGGTGAGCGTGCTCGGCGCCGATGTCCGCCGGCCCATGGATCACCTGGAGTGGTTCCCGGCCCCGGCGAACTGCACGCGGGTCCGGTTCAGCTCGGCAGAGCTGAGCTCGGTATGCCCGATCACCGGCCAGCCCGATCTGTCGTCGGTCGTCATCGAGTACGAGCCCGGCGAGCGCTGCATCGAGTCAAAGTCGCTGAAGCTCTATCTGTGGTCGTTCCGCGACCGGCCGGTCTTCGCGGAGGCGCTGGCCGCCGAGATCGCCGCGGAGGTGCAGCGGGCGGTCGAGCCTCGGTCGGTCCGGGTCGTGCTCACCCAGAACGTCCGGGGCGGCATCGTGACCGAGGCGACGGCGGAACTCTAGTGCCCAGCCGGCTCGGTTCGACGCTGGCCAGGTCCGACGTCCCGGTGGCCGGGCCCGGTGAGCTCATCCTGAGCGAAGTCTTCGGTCCCACCTTCCAGGGCGAGGGCCGGTCGCTCGGCCAGCGGGTGGGCTTTGTCCGACTCGGCACCTGCAACCTCGACTGTGGCCGGGGGCCAGGCGCGACGTGGGCGTGCGACACGCCGTACACGTGGGACTGGGAGCACTACAGTCCGGGCGACGAGCTCGCGGTGCGCTCGGTCGACGACGTGGTCGCGCAGCTGACCGACATGGCCGTCGCGGCGATCGTGGTGACGGGCGGCGAGCCGCTCATCCAGCAGCGCCGCCTGGTGCCGCTGCTGCGGGCCGCGGCCGATCGCGGGTGGGCGGTGGAGGTCGAGACGAACGGCACGATCGCGCCGCTGCCTGAGGTCGTCGGGCTGGTCAGCCGGTTCAACGTGTCACCGAAGGTACGCGGCAGCGGCGTCCCGGCGGCCCGCGCGCTGCGGCCCCGCGCGCTCGCCGCCTTCGGTGACACCGGCAAGGCGGTCTTCAAGTTCGTCGCGAGCGAGCCAGCCGAGCTGGACGAGATCGGCCGGGTCGCGGCGCGCTGGCGGCTGACCCCGATCATGATCATGCCGGCCGGGACGACGGCCGACGAGATAGTCCGGGTCGCCAGGGAGCTCGCCGATCCGGTCCTGGTCCGCGGCTGGGACCTCACCATCCGGCTGCACGTGCTGCTGTGGGGGGACGAGCGAGGCCGGTGAGCCACAGCGTGCTGCCGACCCGGCGCGGCGATATCAGCCTTCCGCAGTTCGTGCCCGACGCCACCAGGGCGGTGGTGCGCGGACTTCCGACGGGCGCGCTGCCGCGCACCGGAGTCGAAACCATCCTCGTCAGCACCGCACATCTGATGAGCCAGCCGGGTACCTCGGTCGTGCGGGCGCTCGGCGGCGTGCACGGGTTCATGGGCTGGACCGGCCCGGTGATCTCGGACTCTGGCGGGTTCCAGGCGTTCTCGCTGCTGACCGGGCAGAAGGGGCTGGCGACGGTATCGGACGCGGGGCTGTCCTACCGGTTCTCGCCCAAGCAGCGGTTCCGCGACCTGACGCCGAAAAGCTGTATCGAGACCCAGCTGCACCTCGGCGCGGACGTCGTCTACTGCCTCGACTACTGCACCCATCCGCTGGCGCCGGACGCCGAGCAGGAGAAGAGCGTCGCCCTGACCATCCGCTGGGCCGCCGAGTGCCGGGCCGTGTTCGACCGGCTGGTCGCCGACACGCCGGTCGAGCAGCGCCCGAAGCTGTTCGCGGTGGTGCAGGGCGGCCAGCGGGCCGATCTGCGGGCCCGGTGCGCGGACGCGCTGGTCGACCTCGGCTTCGACGGCTACGGCTTCGGCGGCTACCCGGTCGCGGCGGGTCAGCTCGTGGCCGAGGTCGAGCTGACGGCCCGGCTGCTGCCGCCCGGATCGGTGCTGCACGGCCTCGGCATCGGGACACCGGAGAGCCTGGTCGCAGCGTGGCGCTCGGGATACACGATCTTCGACTGCACGCTGCCGACGCGCAACGCGCGGCGCGGCGTGCTGTACACGAGCATGGACACGGCCAACCTGGACGGCGATGGGAGGGTCAGCAGGATCGCCCGCATGTCCGACGAGAAGTGGGTCCGGGCCCCCGGCCCGGTCGATCCCGACTGCGACTGCGAGCTGTGCACCGGCTACAGCGCCGGCTACCTCGCGCACCTGTTCCGGGTCGAAGACTCGCTGGCGCACACCCTGGCTTCCGCGCACAACCTGCGCTTCTACACCCGCCTGACGGCCGCCCTCCGGGGGCATCCGGCGGGCGCGTTGCCACGAGCCGTGCGATGACCCCCGACGTCGCCGAGCAGGCGGTCATCGGCCGGATCAGGGCCGCCGCCAAGTACCGGGGCGTGCACGCCGACACGATCGCCGACATCGTGCGGCAGGAAAGCGGCAAGGCCGCGAACGCCACCGACCTCGAACGGCGGGCCCGGCTCAAGCTGCACAGGGTCGTCGCCGGGTATCTGCTGACGGGACGCATCACGCGCCTGGTGCGCGACCTCGCCGGCGCCGCCGAGAGCGACGCGGCCCGCCGCGAGCTCTGCCGCGCGGTGCTCGCCGCGCACTTCTCGACTGCCGAGCGGCTACCTGACCTGGACCGGTTCTATCCCGCCCTGTTCGGCGCCATCGGGCCGGTGCGCTCGGTCGCCGACCTCGCGTGCGCGCTGAACCCGTTCACCGTGCCGTGGCTGCGCGACGTGACCGACGCCGAGTACGCGGGTTATGACCTGAACCTGGCTTACGTGGAGCCGGGCCGCGCGTTCCTCGCCGACCGGTATCCGGGCTGTTCGGTGGCGCACCACGACGTGCTGGTCGGGCCGGACGCGATCACCGCGGACGTGGCGCTGCTGCTGAAGACCTACCACAACATCGAGGACCGGCAGCCCGGCGCCGGGCTGCGGCTGGTCACCGAGCTGGGCAGCCCGGTCGTGGTGGTGTCCTTCCCGGTCCGCACCATGACTGGTCGGCCGGCGCCGTTCAGCTGGCGGCTGCTGGCCGGGCTCACCGGCTTCGCGGCCAGTCGGGGCTGGCAGGCCGACCGGCTGGAGCTGCCGACCGAGCTGGTCGTCGTCGTCCGCAAGGCCAGCGTCGCCGTGCAGGCCAGCTCCGTCCGGCCCGGCGATGCCGCCGAGGAGGCCGGTGCCGATGGCGCGGCCGGCTGATGAGGAAGCCGTGCTCCAGCGGGTGCTGGCGTCGGCGAAGTACGCGGGACTGGATGAGGGCTTCGTCCGCCGGATAGCCGGCGAGGCATCCGCCCGGTTCCGCGACCAGAACGCCGCGGCCAGGTACGCCAGGCGAAAGCTGCACCAGGCGGTCGGCGCGTTCGTGACCGGGTCCCTCGGCGACGCGGTGCGGGCGTGCGTCAGCGCTATCGCGGCCGGCGCGCCGGTGCGGGACGCGAGCCTGGCGGCCATGCGCCGCCACGCGTCCACGGCCGAGCGGGCAGCGGTCATGGACGCGTTCTACCGGCAGATCGAGGCGTGGTGCGGCCGGCCGGCTACCGTCGCGGACCTCGGCTGCGGGCTCAGCCCGCTGGCGATCCCGTGGCTCGCGACCAGCCCGGGCGCGACGTACTGGTGCTGTGACGTCGACCGCGGCCTGACCGGCGCGCTGCCCGCTCTCAGCGAGCCGTTCGGTGTCACCGTGGTCGCGCAGGCGCAGGACCTGGTGAGGCCGGCCGGCCTGCCGTCCGCCGAGCTGGTCCTGCTGCTCAAGGCCGTCACCACGCTGGAGCAGCAGCGCACCGGCGCGGCGCGGGACGTGCTGGCCGCGCTGGAAGCGCCGCGAGTGGTGGTGTCGCTGCCCCGCGCCAGCCTGTCGGCCCGGCGCCGGTACACGGCGGATCCGGCGCAGGTGATCGGCTCGGTGACCGCCGACTCGGGCTACGTGCTGGCCGGCCACGCCACGTTCGGCGACGAGTCGCTCTACCTGCTCGCGCGGTCGGCGCGATGACCGGCCGGCTCACGCTCGTGGGCACGCCGATCGGCAACCTCGGTGACGTCAGCGACCGGGCCCGCCGGGCGCTGGCGGCGGCGGACGTGATCTGTGCGGAGGACACCCGGCGCACCAGGAAGCTGCTGACCGCCTATGACATCCACCCGCCGCTGCTGGTGTCGGTCCGTCAGCACAACGAGCAGCGACAGGCGGCGCGCGTGCTGCAGTGGCTCGCCGAGGGCCGCGCGGTGGCCTACGTGACCGACGCGGGCATGCCGGTGCTCTCCGACCCGGGCGAGCGGCTGGTGCGGGCGGTCCTCGCGGCGGACGGCGCGGTCGGCGTGGCGGCTGGTCCGGACGCGGCGACCAGCGCGCTGCTGCTGAGCGGCCTGCCCGCCGCCCGGTGGTGCTTCGAGGGCTTCCTGCCGGTAAAGGGCCGGAGCCGCCGGCAGCGGATCGCCGCCCTCGCGGGCGAGCCGCGCACGGCCGTGCTGTTCGAGGCGCCGCACCGGCTGCTGCGGACGCTGGCGGAGCTGGCGGCGGTGGTCGGCCCGGACCGGCCGGTGGCCGTCGCCAACGACCTCAGCAAGCGGCACGAGCGAGTGTGGCGGGGGCCGATCGGGGCGGTGCTCGCGCAGCTTCAGGGCAGCGAGCCGCGCGGCGAGTTCGTCGTCGTGCTGGCCGGCGTCAGCGCCGTAGCGCGGCCGCAAACGTCGTGATGATCGTCTGGCCGCAGCCGGTCAGGATCGACTCGGGGTGGAACTGCACCCCCTCGATGGGCAGCCGGGCGTGCCGCAGGCCCATCGGCAGTCCGCCGCGGGCGCGGGCCGTGACCCGCAGGCACGCCGGGAGCGTGGCTTCGGCCACCATCAGCGAGTGGTACCGGGTCGCCGGGAACCGGCGCGGCAGGCCGGCCAGCACCCCGTGACCGTCGTGGCTGATGACTGATGTCTGGCCGTGGACGGGCCGCGGCGCCCGGACGATGCGCGCACCGAAGCACGCGGCGATCGCCTGATGGCCGAGACACACCCCGAGCACCGGAACGGGCTGCGCCGCCGCCGCACAGACCCTGACTACCTCGATGCTGATGCCGGCCTCGTCGGGCGCGCACGGGCCGGGTGAGATCACCACGCCCGTGGGGGCGAGCGCCGCGACCTCATCGGCGGTGACCTCGTCATTGCGCACCACCTCGACGGGACAGCCTGCCTTCGCCAGGTAGTGCACGAGGTTGAAGGTGAACGAGTCGTAGTTGTCGATGACGACGACCGGAGCTGGCCGGCGCGTGCCGCGCATCGCCCCGCCGTAGCCGCCCGGCCGCGGGACCGAAGGTCCCGCCAGCGTGGCGCGAGCCGGCTCCGGCTCCGCATCGGCTGCCAGCGCGGCGGTCAGCAGCGCGGTGATCGGAC
>JASHPF010000346.1 GCA_030038295.1 Streptosporangiaceae bacterium
GCCTGCCTGCAACGACGGCGATGCCCGCATAGAGCAAGGTGAAGACGGTCATCGAAATGATCACCGAAGACGGGGTGACCCCTGGCGAGACGCTCTGCTGGGTCTTGAGCACGCCGAATACGGTCCAGGGCTGGCGGCCCATCTCAGTGAAGATCCAGCCGCTGGTGGTGCCCAGATAGGGCAGTACCACTCCCCAGATCGCGACTCGGTAGAACCAGCTGCTCCGCGGGATTTCCCGGCGCCGCCTGGTCAGCCAGAGCCCGATGAGCGCGAGCAGGCCGGCCAGCAGGCCGAACCCGACCATCAGGCGGAACGACCAGTAGGTCACCGGGATGTAGGGCTTGTAGTCGCCCGGCCCGTACTTCTTGATGTAAGCGCGCTCGACGTTGTTGATGCCCTGGACTGTGCCGTGCGGGTCGAGGGTGGCGATGAGCGAGAGCAGGTCGGGGACCCGGACGCTCCACAACTCCTGGTTGCCGCTCAGCGATCCGATCGTGAACAGCGAGAAGGACGCGGGGGATTCGGTGTTGTACAGCGCCTCCGCCGCGGCCATCTTCATCGGCTGCTGGCTGTCCATCAGCCTGGCCTGGACGTCCCCGGTGACCGCGGTGGCAATGGCTGCGGCCAGCGTGATGCAGAGGCCGAGCCGCAGCACGCGCCGGAACAGCGCCCTGTCGGTGCCCGCCTGCTCGCTGGGGTGGCGGAGATGCCAGGCGGCCGCCGCGATCACGACCGCGCCGGTGATGAGGAAGCTGGCAAAGAACACGTGCGGCCACGATGCCAGCGCCGTGGAGTTGGTGAGGAGCGCGACGATGCTGGTCAGTTCGGCCCGGTGGGTTACCGGGTTGACCCGGTACCCGACCGGGTGCTGCATCCAGGCGTTGGCGGCCAGGATGAAGTACGCCGAGAGGCTGGTTCCGATGGCGGCAAGCCAGATCGTGGCCAGGTGCAGTCGGGGGGACAGCTTGTTCCAGCCGAAGATCCACAGGCCGAGGAACGTCGATTCCATGAAGAAGGCCAGCAGTCCCTCCATCGCGAGCGGCGCGCCGAACACGTCACCCACGAACTTGGAGTATGCCGACCAGTTCATGCCGAACTGGAACTCCAGCACGATGCCGGTGACCACCCCGACCGCGAAGTTGATCAGAAACAGCCTGCCGAAGAACTGCGTCAGCCTCAGGTAGGCGGGATCCTTCCGGACCAGCCACGCCGTCTGCAGGCAGGCGACCAGCAGCGACAATCCGATGGTGAGTGGCACAAAGATGAAGTGGTAGACGGTCGTGATCCCGAACTGCCACCTCGACAGGTCAAGCGTGCTCATCGCGCTGTCCCTCCCGAGCGCTTGGGTTCGGCCAGCACTCGGGCCGGCGCGGAGTTGGCTGGCGAAAGCCCACCATCCGCCGCCAAGCGCACATGAGGGCCGAAGGGGTGCCGGTCGCGGGACCTTGGTCACCTGGGGTAGACCGGTGGCATCGACGTGCCGGTTACTCAGCCAACGGGACAGAATGGCCCTTTCAGGGCGCCCCTGGTACATCGATCTGCCCGACATTAACCTCGACAGCAAGACCGCGTGCGGGCGAGTTCGCAGATGAGCCCGTACGTGGATGAATCCCGCCGGGGAGCGCCCGGATCGGGCATAACGGGGATCTCGAGATCGTGCGAAAGGCCACAGGTCACGAGGGGCAGGAGCCAAGTCATGACGTCGTTGGATTCGCAAATCGCCCGGACGCCAGCCGTGAGTTCGTTCGAGCCGGAAGTCGGCGAGGCCGCTAGCTGGTTCGGCAGTCCTCGGTTCGAGGGCATTACACGGTTGTATTCCGCTCCCCAGGTGGTCGAGCAACGGGGCACGATCCCGGTCGACTACACGGTGGCGAGAATCGCGGCCGAGCAGTTCTACGACCGGCTCCGGCAGCTCTTCGCGGAGCGCAAGCAGATCACCACCTTCGGCCCCTACTCACCTGGTCAGGCGGTGGCCCTGAAGCGGATGGGCATCGAGGGTATCTACCTGGGCGGCTGGGCGACGTCGGCCAAGGGGTCCGTGACGGAGGACCCGGGGCCCGACCTGGCCAGCTATCCGCTCTCCCAGGTGCCCGACGAGGCCGCGCCGATCGTGCGCGCCCTGCTGACCGCGGACCGCAATCAGCGATTTGCCCGCTCGCGCATGACCGAGGCGCAGCGTGCCGCCTCTCCCGAGATCGACTACCGGCCATTCATCATTGCCGATGCCGACACGGGGCACGGCGGCGACGCGCACGTCCGGAATCTGATCCGTCGCTTCGTGGAGGCGGGGGTCGCTGGCTACCACATCGAGGATCAGAAGCCTGGCGCCAAGAAATGCGGGCACCAGGGCGGAAAGGTGCTCGTCGGCGTGGACGAGCAGATCAAGCGGCTGAGTGCAGCGCGCTTCCAGCTCGACGTCATGAAGGTGCCGGGCATCATCGTGGCCCGCACCGACGCTGAAGCGGCTACGTTCCTTGAGGGGCGCGGCGACGAGCGCGATCATCCGTTCATCCTGGGCGCCACCAACCTTGACCTGCCGACCTACAAGGTCGGCTACCTCGCCATCCTGAAGAGGCTCCGCGAGCTCGGCGTGGACGACGTGCGCGGTCATCTGCTGTACAAGATCTCCGCGGCGGAGTACGACGAGGCCGCAGCCTGGCTTGAGCGGGCGGGCGTGATGCGCGTGCTCGAAGCGAGCGCGAACGCATTCCAGCAGGCTGACCAGTCCTCGGTCGACGCACTGCTGGACAAGGTCGAGACGGCGTTCCTGGAGGCGTGGCAGTCCGAGGCCAACCTGACGAGCTATCCCCAGGCGGTGGCCGACGCGATCGAGTTCCGCGCCGCTGAGGGCGAGAGCTTTGACTTCAGCGCGGAAGAGTGGCTGGCCTTCGCGAACCGGACATCCTTCCATGCCGCGCGGGCCAGGGCCAGGTCGATGGGCATCGACATCACCTGGGATTGCGAGTCTTCGAAGACGCCCGAGGGCTACTACCAGATACAGAGCGGAATCGACTACGCGGTCGCGAGATCGCTGGCCGTCGCTCCGTTCGCCGATGTGTTGTGGATGGAGACCAAGACCGCGGACCTGGCGGACGCCCGGCGCTTCGCCGAGGCCATCCACGCCGAGTTCCCGTCGAAGATGCTCGCCTACAACCTGTCGCCATCGTTCAACTGGGACACGACCGGGATGAGCGAGGAGGAAATGCGGCGATTCCCCGAGGAGCTCGGCAAGCTGGGGTTCGTCTTCAACTTCATCACCTACGGCGGACATCAGATCGACGGCCTGGCAGCGGAGGAGTTCGCGGCCGCGCTCAAGCAGGATGGCATGCTCTCGCTGGCCCGGCTGCAGCGGAGGTTCCGCCTGGTCGAATCGCCGTACCGGACCCCTCAGACGCTCGTGGGCGGGCCGCGGCTGGACGCGGCGCTGATGGCCTCGTCGGGCGGCACCGCGGCCACCAAGGCGATGGGCAAGGGCTCGACGCAGCACCAGCATCTGGTGCAGACCGAGGTGCCGACCAGGCTGCTTGAGGAGTGGCTCGCAATCTGGATGAAATACCACGAGATCTCCGGCTCGCTGCACGTCGCGCTGCGGCCGCAAACGCCGGGCTCAGAGCTGCTGGAGCTCAGCCTCGCCAACGCGGGCGGGGACAAGCTTGCCAACATCATCTTCTCGGTGATCGTGGATCGCCGCGGCCGCAACATCCTTTCGGTCCGGGACCAGAACACCTTCGACAGCACGCTGCGCCAGAAGCGCCTGATGACGCTGAACCACCTGTTCCTGATCCATCGCTACAAGATCTGGGCGGTCCACTACGTCAGCCCGACCGAGGACAATCGCTACCAGGCGCAGAAGATGAGGACGCACGGCCTGTTTAGCGATGTCCACGACGAGGTCGGTCACATCATCGTCGCGGACGTGAGCGCTGAGGGTGTCAAGGCCCTGCTTGCCCCGGACCGGGACCGGCTGAACGCCTTGATTCAGCGGACGTACCCGTACGTGCCGGTCGACGTCGGCGCCTAGGTCTCGGAGCCGACGTAGGCCTACCGGAGTGCCCGCGATGGCTACGGGTGCGCGGGCTTGGGTGCGGCCTTGGCGGCTGTGCCGCCCGCGGGCGGTGCGTGGGTGACCTCGATGCGGCGGGGCTGGACCTTGGGAGATGCGGGAACGGTCACCTGCAGCACGCCGTCGGCGTAGGTGGCGGTGAGGTGGTCGGGGTCCACGCCCTCGCCCAGTGTGAGCTGCCGGCTGAATGTTCCCTGTGGCCGCTCGGCGGCGACGACGTGGTCGGTCTCGCCGTAGGCGGCATTCCGCTGCGCGCTCAGAGTCAGTGTGCTGTGCTCGACGGTGACCTCGATCGTGCCCGGGTCGGCACCGGGCAGGTCCGCCTCGACGTGGTAGCTGCCGTCTTGTGTCCGGTACACGTCAATCGGCATCGCCAGGGCCGCCCGCCTGCCGCTGGCCGCGAGGGACATGAGCTGCTCGACCGGGTCACGGTAGGGCTCGTACCTGATCACTGCCATGGCTGCCTCCTAGTGCCTCGGCAGCAAGCCCGAGCACGGCTTGCGTTGTCGTTGTTTCATGCCGGAGAGGCTAGTGTCTTCGGCCGCGGCGACCCTCCGGCGTAGGTCCCCTTGGTCGCGGACCTTGGTACTGAGCCGGGACTGGCAGTCAAAACGCTGGGGACCGGGCGCCGGATGCTGATCGCGTCCTGCAGGACGGTTCCGAGCCGGAGCACCAGTTGCGGGTAACTGCCGTCGCCGAGCTGAGCACGGATCGCCTCTCGCTGCAGGGTAACCTCGACGGGCTGGCTGTGCAGCGCGGCCGCCACTCCGCGGGCCGCAGACGCGAGCAGGATGCGCTGGAGTGACTGGCCTGCGTTCACCCAGGCGGCCGGACCATCGGCGGGCGTGGTCAGGAGGCAGACCACGCCGGTGAACCTGGCGGCTGAGATGCGGGTCGAGTACGGCAGGCCCCAGCCGTGGCCGAGGGCGAAGTCGCGGCCGGGGAAGTAGGGGCTCGTGTGCTCAGGGTGCGCCGGGTAGGCCGAGGCAGGCACGCCGTCGAGCCGCGCGCTGCCGGGTGGCGGCGCCCACGCCGCCAGCTCTCGGACGTAGGAGCTGTCCAGGCGCTCGACCTGGTCGGCAGTCTCGGTAATGGCGGCAAGCACCGCCCTGGCCTCGTCGGTGACTGCCACGCGCAGCGCGGTGTCGTACAACGCAGCGTCCTGCCGTAGGGCTTCGATCAGGCCAGGCGGCGGCGGCACCGGCTCGAATCCGCCCCGGTGCGTCCGCCGCTGCATTACGTGGCTGAAGAGCCGCTGTTCCCACGCGGTCGGCGGCGCCCGCCGGCGCCACCGCAGCCGGGCGACCAGCAGCGGGTCATCAGGATCAGGCAGCAGGCGCGTCTCGGGCACGTAGCCAAGCGACCGGAGGGCGAGCCTGGCGGTGAACAGCGCGGCCCCGCAGCTGATCATCATCTCGCGGCCGCTGGGATCCGCGACGGCCAGCCGCCGCCCGGCGTCGGCCCAGAGGGCGATCTCGGTGCCTCTGGTGGTATATCGCCAGGGCTGCGTGTTGTGAACCGACGGAGCCCACACCGCCGTTGCCACGACGTAGGTACTCACCTCGTCCGGCGCGTGCGGCAGCCGCGGTCGGGATACCGCGGTGACCGCCATGCTTGCTCCCGGTGTCTGCGCCGATACTGACGGCGTGGCTATTCCACGCTGGCGGCGGGTGGTGGTCCAGTAACGGAGGTCCCCGTCCGGCGGGACTTCTGCCCCGCGCCATCAAAGGTTTCAGGTTCACTGGACCTGGCGCTCCTGCCCGCCGGGGTGATTACTCGCCCGGCCCAGCCGTCGTTACAGTTCCAGCTATGCCGGACATCGTGGGGCTTCATCACCTCAGCTTGCCCGCCAGCGACTGTGTGGCCAGCAGCGACTGGTACGAGCGCGTGCTCGGGTTCTCGCGCGTCCTGGTCGAGGAGGATGAAGACGCCGTGACCACGGTCGCCCTGCAACATGACTGCGATGTGCTGCTCTACCTGAGGCTGGACCGGCGGGGCATCGAGACAGTGGACGAGGCCGCGCCGCACGGACCGGCCCTCAGCTTCCGCGTCCATAGCCGCAGAGATCTCGACGCCTGGGATGAGCGGCTGACAGCGCTGGGCGTCGAGCACTCGGTGCCGCGCCAGGTGCATCTGGGCTGGGCTATCGACTTCGCAGGGCCGGACGGCCTGCTGATCCAGCTCCACACCCACGAGCGGATCAGCGCCGATCCTGACTGAGGTGCCTCGGGGTGGCGTGCTAATGCGATCATTGCTGGCATGCCTGATAGCTCGCTGCCGGTGGAGTGGCACGGTGCGCAGGCGGTCGTCGTTCTGCCCGAGCACGTTGATCTCGGCAACGTCGGCCCGCTTCGCGACCAGCTCCTGGCGCTGATCAACCGGGGGGCCGCCGCGGTCGTCCTGGATATGACCGGGACGGTCTCGTGCGACCACGCCGGCCTGGACGCGATCGCGCGCGGCTATCAGAGGGCCGTCATCAGCGGCATCCCGCTGCGACTCGCGGTGGTCGCACCGGTCGTCAGGCGGATGCTGGGCATCGAAGGGCTCGACCGGCTTATCTCGATTTTTCCGACGGTAGCGGCGGCGCTTGCCGCCGGACCAGCGCCGGGCGTGGCGTCCGCGGCCATCGCCTCGGGATCGGCCAACGGGCGCGCGGCCGGGCCGGAGCGGGGCGGGCCGGAGCGGGGCGGCCTGACACCTGCTGTGCTGTGGCAGGTGTTCGATGCCCTGGGCGACGGGCTGGCGCTGACCCGTGATGACGGCGAGATCGTGCTGGTCAACCGGCGCTGCGCGGAGATGTTCGGGTACCAGAAGGATGAGCTGGTCGGGCAGCTGGTCGAAGTGCTGGTTCCGGTCGACCTGCGCGCGGTCCATGAACGCGACCGGGCGCGGTATGCGCGCGATCCGGTGGCCCGGCCGATGAGCGAGCGAGACCGGCTGGTCGGGTTGCGTAGAGACGGTGCGACGATTCCCGTCGAGATCAGCCTGAGCCCCGTGCCGACCGCGACGGGTCACCTGATCCTCGCGGTCATCCGCGACAGCACTCAGCCGCGGCGGCGCCGCGACCTGGCCGATCTCGCCAGGGCCGCGGTCGCCGAGCAAACGCGCCGCAGCCGGGAGCTTCTCGACGCGGTCGTCCAGAGCCTGTTCGAGGTGGGAGTCAGCCTGCAGGCTGCCGAAGAACTGCCCGGCGATGAGGCGCGAGACCTTATCGGGGCGGCGCTGGCCCGGCTGGACGACATCATCCACGAGATCCGCGGTCACGAATTCGGCGCGCTCGGCGACCACCCGGTCCCCTGACCCGGGCTGCGGGCGGCCACGAGGCTGGCACGCTGATGGTCTCGATAGTGACCCAGCTGGGGCGAACGTCCCCGGGCGGCTGTTCGATAATCGGACTAGGCAGCTGCGACGCGGCGTGAAATCCGGGCGGGGGTTGAGTGACATGAGCGATTTCAAGAAGGGGGATCGGGTCGTCGTGCTCCGGCTCGACAGTGACGAAGTCGAGTGCTACGGCTGCTACGAAGGGGAATCCGGCCCCATCATGTTCGTCCTGCCAGACGATGACGACCTGCCCGACCCGGTCGAGGTAGGCGCAGACCGCGTCTTCCCCGAGAAAGGGCGGCGACCGGCCGATTGACCTGCGCAGTTACCTGCGCAGCGGGACGCGGCCTCCTCGCAGCGCGCGAGGGAACTGGCCGAATGTAATTCGATCACCGCAAACCCAACCGGCCTGGCCTATCTCGGACTGCACCTGGCTGGTCTCGACCCGACGGTCGCGGTGGGCTCAGCTGCTCAGCTTCTTGATCAGGGCCCGGAGCTTTGGCGTCGACTCGAGCGCCGCGCGCAGACCCTCGAGTGAATCCTCGCTGTCGATCATCATCGGGCTCCGCTGGAACCGCCCGTCGAGGCTGTAGTAGCAGAATCGGATCCCTTGTCCGCCACCTTCGTACTCGAGCAACTGGATGGCCGGCTCGGTGTACTCGCCGGTGAAGGACGCCTCTTCGGTGATCTGGCCCTTCCCCCAGTGGAACTCGAAAGGGCGGGGCACAGGGCGGCCCTTAGCCCCTGCATTCCTGCGCATGCCCCACTCTCCCACGGCCCCGCGTCGGGGGTCCACGGTCGTGCCCGGGCGCAGCTTCAGAGTGCCGGCGTAGGTGAGGACGGGCTGGCTTTGCGGGCGAGGACAAGCCAGTATCGGGGGTTTCGGTCCTCGTACCGGCCAAGGGCCGTGAGAGGGACGGTGGTCACGGTGAATCCGGATGCCGCCAGGTCGTCGCGGAGCGCGTGCAGCGGGCACGTGCGGTAGTACATGACGAATGGGGGACGCCACACGGCGTTGCGGATGCGCATGGCCAGGTCGAACCCGAGCAGTGCCCAGTACCAGGGTGAGGTGATGGGCTGCGGCGCACCGACCGGGAAGGCGAAGGCCCCGCCTGGTCGCAGCGCGCGGTGCACGCCGGCGAATAGCGCGGGCCGTTCGGCGGGCAGGAAGTGCCCCAGCGCGCCGAAGCTGACCGCCAGGTCGAAGGCCCCGGTGAACGGCAGGGCCCGAACGTCGGCCCGTATCCACCGGGCGTCCGGGTGCGCACTGGTCGCTTGCGCGAGCATCCCGGTGCTGAAGTCGACGCCGATGACCGGTCCTCGGCACACCGATTCGAGGACCTGCACGCCCGCGCCGGTGCCGCAGCACACGTCGAGTCCCCGGCCGAACGGGCCGAGCGGGCGCAACGCGTCGGCGGTCGCGTTCAGCACGCGGTCGGGGGTGCGGAAGGGCGTGTGATCGAACTTCGGAGCAAGCAGGTCGTAGCCGCCTTCGACCGACGACAGCGCCTGCATCGCCAGCTCACGCACAGACGGGCCCGCAGGCGAGAACATCGGCCCAGGGTACTTCCCGATTGCCAGCCAGGCCGCCTGCGCTCATGTCGCGGGCGGGCGAATGGCTGCGCAGTCGGATCGCCGCGTGGTTCGCGGCCATCAAGTCAGCTGCTCCGCGCCATTGCGGCGGAGGGGGGCCGCTGGTATTACAGTCGCAGCATTCTGGCGTGGAGGGACCTAGATGAATCAGAGGACCACATCTCGCTGCACGCAGGTCGTTGCTCCGACGCTCGCTGAGGGTGAGCAGATCCAGATTGTCGAGGCCGTTCAGGTCGGGAAAGTATCAGCGAAGAAGCAGATAGCAACCGCGGCGATCGTCGGCGTCGCCACCGCCGGAACAGTCGTGGTGGCGCTGAAGCCCCGACCGTTCTATCTGGTAGTCACGAACCAGCGGCTGATCTTCGTCAACAACCTCCGCGGCAGAGTCGGCACAATTGCAGCCGCCGTATTGCGGAGCGCCGTCACGGTGGAACCCCTTCGTCCGCACCTGCTGACCGTTTCGATGACCGTCACCATCAACGGCACGCCGCAGCGCTTCAGCTGGGGTCGGGCCCAGGCCAGCATGGCGAGGCGCGTGGCAGACGCCCTCAACTCAGCAAGCTCAGCGCCCGCAGCCTGATCGTCGACAGGCCAGCAGCGCGTAGCGGGCGACCCGGTCATGCCGCCTGCAGTGAGCTACGGGTGCATACGGCAGCCGGGGCAGGGCACATCACCGGAGCACCCGATTGGCCTGCCGATCAGGTCGCGCTGACAGATCGGGCGTGGGTGTCACCGGAGTCGATGCCGAAGGCAACGATGCGCGTGGGCCGGATGCGGACGAGGGTGTCCTCGAAACGCTCGCCAAGCGCCTTGCCGCCGGCTGGAATCACGGCTGCGGTGCCGCGGACCTCGATCATCCGCGGCTGCCACGGCGGCAGCACGTCATCGACCACGATGCTTGCCCGGCCCGTGCGCTGGACGTCCCGCGTTTTCTTGGTCTGGCTCATCCGCAGGCCGCCTATGTCAATCGCGTCGTATTCGGCGTTATAGCGGAACGAGGTAGGCACCACGTGCGGCTGCCCGTCAGGGCCCACGGTTGCAATCCGGCCCAGCCGCTGCCCGGCCAGGTAGTCGAGTTCTTTGTCGGTGAAGACGCTCATGCCCGGCTAACCCGCCGGTCTGGCGCGGCATTCCATCTGGTGACCACCGCCGACCAGGCCGCGGTATAGGCACGCTGCGAGCCTCGCGGTGCGGACCGCCTAGATCCGCTCCAGCGCCGCGCCGTCGAACAGCGGCTCGATCTCGTGCCGACCGAGATCAGCGGCCATCTCGGCGTCCGCCGGAGCCGGGCCGCCGGCGGCGGCGGCCTCAAGCGTCGGCCTGAGCAGGCGGGCATCGCTGGACGAGTTGAGGAAAAGACCCTGGCGGCCGAGCACATACCGTACCGCCCGCGCCAGCGCGTCGCCGTCCGCCAGCGGCTCATACCAGCTGAACTGCCGTGCCGCTCCTTCCGGCCAGCGCCGGCGCGCGACGGACTTGATCGTCTGCACCGCCACTCCGCGCTGTTCGCACACCCGAAGCAGAGCTTCGACGTCTGTCCGGTACCGGTCGACGGACAGGAGCGCGTAGTTATAAGGAAGGAGCACCGAGCTGAAATCGAACCGCTCGAGGCTGCGCAGGTGCATGCCCGCGATCCGCAGGCCGTGCCCGGTCACGCCGATGAACCTGACGAGCCCCTCGTCGCGGGCCCGGGCCAGCGCCTCGACCGCACCACCGGGGCCGTGGGCTACCTCCCATTCGTCCGGCTCGACGAGATTGTGGAGCTGGATCAGATCGACGGAGTCGACGCCGAGGCGAGTCAGCGAGCGTTCCAGGCTGGCGCGCGCGCCAGCACCCGAGCGCTCTGCCGTCTTGGTGGCGAGGAAGAACCGGCCCCTGTGCGCTGCCATCCAGGGCGCGATCCGAAGTTCTGAGTCGCCGTAGCCCGCCGCCGTGTCGATGTGGTTGATACCGAACTCGAGCAGGACCGGCAGGATCTGATCGGCGCGCTCCTGCCGCATTGACCCCAGCGCGGCTGCGCCGAAGATGACACGGCTGCTCTTGTGCCCGGTCCGGCCGAATGGCGCGCGCTCGATCATAGTCGGAGACTACCCACACCGCGTTGCCCGCTGGAATGCCGCCGCACCTGCGCTCGGCGCCGAGCACTGACACCTCGGCAGCTCGCCACTCAGCCAAGGTCCTCGGCGGCACGTTGCCGCGGTACCGGACTGGTCGGGTCGAACTGGCTCAGCGCTTGCCGGGCCACCACGTCTTCATGGCGTGGTCTAGCTCCTGAGCGCTCGGCGGCTTCTGGCCCAGCTCAGTCGGCCCAGTTCGGTCGCGGCGAAGCCCGTCCAGCATGATCCCCAGGTAACGGCGCCAGATCTCCGGCCTGGCACCGGCGAGGAAGTCGGCGCCCGAACCGAGAATCACGTGGAGAACTGGCATGTCGTCAGGAGACAGGTCCTCGCGCAAGGCGCCCGCATCCTGCGCCCGGGCGATCACGTCGCGCACGATCTCATTGAGACGGGTGTGGATGCCCAGAAAGTGATCGCCCTTGCTAGCCGCGGTCGTCATCATCGTCCACAGGCCACGATCGGTCGCCATCATCTCGACGGCGCGCTCCAGAAACATGCAGAACGCCCGCCAGGGGTCGTCGATCGTCTGTGCCTCGCGCGCGGCGGCCAGCAGCCGGTCGAGGCTGTCGGCGAAGAGCGCGTCGATGAGCTGCTCACGGTTGGCGAAGCGCCGGTAGACCGTGCCGACGCCGAGGCCCGCATGACGTGCGACGTCGTGCAGGGTGACATCAAGGCCGCGTTCGGCGAACAGCTCGCTTGCTGCCCGCAGGATGCGCTGCTTATTACGCTCGGCGTCCCGGCGCAGGCGTTTCGGCTCGTCGATCACTACGGCGGCGTCTGGCATCACCAAAGCATAGCTATGCCGGCCAGATCGTTAGTGGACATGACGTGTCCGCTTCAGTTAACGTCAAGTCAGCGTCCGCGAGCCGTTGTAGGAGGGCGACGAGGCCATGACAGCAGTCCAGATTACGGAGTATCCGACAGACAAGCCCGCGCCCGGCTCCATGGCCGGGAAGATGGTGCCGCAGCCGCCGCCTCCCGGGCCGGGCGAGCTCAAGCAGACGATTCATGAAATCGAGGGCCCGTACTTCCGCATCGGCGCACCCCGCCGCAATGTCTTGCTCGAGGAGGGCGACAAGCCGGAGATTGTCATCTCCGGGCGCGTCCTCAACGAGAGGGGAACGGCGATTCCCGGCGCACTCATCAACGTATGGATGAGCGACCACGACGGGAACTACGACATGGTCGGCTACCGCTACCACGGCATCGTGGAGGCCGACGAGCGGGGACGCTATGAGTTCACCTCGATCATCCCCGCCTGTTACCAGCCGCGTGATGCCAAGCACATCCACATCAAGGTGCAAGCGGATTCAAGCCCGGTCACCACCCAGCTCTACATCGAGGGCGAGCCCGGCACCGAGGACGACCCGTTCTACTCAGAGGAGACGCTGGTCCGCTGCACCCTGGATGACCAGGGAGTCAAGCACGGCACGTTCGACTTCGTCATCAG
>JASHPF010000347.1 GCA_030038295.1 Streptosporangiaceae bacterium
CGATCGATGCGCGGGAACACCTGCTGCGGCTTTGGCAGCGTGCCGAAGTCGTCGCAGGCGGCCGCGATCCGCGCGGCGAGGTCAGGCAGGAATGGCCAGATCTCCGCCGCCAGCACCTGACACGCCGCCAGCAGCGCGCCGAGCACCTGATCAAGGCGGCGTCCCGCAGCGGCGTCGCCAGCCTGCTCGGCCCGGCCGAGATGCCACGGCTGCGTGGCGTCGACGTACCGGTTGGCCTGCTCGACGATCTCGAAGACGGCCGCCGAGGCGGCGCGGAAGTCGAACCGGGCGAGCGCGGTCCGCACCGTCTCGGGGGTCCGCTCGATCGTGGCGGCGAGCACGGCCGCGTCGGCCGGCCAGTCTGCGCCGACGCCGCAGCCGCCGGCCGACGCGGCGAGCCAGCGACTGGTCCCGTTCGGGCAGCGGCAGGCCCGAACGACCCCGTTCCGGTATGCATGGGCGATCGACGAGACGCGGCTGACCAGGTTGCCGAGCCCGTTGGCCAGGTCCGCGTTGGCGCGGGCGACCAGCTTGTCCACGGTGAAGTCGGTGTCACCGACCCGCGGCACCTCGCGCAGCAGCCACCAGCGCAGCGCGTCGACGCCGTACGCGTCGGCGAGCGCCACGGGGTCGCTGCTGTCCTGCTCGGCGCCCGCCGACTTGCTGATCTTGCTGCCCCCGACGGTGAGGAAGTCGTGCACGACGATCTCGGTCGGCAATGGCGCGCCCGCGGACAGCAGGATCGCCGGCCAGTACACCGCGTGGAACCGGATCACGTCCTTGCCGACCAGGTGCACCCGCTGATCGGCCTCGACCCACCAGCGCTGGTAGTCGCCGGCGCGCGCGCCGTTCGCCCCGTAGCCGAGCGCGGTGATGTAATTGCCGAGCGCGTCCCACCACACGTAGATGACCTGGCGCGGGTCGCCGGGCACGCCGATTCCCCAGCCGCGGGCCCGCTCCACCGACCGGGACACGCTGATGTCGGTCAGGCCGCCGTCCAGGAAGCCGAGCACCTCGTTGCGCCGGCCGACGGGCTCGATCCGCAGCCGGCCCGAGCCGATCTCATCGCGCAGCCGGTCGGCGTACCTGGACAGCCGGAAGAACCAGTTCTCCTCGGTGATCAGCTGCGGCCGGGTGCGGTGCTCGGGGCAGACGCCGTCGGTCAGCTCGTCCGCGGTGTAGAACTGCTCGCAGCCGACGCAGTACAGCCCCTGATAGTCCCGGCGATACAGGTCCCCGCTCGCCGCGCACGCGCGCCAGAGCCGCTCCACGCCGGGCCGGTGCCGCGGATCGCTGCTGGTCTTGATGAAGTCGTCGTAGCTGAGCGACAGGTGCTCCCGCAGGCCGGCGAAGGCGCCGGCGTTGCGGTTGACCAGTTCCCTCGTGCTGATGCCCTCGCGCTCGGCCGCGAGGACGTTCTTCAGCGCGTTGTCGTCGGTGCCGCTCTGCAGCCGCACCTCGTCGCCGGTGCGGCGGTGGTGGCGGGCCAGCACATCGGCCTGGACGAGTTCCAGCGCGAAGCCGACGTGCGGGCGCGCGTTGACGTACGGGATGGTCGTACTGAGGTAGAGACGGGTCATCGGAACCTCCTGGTGTCATCCGGGGGGCACCGATCCCGCACATGAATCGAGGCCCCCGCGGGGGCCTCGTGCGGACTCCAAGTCCTGGCAGCGTCAAGTGGCCCCGGCTAGCGGGGCATCATCTCCTGGTGCGCTGCGGACTGCATGGCCTCAGTCTAGCAGCGGGCGTGCCGCGGCGAGGACGCTGCGGATCACCATGCCGTCTGGCGCCGTCCAGGGCCCGGTGACCTGGCCGGGCACGCTGTCGGCCGGGGCCGGCTTCAGGACGCGCTCGAAGTCGATCGCGAACCGCGGTGCCGCGACAGGCGTCGCGCGGATGGTCGCGTCGGGCGTGTCGCTCTGGCTCTGGGCCTGCGCTTGCACGCGACCGCGGATCAGCTCGGCAAGCTGAGCGACCAGGACCGGGTCCTGCGTCCCGTCGTAGATCCAGCGCAGGCCGAGCACGCCGTGCTCCGCCGTGCCGATCAGGCGCGCGTCGGCGCCCGGCAGGGCGGCGTCCCGGTACGTCATCGGCACCAGGTACGCGGTGACCTCGCGAGCGGCGTCGTCCCTGACGACCATGAACTCGATCCCGACCTGGCCAGCCGGGTCGTCCAGCCGGAACCCGCCGACCTTGGCCAGCGACGGCCCGCCGGGCTGGCCCTGGTACCAATCCTGCCGCGGCAGCCACGCCGTCAGCAGCTCCAGCTTGCTCGGCACCAGCGTGGTCTGGTAGATGACGGCCAACGCTAGCCCTCGCTACGACAGCCGCTGGAGGATCAGCTCGCGGACGCGCTGGGCGTCGGCGCGACCCTTGGTTGCCGTCATGACCTGGCCGATCAGCGCACCAGCCGCGGCGGTCTTGCCGTCCCGGATCTTGGCGGCCACGTCGGGGTTGTTCGCGATGACGGCGTCCACCGCGGCCGTCAGCGCGCTGTCGTCGCTCACCACTGCCAGCCCGCGGGCCGCGACGACGTCGTCGGGCTCGCCCTCGCCGGCGAGCACGCCCTCGAGCACCTGCCGGGCCAGCCTGTCGTTGAGCGTGCCGTCCTGAACGAGAGCGCTCACCCTGGCGACCTGCCGGGGGGTGATGGGCAGCTCGGCCAGCTCGGTGCCGCGGGAGTTCGCGTGCCTGGCCAGCTCGCCCAGCCACCACTTGCTCGCCTCGGCCGGCGAGGCCCCGGCCGCGACCGTCTGCTGGACGAGATCGAAGGCGCCGACGTTGTGCAGCCGGGTCATCTCGGCGTCGGACAGGCCCCACTCCGCCTGCAGCCGGGCCCGCCGGGCGGCGGGCAGCTCCGGCAGGCCGGCCCGGATCTGCTCGACCCAAGCAGCGGGCGGCGCGACCGGGACCAGGTCCGGCTCCGGGAAGTAGCGATAGTCCTGGGCCTCTTCCTTGCTCCGGCCGGCCGTGGTCGTCCCGGTCTCCTCGTGAAAGTGCCTGGTCTCCTGGACCACCCGCAGGCCGGCGTCGAGCACCGCGGCCTGCCGCTCGATCTCGAACCGGACGGCACGCTCCACGGACCGCAGCGAGTTGACGTTCTTCGTCTCGGTCCGCGTCCCCCACGCTGCGGCGCCGTGCGGCGCCAGCGACGTGTTGACATCGCAGCGCAGCGAGCCCTCCTCCATCCGGACGTCCGACACGCGCAGCGTGCGGAGCAGGTCACGCAGCTCGGTCACGTAGTCGCGGGCGACGACGGCCGCCAGCGCCCCGGTGCCGGCGACGGGCTTGGTGACGACCTCGACCAGCGGAATGCCGGCGCGGTTGTAGTCGACTAGCGAGTAGTCGGCACCGTGGATCCGGCCGGTCGCGCCGCCCACGTGCAGCGATTTGCCGGTGTCCTCTTCCAGGTGGACGCGCTCGATGCCGACCCGGAAGGTCTGGCCGTCGACCATGACGTCCAGCCAGCCGTCCGTGCATAGTGGCTCGTCGTACTGCGAGATCTGGAAGTTCTTCGGCATGTCCGGGTAGAAGTAGTTCTTCCTGGCGAACCGGCACCAGGTCGCGATCGTGCAGTTCAGGGCCAGCCCGATGCGGATGGTGTACTCGATGGCCGCCCGGTTGGCGACCGGCAGCGAGCCTGGCAGGCCCAGGCACACCGGACAGACGGCCGAGTTCGGCGGCAGTCCGAACGTCGTGGGGCAGCCGCAGAACATCTTGCTGACGGTGCCGAGCTCGACGTGCGTCTCGAGCCCGATCACCGGCTCGTACCTGGACACCGCCTCGTCGTAGGGCACTAGGTGCGCCAGTCCGGTGGTCATCTCGCCGGTCCCTTCCGCGGTGCGTCGGCCGGCGCAGGTGCTTGCCCCAGCGGCGGGGCCTGCGCCAGCAGCGGCCCGCCCCAGCGCTGCTGCAGCGCCGCCTCGACCGCCGCCGCGACGCGGTACGTCCGGTCGTCCGCCAGCGCAGGGGCCATGACCTGCAGGCCGACGGGCAGCCCGTCCTCCGGCGCGAGCCCGCAGGGCACCGAGATAGCCGCGTTCCCGGCCAGGTCCGAGGGGACCGTGCAGAGGTCCGCGAGGTACATCGCGATGGGGTCATCGACCCGTTCCCCGAGGAGGAACGCCGTCGTCGGCGTTGTCGGTGACACCAGCACGTCAACCTGGTCGAAGGCGGCGTCGAAGTCCCGGCAGATGAGCGTCCGCACCTGCTGCGCCTTGCCGTAATACGCGTCGTAGTAGCCGCTGGACAGCGCGTAGGTGCCGAGCATGATCCGGCGCTTCACCTCGGGGCCGAAGCCCGCCGCCCGGGTCAGCGACATCACCTCGTCGGCGCTCCGGCTGCCGTCGTCACCGACCCGCAGCCCGTATCGCATCGCGTCGAACCTGGCCAGGTTGGACGAGGCCTCGCTGGGCGCGATCAGGTAGTAGACGGGCAGCGCGTAGCCGAAGTGCGGGCAGGACACCTCGGTGACCTTGGCCCCGAGCGACTCGAGCAGCTCGACCGCCTCGGCGAACCTCGACCGCACGCCGGCCTGGTAGCCCTCGCCGCTCAGCTCGCTCACCACGCCGACCCGCAGCCCGGCCACGTCGGCCTGCCGCGCCGCCGCGACCACCGGCGGCACGGGTGCGTCCACGGAGGTAGCGTCGCGCGGATCGTGTCCGGAGATCGCCTCGTGCAGCAGCGCGGCGTCCAGCACGGTGCGGGCGAGCGGGCCCGGCGTGTCGAGCGAGGACGCGAACGCGACCAGCCCGTACCGGGAGGAGCCGCCGTAGGTGGGCTTCATGCCGACGATCCCGCAGACCGCGGCGGGCTGCCGGATCGAGCCGCCGGTATCGGTGCCGATCGCCAGCGGCGCCTCGTAGCCGGCCACCGCGGCCGACGAGCCACCCGACGAGCCGCCGGGGACCCGGCTGCGATCCCACGGATTGCGACTCGGGCCGAACGCCGAGTTCTCGGTGGACGACCCCATGGCGAACTCGTCCATGTTCGTCTTGCCGAGGATGATCACGCCGGCGTCCCTCAGCCGACGGGCGACGGTGGCGTCGTACGGCGGCTGCCAGCCGGCCAGGATCTTCGACCCGCACGTGGTCGGCATGTCGGCGGTCGTCAGCACGTCCTTGAGCGCGAGCGGCACGCCCGCGAGCGGCCCCAGCCGCTCGCCCGCCGTCCGCCGGCGATCGACCTCCTCCGCGGCCGCCAGCGCCCCGATGCCCGCCACGTGCAGGAACGCGTGCAGCTCCGGCTCCACCGCGACGATCCGGTCCAGGTGGGCCTGCGTCACCTCGACCGCCGACACCTCGCCCGCGGCCACCGCGGCGGCGATCTCGGCCGCGGTCAGCCGGGTCAGCTCGGTCGCCCCGCCGCCCACCTCAGTCCTCCGCCAGGATCCGCGGGACCCGGAACCTGGCCTGTTCGGCCGCGGGCGCGCAGGCCAGCGCCTGCTCGGGCGTCAGCTGCGGGGCCGCCACGTCGTCGCGATACACGTTCACGATGCCGGCCGCGTGCGTCATCGGCGGAATCTGATCGGCAGCGACCTCCTGGACGCGCGCCACGGCCGCGAGGATCTGGTCAAGCTGGCCGGCGAACTGGTCGAGCTCGGCGTCGGTCAGGGCCAGCCTGGACAGCCTGGCCAGGTGGGCTACCTCGTCCCTGGTGATCGCCATGCAGGCTATCCTAGGCGGCCGGCCCGGCCGGTCCGACGGCATTATCCGCCGGGCGCTAGGAGACGGGCTGCGCCTTGACGGGCACCACGCGCACGCTGCGCTCGGACAGCCACGCGGTCGTCGAGACCGTGTTCATGGGCCTGGCGAAATGCCAGCCCTGTCCGGCGACGCAGCCCATGGTCGTAAGCGCGGCCGCCACCGCCGCCGACTCCACGCCCTCGGCGACCGACATGATGCCGAGCGCCGCCGCGAGGTCGAGGATGGACTTCACGACCACCTTGTCGTCGGGTGACTCGAGCATCCGGCCGATGAACGACGAGTCGACCTTGATCTCGCCGAACGGCAGCCGCTTGAGCCGCAGCAGCGAGGAGTATCCGGTGCCGAAGTCGTCCAGGCTGAGGCCGACCCCGATGTCCGCCAGTGCCTCGGCGGTCGCGACCGCGTGGGCGGGCTCGCTGGTCAGCACGCGCTCGTCGATCTCCAGCAGCAGCGCGTCGGGCGGCAGGCCGTTCCGGCCGAGGCTCCGCTCGACGAGGTCGGCCAGGCCGGTGTCCAGCAGGTCCCGGCCGGACACGTTGAGGGACACCTGGACAGCGAGACCCGACTCTCGCCACTGCGCGGCCTGGGCCACGCTGGTCTCGATGACAAAGGCGGTGACCTCGCGCATCAGGTAGGACTGCTGCACGACGGGGATGAAGTCACGCGGGGCCAGCACGCCGCGGACCGGGTGCCGCCACCGGACCAGCGCCTCCACCCCGGCCGGCCGGCCGTCTGCCAGGTACACCTTCGGCTGGTAATGCAGCTCGAGCTCGCCGCGGTCCAGGCCCCGGCGCAGCTCGCCGAACAGCGCGAGCCTGGCTGGCGAGTTGCGGTCCAGGTCGGCGATGTACCGCTCGACTCCGCTGCGCCGCTGCTTGGCCAGGTACATCGCCAGGTCCGCGTGCTGGACGAGGGTCTCGTCGGCGGTCGCGTCGTCGGGGTACATGGCGATCCCGATGCTCACCTCGATCACGAACGACATGCCCTCGAGCCGGATCGGCTCGGCGACGGCGGCCCGCAGCCGGGCGGCGACCTCGCGGGGCACCGCCGCGTCCTTCACCGCCGGCAGCAGCACCGCGAACTCGTCCCCGCCCAGCCTGGCCACCAGATCGCCGGGCCGGACGCTGTGGGTGAGCCGGTGCGCGACGAGCCGCAGCAGCCGGTCCCCCACGGCGTGGCCGAGCGTGTCGTTGACTTCCTTGAGACCGCGGTCCAGGTCCAGCAGCAGGAAGCCCACCGTGGCGCCCGAGCTCGCCGCCTGGTCGAGCATCCGGGCCAGGCTCCGCATCAGGAACGCCCGGTTGGGCAGCCCGGTCAGCTCGTCGTGGTTCGCCTGATGCTCGCGCTGCACCGAGATGGCGGCGGCGACGTGGAACGCGATCAGCGGCACCGCGAACAGCAGCAGGAAGTAGGCCGAGCACGTGTAGATGACGACGGCCACCAGCGGGGCGACGGCGTACAGCACGGCGTTCGTCAGCGCCTGATACGGGAGCCGACCACGGAGTGTCTGGCCGACCGGCTGCCGGTTGTGCACGGCGATGGCGACGCTGACCAGGACAAAGCTCACGGCGAAGCACGCCGCGCCGGCCAGCAGGATCCGCCAGACGTCATACCCCGCGGGGACCCACCAGTGCTCCAGGATGATCTTGTTGCCGGCCTTGAACGGCGGTCGCTGCAGGTCCAGGCCGTACAGCACCAGTCCCGCCGCCGACATCGACAGCGCCGTGACCGCCGCGTTGAACGCGACCCGGTGCGGAGACCGGCGCTTGCCGAGCAGGACCACCGTGGCCGACGTCGTCGCCAGCACCACGCCGACCGGCATCCCCCAGGCGATCAGCGCCGCGTAGCTGAACACGATGGACGCCCGCGGGGACTCCGAACTCGGCCGGCCGGGGGTGACGATCGGCCAGATGTCCCCGAAGAACACGAGCGCGACCAGCACCCAGGGCAGCGGATGCTCGGCCAGCGGATGCAGGTTCATCAGCCTGGTCGCGGCCAGCACGAACGCGGCGGCGCCCGCCACCGTGACCAGCGTCATATAGACCCACAGCGGCGAGCCGACGCGCGGGCCGATGTCCCTGGTATCGGTCGGGTCTGCCATGACTCCTCATCGGCCAAGCATCGCGCACCGTGCAGCGCTCGCCGCTGTCCGTTAATGCTACGGCCAAAAACGTACTTCCCGAAGCCAATTGCACACTATCCGTTACAACTGGTGATCGGGAGTTACGACACGCGCCGCGGACCTCAGCCGGCTTGCCTCGGGGTAGCCACGCCGCCTGGCCCGTCCGACAGCAGCGCGGCGAGCCCCTGCTCGTCGAGGACCGGCACGCCGAGCGACTCGGCCTTGTCCAGCTTCGAGCCGGGGTTCTCCCCGGCGACCACGAAGCTCGTCTTCGTCGACACCGAGCCGGCGACCTTGCCGCCCCGGGCCTGGATCGCCTCGGCCGCCGCCTCCCGGGTCTGCCCCGCCAGCGTCCCGGTCAGCACGATGGTCAGGCCGGCCAGCGGGCCCTGCGCAGGCTCGGTCCCGCGCTGCGGCGAGACGAAGCCCGCGGTGGCCAGGTCGACCCCGGCCGCCCGCCACTTGTCGACGATCGCCACGTGCCAGTCCACCTCGAACCAGTCGCGGATCGACCTGGCGATGGTCGGGCCCACGTCCTCGACCATGACCAGCTCGGCTTCCGGGGCGGTGGCGATGGCCTCGACCGAGCCGAACGCGGCCGCGAGCGCCCGTGCGGCCGTCGGGCCGACGTGCCGGATGGACAGCGCCACCAGGATCCGCCACAGCGGGCGGTGCCTGGCCTCCTCGAGATTCACCAGCAGCCGCGTCGCGTTTGCCGTCAGCGCCCCGGCCTTGGTGGTGAAGAACGGCACCGTGGCCAGCTGCTCCGCGGTCAGGGCGAACAGGTCGCCCTCGTCGGTCACCAGCCCGGAGTCCAGCAGCGCCACCCCGGCCTCGTACCCGAGCACTTCGATGTCCAGCGCCCCGCGGCCGGCCAGGTGGAACAGCCGCTCCCGCAGCTGGGCCGGGCACGACCGCGCGTTCGGGCAGCGCCAGTCCACCCCGCCGTCCTCGCGCGCCAGCTCGGTGCCGCAGGCCGGGCAGTGCGTGGGGAACTCGAATTCGCGCTCGTCCCCGGTCCGCAGGTCCGCGACCGGCGCCACGACCTCGGGGATGACGTCGCCGGCCTTGCGCAGCACCACCATGTCGCCGATCAGCACGCCCTTGCGCTTGATCTCGTCGGCGTTGTGCAGGGTGGCGTTCTCCACCGTCGACCCGCTGACCTTGACCGGCTCCATCACCGCGAACGGGGTGACCCGGCCGGTGCGGCCCACGTTCACCCGGATGTCCAGCAGCCGGGTGTTGACCTCCTCCGGCGGGTACTTGTAGGCGATGGCCCAGCGCGGCGCCCGGCTGGTCGAGCCGAGCAGCCGCTGCCCGTCGATGGCGTCGATCTTGACCACCACGCCGTCGATCTCGTACGGCGGGTCGTGCCGGTGCTCGGCGTAGTGCGCGATGTACGCGCGGACGCCGTCGATGCCGGGCACCACCTGGTACCGGTCGCTGACCGGCAGCCCCCACGACCTCAGCCGGTCATACCAGCCAGACTGAGTCTGCGGCGGGTCGTCGAGTCCCGCCACGAGCCCGATGCCGTGCAGGATCATGTTGAGCGCTCGGGACGCCGTGATGCGCGGGTCCTTCTGCCGCAGCGAGCCGGCCGCCGAGTTGCGTGGGTTGGCGAACGCCGGCTTGCCCGCGGCGGTGAGCTTCTCGTTGAGCTCCTCGAAGGCCGCCACCGGCAGGAAGACCTCGCCACGGACCTCGATGACGTCCGGCCATCCGGATCCCGTCAGCTTGTTGGGGACCGCCGCGATGGTCTTCACGTTGGGCGTGACGTCCTCGCCGGTCCGTCCGTCGCCCCTGGTGGCTGCCCGGGTCAGGCGGCCCTTGCGGTACACGAGCGCGACCGCCAGCCCGTCGATCTTGAGCTCGCACAGGTAGGGACCCGAGCCGCCGAGCCGCTCCGCCCTCGTCACCCAGCCGTCCAGCGCCTCGGCCGAGAACACGTTGTCGAGGCTCTCCAGCGGACGCAGGTGCTGAACCGGGGTGAACTCGGTGGAGATCGCGCCGCCGACGCGCTGGCTCGGCGAGTCCGGCGTCCGCAGCTCGGGGATCTGCTGCTCGATGCTCTCCAGCTCCCGCATCTTCGTGTCGTAGTCGATGTCGGAGATCAGCGGCGAGTCGAGCACGTAGTAGCGGTACTGGGCCTCCAGCAGCTCGGCGGCCAGCTCGGCGTGCCGCTCCCTGGGATCCTGCTGCGTCATCGGCTGCTCTCCTCGATCATCTCGGCCGCGACCCTCGCCGCCTCCCGGCAGTGCCGCAGCGCCGCGGTCGCCGCGGCCGGCGCGACCCCGGCGAGGCCGCAGGCCGGCGTGATCACGACCTGCGCGGGCAGCTGGCCGGCCGGCAGCCCGGTCCGCCGCCACATCGCCACGACATCCTCGGCGGTCTGCCGGGGCGT
>JASHPF010000348.1 GCA_030038295.1 Streptosporangiaceae bacterium
CCGGTCCGCCGCCGCAGCCTCGCTTCCAGCGCGCTGCCCGGGCGCTGGCTCACGTCGTGTCGGCCGGCCTGCGGCTTCGCCAGGACGCGGCAGCTGCTCGGTGGGTCGTGCCTCGCCCGCGGGTCGGTGCTCCCGTCCGGCCGGCTCCTCCCGCTCGGGCAGCGCGCCGATCGGCAGCCCGATTTCTCGGGTGTCGCCGACCCGCGGCGACGGCCTGGGTCCGGCCGGGCCCGGCCTCGCCACGGCGCGGTCGCGCCAGTCCGCCGGCACACCGGGCCCGTCTGCGGGCCGTCCGACCTGACCGGTGGCCCCGACCGGGGCCAGGTCCCGCTCGTCTCGCTGGCCCGAGTCGGCGAACACCTGGTCCCGCCACACCGCGACGCCGACGATCAGCATCAGCAGGGCCAGCGCCGCGAGCCCGATCGACACGTACACCAGGGTCAGCTCGGCAGCGACCGCGCCCACGATGAGCAGGCCTACGGCCACCACCACGACGGACACGATCACGCCGAACCGGATCATCGGAGCCCTCCGGTCGCCGCGCCGTTACCGACCCGGTTCGCCATGCTGCCGCATTCGCTTCGCGTCACTCAGAATGCTCCGCGCGTCCGCGCGTGGGCAGACCGGGCTAGCGACGGTCGTGCTGGACCGAGTCCGACGTGTGGAATCCGCCGTTGTGCGCCACGGCCTCAGGCATCGGCTGGTAGCCGCCTGCCGGGCTGCCGTTGCGCATGTCCAGACGGCCCATGCCGACGCCGGCCGGCGACTGCTGCGGGCCGGTGCCGACGGCCGGGAACACGCCGCTGTCCGCAGCGCCTGCCTCCAGGTCGCGCAGCTGGCCTTCCAGGTACGCCTTCAGCCTGCTCCGGTACTCGCGCTCGAAGGCACGCAGGTCGTCGACCCGGCGCTCGAGCTCCTCGCGCGACTGCACGAGCGAGCCCATCGCCTGGCGGTGCCGCTCCTGTGCGTCCCGCTCGAGGCTCTCGGCCCTGGTCCGGGCGTCGCTGGTGACCTGCTCGGCCTGGCGACGGGCCTTGGTGAGGATGTCGTCCGCCTCGCGGCGAGCGCGGCCGAGCGTCTCGTCCGCCTCCCGGCGCGCATCGGCGATCGCCTGGTCGGCCGTCTGCTGGGCGAGGGCGAGCACCCGCGCCGCCGTGTCCATGTTGTCCTCGACCGGCCGGGGCCGGGAAATCATGACGGGCTCCGGCTGGCGCTCGGGCTCGTGCCGGACTGGCTCAGGCATGATCTCGGGGACCTCGGGCTGCGGGGTCAGCGAAACCGGCGGGCGACCACGCATCGCCTCTGCCAGCTTGGCCCGGAGCTCTTCGTTCTCCTGGATGAGCTCATCGAGCGCTGCTTCTACTTCATCGAGGAAGGCATCGACTTCCTCTTCGTCGTAGCCCGGCCTGAGCCTGGTAGTGCTGAACTGCTTGTTCCGCACGTCCGCGGGCGTCAGTGGCATCTCTCTTCTCCCTGGAGCTTTTGTCCCCTATGGACGCTACCTGATGATCTTACGGTCAGTGCGAGACTTGCCAGAGCACGTAGACCACCAGGAACAGCACGATGAAGCTGAGGTCCAGGGCCACACTACCGAGACGGACCGAGGGAATGTAGCGCCTTAGAAATCTCAGCGGCGGATCAGTGGCGGAGTAAACACCCTCAGCTATCACAAGAAGGATGCCGTGCGGGCTCCACGTCTTGGCGTAGACCTGGATCCAGCTGAAGATCATCCGACCGATGAGCAGCACAAGATAGACCGAGAGCACATAGAAGGCGACGTCTTTGAATATGTTCACCTAACGGTCCCTGCAGATTCCTGCCCTGGCCGCCAGCCAGCAAGCCGACGGTCAGCTTTGGTTGAAGAAGCCACGCTCCGCGATGCGGGCCTTGTCCTCGGCCGCCACCTCGACATTGGCCGGGGACAGCAGGAACACCTTGTTGGTGACCCGTTCGATGCTTCCCCGCAGTCCGAAGATCAGGCCAGCGGAGAAGTCGACTAGGCGCTTTGCATCGCTGTCAACCATCTCCGTGAGGTTCATGATCACCGGAGTGCCCTCGCGGAAGTGCTCCCCAATTGTACGAGCCTCATTGTACGTGCGCGGATGCAAGGTCGTGATCCTCGCCAGGTCGGTGGTCTGGATCTGGCTGCCAGGCCGCCGGTCGCCGGGCCGGAGGTCGGGCGCGTGCACGTCGTGCCGGTCATCCTCGGCCACCAGCTCGGCACCGTAGTCGTCGTACTCGTCGCCGTAGTCGTCCTGATACTGATCCTCGAACTGGCGATCATCTTCTACCAGGCCGAGGTACACCGCCATCTTGCGCATCGCGCTGGCCATCGTCTGTCCTCCGTCGTGCACGCCAGGGCGGCCCAGGTCAGGCTGGGTGCCACGCGTCGGACATTACCTGACGAAGGGCCGCCGGCCGCCGAGCAACGCCGTACCGATTCGCACGTGTGTCGCGCCTTCGGCGATGGCCTCGCCCATGTCAGCGCTCATCCCGGCCGACAGCATCTGCGCGCCGGGATGGGCCGTCCGCACGAGTTCGGCTATCTGCCGGAGCCGGGCGTAGGCGGGCCGGGCCGGCTGGCCGAGCGGGGCGATGCCCATGACGCCGGCCAGCCGCAGGCTTGGCTGCGCGGCGATGGCGGCCGCGACCGCCGGAACCTCGGCAGGATCTGCGCCGCCGCGGCCGGCCGCGAGGCTCGGCTCGTCGAGGCTCACCTGCACCAGGCAGCTGATCACGCGCCCGGCGGTGCCGGCCCGGCGACCCAGCGCCTCGGCCAGCCGGATGCGGTCCACCGAGTGCACCACGTCCGCGTAGCCGACCACCCTGCCAGCTTTGTTGACCTGCAGCTGCCCGACGAAGTGCCAGCGCAGCGCCAGCCCGGCCGCGGCGGCCGCGGCCGCCTTCGGGCCCGCCTCTGAGTCCCTGTTCTCGCCGATTTCGGTGACGCCGAGCCGGCTCAGCAGCACGATGTCCGACACCGGGAACGTCTTGGTCACGGCGATGAGGGTGACGTCGGCGGGGTTTCGCCCCGCGGCGGTGCAGGCAGCGGCGATCCGTGCCCGGACGGTAGCAAGGTTGCTGGCCAGCTCGGCCAGCCGCTCGCTCACGGCGCCAGCCTGATCAGTCATGGCGCCAGCCACACCAGGCCGGCGAACCGGCCGGTCCGGCCCTCCCGCCGGTAGGAGTACAGGTCGGCCACCTGCATCGGGCATCGGCCGTCGGCGTCGATCCGGGCCACTCCCGCGGCCGCAAGCTGCGCGCGCACGCCGGCCGCGATGTCCAGCCCGCAGCTGCCCGCCCTCGTCGCGCACGCCGCGGCCGGAACGACCGCGGCGACCCTGGCCTGCAGCTCGGGCGGCACTTCATAGCAGCCGCCACAGATCGCCGGGCCGATGACCGCGCGCATCCGGACCGGGCTCGCGCCCGCGCTAGTCATCGCCGTCACCAGCGCCGGAATCACGCCGGCCAGCAGGCCCTCGCGGCCCGCGTGCGCCGCTCCGACGATCCGGGCGCGCGGGTCGGCGAGCAGCACCGGGGCGCAGTCGGCCACGAGGACGCACAGCGCCCGGCCGGGCTGGTCGGTGAACATCGCATCGACGGGCTCCCGCGGACCCGGCTGGTCCGCTGCGGCATACCAGACGTCGCGGCCGTGCACCTGCCGCATCCAGGTCAGGCCCGCTGGCGGCAGGCCGCACTCCACCGCGAGCGCCAGCCGGTTGGCCTGGACCGCCGCCTCGTCGTCGCCGACAGACAGCGCGAGGTTCAGCGCGTCGTACGGCGGTCGGCTGGACCCGCCGACCCGGCTGGAGAACCCGGCGCGCACGCCGTCACCGAGGTCCGGCGCGGGCGTGACCAGGTTCACTTCAAGAAGTCTGGCACGTCGAGCTCGTCGTCCTCCTCGAACACCACCGACTTCCGCCGCGGCCCGGCCGAGTCGGCCGAGCGCCCGTTGCCGTTGCCGGGTCGCGGCGCCGGAATGCCCTCGACCCGCGCGTCGCCCGGCCCCGTGAGGCCT
>JASHPF010000349.1 GCA_030038295.1 Streptosporangiaceae bacterium
CGGAGCGGGCGGCTTCGGTGCGACTGGCGGCTGCGCCAGAGCGGGCGCCTGCGCCGCAACGGGAAGCGGGGCCGGGGCTGGCGGCTGCGCCAGGGCTGACGGCTCCGCCGGAGCTGGCGCCGCCGCGGCGATGGCCGACTCTGATTCCACCGCGCGCAGTGCCTTCGCGACGCGCAGCGGCTCCTGAGCGTGCGATGATTCCTCGGCCCGCTTTGACTCCTCGGCATCCACCCAATCCGGCGGCACGGCGCGCAGCGGCGTCGCGGCCCGTGGCTCCTCGGCACGCGGTCGCCCGGCGGAACGGCCCGGCTTGGCAGCACGTTCCGGCTCTGCCGCGAGATCCGCGGCCGGCTCAGGGTCCGGACCCATGCCGGACGGGCTAGGCGGCCGCTTCGCGGCGCGCTTGCTCGGTGACCCGGATACGGTCACTCGCGGCAACGGCTCGGTATTCGGGTCGTCCGCATGCCGTAGGTCGGCGTGCGCGTGCTCGGCATCGATCGCGGCCTTCATGCGGTGCAGCACCGACTCCGACAGGACTGGCTTGGCCGGCTGACCAGGACCCGGACGAGCCGCACCCGGCACCCGCCGCGACAGCGGCGCATCAGCTGCGTCCTCTGTCATAAGGCCCACCCCCCTAAAACAGGTTCTGCGTAAAAGCAGAATTTCGTTATTTTGGCCGAATCAGGTACTCAGTGCACGCCAAATAGCAAAAGAGGCAGCGTATTTTGCTCCGATGCGGCCGGGAATATACGGAGGCGTCCACCGGCGGCCAGCCAGCGCCACGACCCGCACCAACGGTTCCGCCGACCGCCGTCACATCGACACGTGGCACCTCGCACCCCGCCTTTCAGAAAACGCCAGGCAGCAGCGCGGCGGTCCGGCTTCGGTAGCCGCGATAGTCCGGCAGGGCCGCAAGCAGCACCTGCTCCTCTCGCGCGGCCCGGTAGACCTGCAGACCGCACAGCGCAACCCAGAGCGCCAGGGCCAGGAAGCTGTTGACCGCGATGGCAAGACCCAGAGACGACACGAGTTCGCCGAGATAGACGGGATGACGAACCCAGCGATAGGGGCCCTGGATGACGACCTCACGAGCCTGGGCGAGCACCGATACGCTGCGGTTGAGGTATCGCAGGGACCATACGGCCCACGCCATGCCGCAGATCAGCAGGACGTCCGCGAGAGCCTGGCGGCCCGGCGCAGCCGGCGCGCCATGGAACAACGGAAGCACGACCGGCAGCCAGGTCCCGGCCAGCGCCGCGCCGTGGGCGGTCACCGAACCGCTGGTGGCGACCGCCGGAACGCGCCGAAGGTAGCACCAGATGGCCAGCGCGTAGAAGGCCAGCACGAGCACGGTGCCGGCGGACCGTAGCATGCCGCCGACCCCGGAATGGGCCCCGCGGTCCAGGCTGACAGCGTCGGCGACCAGGACCGCGGCGAACGCCGGCACCATGATCAGCCTGCCGACGTCGAGCCGTGCGCGGGGGAGCGATACGGCCACAACGCCTCCTACTTGAGCACGTGAAAAACCGAATGCGCGATGGTGATGAGCCCTGACCCGAGGACGACGACGAAGAGAGCGGGGAGCAGGCAGCCGATCAGCGGGAAAGTGATCTTGACCGGCACCTTCTGCGCTTCCGCCTCGGCACGCTGACGACGCCGCACCCGCATTTCCTTGGCTTGTTCCCGCAGCACCAAGGCGACCGGAATACCCAGCTCGGCGGACTGGGTCAGGGCCGCGACGAACGCCCGAAGCTCCGGCACGCTCGAGCGCTCGGCCATCGCCCGCATCGCTTCGGCGCGTGACTTACCGATCTGCATCTCCTGCAGCACCCGCGCGAATTCCGCCGCCAGCGGTCCCTTGAGGTTGCGGGCGACCTGCGCCACGGCGGCGTCGAAGCCCTGACCGGCCTCCACGCAGATAGTGAGCAGGTCAAGCCCCTCCGGCAAGGAGATGGCGATCTGGTGCTGGCGCTTCAGGCCCGAGTTGTAGAGCAGCACGTCGGGCAGGAAGAAACCCACGGCCCCCCCGGCAGCGGCCGTCAGGACGAGCAGGGCCGGGTTCCGCAGCCCGAACAGAGCGCCGAACGCGCCGAGTACGACCAGACAGAGTGCCTTGGCCGCCAGCACCCGGTCCGGGGTCCAGCCCGGCGGGTTGCCTGCGACGTCCAGCCTGCGCTGCAGGGACACGCGGGCGGAGCCTGGTGACAGCCGGCTTGCCAGATTCGGCAGCCAGTCGGGCAGCTGGAGACGGCCGGCGCCCCGGGTCCGCCCGACGGTCCCGATGTCGCGGGTGTACCGCTCGTCGATCGCGGCCAGTGCCTGCGTCACGCTGCGTTTCCCCTGCCGGGTCGGAACCAGCCCCGTGGTCATCGCGACGACCGCCAGCACGAGCGCCGCGATCCCGCCGTAGAGGAGCCCAGAACCCGCCATCCTAGACCTCTATTTTGATCATCTGGCGCATCAGCGCTGTGCCAGCTATCACCAGCACCACGGCGCCGGCGAGCATGAGCTCGCCGACATGCGTCGTGTAGAGCGGGCGCATGTACCTGGGCTCGGTGAGGAACAGGAAGACGCCGACTGCCACCGGCAGTACGACGAGAACGTAGGCAGACAGCCGACCCTCCGCGCTCAGCGCGCGTACGTGGCGGCGAAGGTACCCGCGTTCCCTGATGGTGCTCACCGTGGTATTGAGTACCTCGGAAAGATTGCCGCCGATCCCGCGCTGGATGCGGATGGCCATGACCGTCCACCGCAGGTCTTCCGAGGCCATCCGGTCCGCGATGGTCTGCAGGCAGTCCTCGAGGTCTGCTCCGAGCCTGGCTTCTGCCAGGGCGCGGGTGAACTCCCCGCCGGCCGGCTGGGCGGCCTCTCGTACCGCCGCATCCAGGGCCTGCAGCAGCGAGAAGCCCGACTGAAGCGAGCTGGCAAGTATCTGCAGCAGGTCCGGCAACTGCTCCGCGAATGCGGCGCGACGTCGGCGGATGAGGAAGCTCAGCAGCATTCGCATGCCGAGGTACCCCACCACCGCCCCCACCGGGACACCGATGTAGACGTCCGTGAGAACGCTAACGGCGGCAGCGGTGACGACGGCCACGCATCCGCCGAGCAGTACCCATTCGGCGGGCTTGCGCGGGACCGCCGCCAGCTCCAGCCGGGCGGACAGGCGCTGCTGAGCCGCGGGGCTCATGAGCCGCTTGGTCACGTCCAGCGCGACGCTCCCGCCCTTTCTCGCGGCGCCGGCGCCCCGATCGTCATTGACCAGACCGGGCCCGTGCCGGGGGCCGTACCTGCCAATCCGCCCGGCGAGATCCCGCTGCTGGCCAGCACGCGCCCGGGAGCCGAGCACTGTCACCACGACAAGGAACAGGGCTGCGAAGATCGCGCCCAGGCCTACGGCCAGTGACAGGTTCACCGGGCTGACGCTCCGTACGCCTGCGGCTGGAAGATCCCCGGTGACACCTGGACACCGCGCTCCCCCAGCCGGTCAAGGAACATGGGGCGCAGGCCGGTCGGGCGCAGCAGGCCACGCGGCTGGCCGAACTGATCGGTCCCGGCGTGAAAGTCGAACCTGAAGACATCCTGGAGCACGACGACTTCGCCCTCCATGCCCTGCACCTCGGTGATCTGGGTGATCCGGCGGGAGCCGTCCTTCAGCCGGGCCTGGTGCACGATCAGGTCGATCGCCGAGGCCATCTGCTCGCGGATGGCGCGCTGCGTCAGGTCGACCTCCGCCATCATCACCATCGTCTCCAGCCGCGACAGCGTGTCGCGCGGCGAGTTGGCGTGAATGGTGGTGATGGAGCCCTCGTGGCCGGTGTTCATCGCCTGGAGCATGTCGAGCGTGGCCGCGTCGCGCACCTCGCCGATGATGATCCGGTCTGGTCGCATCCGCAGTGCGTTGCGGACCAGGTCGCGGATGGTGATCTCACCCCGTTTCTCCAGGTTGGCCGGCCGCGCCTCGAGCCGGAGCACATGGTCCTGGCGCAGCTGCAGTTCCGCCGCGTCCTCGATGGTGATGATCCGCTCGTCTTCTGGAATGAAGGCGGACAGCACGTTGAGCGTCGTCGTCTTGCCCGAGCCGGCGCCGCCACCGATCACCATGTTGAGACGACCCTGCACGCAGAGCCGCAACAGGTCCGCTACCTGCGGGGTCATAGTGCCGAACTGGATGAGATGGCCGACGGTGAGCGGCTCAGCGGCAAACTTCCTGATCGTCAGCAGCGACCCGTCGAGGGCGACCGGTGGCACGACCGCGTTGACCCTGCTCCCGTCCGGTAGCCGCGCGTCGACCATCGGGCTGGATTCGTCTACCCGCCGGCCGACCCGCGCCACGATCTTCTCGATGGTGCGGCGCAGATGCGCCTCGTCGGCGAACGAGGCTCCCACCGGCGACAGGCGCCCGTTCCGCTCAACGTAGATCTGGTCGTGGCCGTTGACCATGATCTCGGACACGCCAGGATCGCGCAGGTACGGCTCCAGCGGTCCGTGGCCGAGGATGTCATCGGCCACCTCCTGCGCCACGCGCGCCCGGTCGGCCACCGTCATGGGCGTCTCATCGCGCTGCAGCACCACCTGCAGTGCCTGGGTGACCTGCTGCCCCAGCTCGCGCTCGTCCAGGTGCGTGTCGTAGAGCTTCGGGCCCAGCATGGCGAGCAGCGCCTCGTGGACACTCCGCTTCAGCGGGCCGAATGGGTCTGCATAGCGGGCCGTGCGCTTCGGCGTGCGCCGCTCGACGACCGGCCCGGTGGCGGGTCCCCGCTGGGAGAGGCGGTCGGACAGCGTCATGCGACTCGCCTCTTACCCCGGGACCGGCCTTCTGCTGACCGTGGGGTCGACGGGCCAAGCAGGCGCTGTTGCGCAAATTTCATCACGGCCTGGCTGACCGGATGGCCGGGGCTGTCCAGCACGATGGGCACGCCCTTATTCACCGAGACGGGCACGGCACGACTCGAGGGGATGTGCGCCCCGACCTCGGACCGCACGACCTTGTGCACCTGCTCGAGGCTGAGCCCCACCTTCGAGTCAGCGCGGTTGATCACCACCGAGCGGATCTGTCTCGGGTACGACAGCATGTCCAGCATGTCCAGCGCGACCCGGAGGTTCTTCAGCGCGGTCACGTCCGGGGTAGTGAGCAGCACGAGCTGCGACGAGACGTCCATCGCCGTCAGTACGTGCTCGTTGAACTGGGCGGGCGTGTCGACGATGACGAAGTCGTACATGCCCCGCAACACCGCGAGCAGCTCGCCGACCAGCCTGGGCGGGATCTTCTCTGCGTCGCCCGGGGTGACCGGGGCGAGCAGCATGTCAAGGCCGGGCTGGTACCGAGTCAGCAGCGAGGCGGCCCCCGACTCGTCCAGGTGGCCTGCCATCGGCAGGGCGTCGAGGATCGTTCGCAGCGGGTCGAGCTGGACGCTGATGGCCACGTCGCCGAACGAGAGATCGAGATCGACGACACAAACCCGGCGGACGCCCAGCCTGGCCAGCGCGACACCGAGATTGACGGCAAGCGTCGTCTTGCCGCAGCCCCCCTTCGCGGCGAACACGGTGACGATCTGACCCGGCGCGGACTCCTCGTCCGCCGGCGGCGCCAGCATCCGCCGCGTGACCTCGTAGGACCGGCGGCAGGCAGCCGCCATCGCCGCGTCGTCCCCGACCTGCACGACGTCACGCACGCCGGACTGCATCGCCCGCATCAGCAGCGTGACGTCAACCTCCCTGCGGGCCAGGATGACCCCCACCGCGGGCCGCGCCAGCCGGAGCGATGCGGCGAACGCCAGCGCGTCACTGGTCACGGCGCGCGGGCCGATGATCACCAGGGTCTCGTGCGGGTCGCTGTCCAGCAGCTTGGCGGCAGCCGCGAGCGTATCGGCCCTGCGCACTTCCCCGTCAATGCCGGACAGCAGCTCCCCGGCGCTGGACGCTGGCTCGCAGAGTATGGGCACGGTTCTCTCCTCGACTCAAGGTAGCTGGAACTCGTTGGGGGCCGGCCCGAATTGCAGATTGGCACTTGACCCTAGCAACGCCAGGTAAGGCAGGCCTACCTCATCCAGGAGGATAAGTCGCTGGGCATCGGCCTGATCCACGGCGAGCGTGACGAGCACCTCACCGTCCGCCGACGCCGACGTCGAGCTGGCCGGATCTGTGGTGGCGGCCACGCTGCTTGCCCCGGACGTGCTCGAAGTGCCAGGGTTCACGCCCACGGCCAGGACCTCGGCCTTCGCCAGGACGAGCAGCGTGCCGGCTACTGCACCCGCAGTGAGTACTTGATGGCCGGTATCACAGGTTCGATCAACTTGGGAATCGTTGCCGGTGAGGGTGTCGAATACTGCGACATTCGAACCCGGGACGACATAATCGGCCACGGCTTCGGAGACACACATGTTGATGGTGACCGCGACCATGTTTGGCGGGATGACAAAGCTGCTGCTTGTCGGGGCGCCGTAGGCTGATGCTGAGGTCAGCATGTTTTGCAGCAGCACCTGGCCTTTCGCCACGGTGGCGCTCACGACCAGATCCTCGTTAGACCCGATCACGGACTGCACCGCCGGCGTCGACAACGACGACTCCGGCACCTTCTCGGTGGTCAGCCTGCCCTCGCTCTTTGCCTCTTTCAGCGAGGTACCCGCGACGATGGGTGCGGCCGCCACCTCGACGGTCTCCGCCTTCAGGCCGTTCACGGCCCGCTCATTGGCCTGGCGGACGTAGGCCAGGACAGCGACTATGCCGATCAAGGCCAGCACGGCTGCCAGCGTGATGGTCGCCAAACGGGTTCTCACAGTAACTCCACTCTGCGGTGCGGTCGCCGGCTCAGCCGGTCAGGTCGATGAGGTAGGCGCCGAGGCTGGGGCCAGCGAAGCTGCCGGTGGACGGGATGAGCCCCTGAACGAAATAGCCGGTGAGGCAGTAGTCCGTGCCCTGGCAGGTATTAGCCGGATTCAGCCAGTCGGCCGCGAAGAAGCCAATCGGAAGGTTGTAACCGGTGACGACGAAGTCTGCGAAGCCGTGCAGCGCGTACGTGTTCGTGCCGGTGTCCAGCGACACGTAGACGGGAACGGGGATGGGGACCTGGTTCTGCTGCGCGTTCTGCAAGGCCGTCATGCACGCCGGCGTCACCGTCGTTCCCGTGCGCTCCGGGAAGGTGGGTCCGCTGATCGACAAGGCACAGCTTCCCGGCGCGGCCTGCACCCAGCCGAAGGTACCTGGCCCATCCGCTCCGGCCGGCTCCGTGGCGCAGCCAGTTCCGTTGCCCGGGGTCAGCGTCAGCACCTGATCGAAGCTAGCCGCGGGCAGCGGGCTCTGCGAATACGGCGGGGCAGGCGCGAACGAGGTGCCCTGCTGGGTGGCCTGGTCCCACTCGCACGCCGAGATGGTGAGCGCGTCGGCG
>JASHPF010000350.1 GCA_030038295.1 Streptosporangiaceae bacterium
CCGAGCGGGTTGCCGCCGACCTCCGCCAGGCCGGGTCGCCGGCGGCTGGATCGCACCTCGGGGCCCAGCCAGGTGCTTCCGGGCGCTGGGAGGCTGGGTCCTGGCAGACCGGCCCCGGCCGGCTATGCGCCGCTGAGCACGGGCGCGCCGCAGCCCGGCCTGGCGGTGCCAGCACCGGTGCTGCCCGGCGCGCGCTCCGACGCCGAAGGAGCGTCGATCGCCAGGTCCAGCGGCGTCATGGCAGTCGGCACGCTCGGCTCGAGGCTCACTGGCTTCCTGCGGACCATCGCGCAGAGCTACGCGCTCGGGGCGGCGGGCATCGCGGCCGCCTACAACCTCTCCAACACGCTGCCGAACGTGGTGTATAACCTCGCCCTCGGCGGGATCCTGACCAGCGTCATCGTCCCGCTGATCGTGAATGCAGCGAAGCGCGACGACGGCCGCGGCGAGGGTTACGACCAGCGGATGTTCACGCTCATCACGCTTGCTCTCGCGGGCGTGACGATCGTCGCCACAGCGGCCGCCGTTCCCATCGTCCACCTGTACGCCGGCTCGAAGGTGCTGCAGTCGCCGTCGACGCTGCACCTTTCAGTGATCTTCGCGCTGTTCTTCATCCCTCAGATCTTTTTCTACGGCGTGTGCTCGCTCATCGGCGCGATCCTCAACTCGCGGGGCAGCTTTGCCGCGCCGATGTGGACACCGATCGTGAACAACTTCGTCGTCATCGGCGTGCTCGGGCTGTACGTCGCGATGGCCGGGCTGCACCGGACGCCGGCCACGATGTCCGGCAGCGAGGTCGGCCTGCTCGGGCTCGGCACCACGCTCGGCATCGTCGCCCAGACGGTCGCACTCGTGCCGGCCCTGCGTCGGGTCGGCTTCCGCTGGCATCCGCGCACCGACTTCCACCGGGTCGAGGTCGCCGAGATCGGCCGGATGGCGGGCTGGATGTTCGGCTACATCGCCACCACCCAGGTGGCGTTCCTGGTCACCATCAAGGTTGCCGGAGACGCCAACACTGCCGGGATCACCGACTACAACAACGCCTGGCTGCTGTTCCAGCTGCCGTACGCCGTCGTCGGCATCTCGGTCATCACCGCGCTGCTGCCACGGATGAGCGCGCACGCGGCCGAGCGTCGATACCGCCTGGTCCGGCAGGACTTCTCGGCAGGCATTCGGCTCGCCGCCACGATCGTGGTGCCGTGCTCGCTCGTGCTCGCGGTACTCGGCCCCGATCTTGCTGTGCTGTTCCTCGGGCACGGCGCCACTCACCCCGCTCAGGCCAGATACATGGGCGTCGTATTCTCCGTGTTCTGCCTCGGGCTGTTGCCCTACATGGTCTTCCAGCTGCAGCTTCGGGTCTTCTACGCGCTGCATGACAGCAGGACGCCGGCGATCATCGGCCTGGTCACCATGGCCGTCAACATCGCGGCCAACATCATCGCGCTCCACTCACTGCCGAGCGGCAAACTAGTGGCCGGCCTCGGAGTGGGCTTCGGGCTGGCCAACCTGGTCGGCACGGTGATCGCCTGGCGCATCCTCTCCAGGCGACTGCACGGGCTCGACGGGTACCTGATCGGCCGGTCCCTGGTCCGGATGCACGCCGCAGCGGTGCCCGCCGCGCTGCTGGCGGTGATCGTCGCCATTCTGACCGGCGATGCCCTCGTCGTCGTCATCATCGGCGGCGGCCTGGCGTTGATCATGTACCTGCTCTTCGCCCGCGCGCTCCGAATCGACGAGCTGACGAGCCTGACCCGCACCGTGATGGCGCGGCTCGGCCGGTAACGGTTTGCAGCCAGGTCGATACAGGGCAGCCGTAGCGGCCTCTGGCGGCCTAGCATTGGAGTGCGGCACCGTTGTTCGTCTACGCCGTGCCAGCGACCGTCGCTCACCTACGGCACGCGAGGGGAGGTACGAGGGCTCTCGCGCCTTTGTCCCGCGACCATGAGCACGTTCACCTCAGACCCGGGCACCAGGCTCGGCGGCCGGTACCGCCTAGAGGACCGGCTGGCCGAGGCCGGCGGCTGGGCGGCATGGCGGGCGATCGACGAGATCCTGGCCCGCCCGGTCAGCGTGATCACCTTCGTGGCGGGCTTCCCGCGGCTCGAGCAGGTGGTGACCGCCGCGAGGGCAGCCAGCCGGCTCACCGACACCCGCCTCACACAGGTATTCGACGTCGAGGACAGCTGGGATCACGGCTACATCGTGCTCGAATGGCCCGTGGGCGACACCCTTGCCGACCTGCTCGCAGAGGGGTCCGTCGAGCCGAACGCGGCCGCTCGAATCGTCGCCGAGGCGGCGGCCGCCCTGTCCGGGGCGCACGCCGCCGGGCTTGCGCACCTGTGCCTGCGGCCAGACGCGATCCGGTGGACGCCCGGCGGCGGGGTGAAGGTGACCGGCCTCGGCATCGATGCGGCGCTCTCCGGGGTGGCCGCCGACGACCCCGAGCTCGCCGACACCCGCGGCCTCGGGCAGCTGCTGTACGCCGCGCTGACCGGGCTGTGGCCCGGCCCCGAGTCCCCCGAGCTGCCATCCGCGCCCCAGCCAGACGGCCAGCTGGCCCGGCCGAGCCTCGTCCGGGCCGGGGTGGCGCCGGCCCTGGACGAGGTGGCCGGGCGCGCGCTTGCACTCCCCGGCCTCGACGCTCAGGCGGCCTACCGGTCACCCGCCGAGCTCGCCGCGGCGCTGTCGGTCGCCATTCCGCCCGTGCAGCTGCCGACGGTGGCGATGCAGCGCGGCCGCCGCGAGGCCGACCGCATGCGGGCCGACCGGTCGCAGGGTCTGAACCGGACACAGGGGCTGAACCGGACACAGCGCTGGGAAGGCCAGTCACCAGCCCGTTCCCTTCCCCCGCCGCCTCGTCGCAGTCCGGCCAAAGCGCTGGCGGTGACCGCCGTGGTGCTGGTCGCCGTCGCCGGCGCGAGCGCGGCCGCGGTCCACCTGCTGACCAAGTCGCCGAGCCCGCCGAGCGCCAGCAAGTCGCCCAGCGCGAAGACATCGCCACCGAGCCAGGAGACGGTGATCACGCCGGTTTCCGCCAGTGGGTTCGACGCGCTGAACCCGAACGGTGACGCGGGCGATGAAAACAGCAACGAAGCGGCGAACGTGCTCGACGGCAACCCGGTCGGCTGGAGCACCCAGCAGTACATCGGCAGCCCGTACTTCGGAAACCTGAAGGCGGGCACTGGTTTCATCCTCGACCTGGGCAGTTCGGTGCGCATCTCGTCGGTGACGGTTACGTTCGGCTCGGTGCCGGGCGCGAACGTGGAGATCAAACTCGGCGAGTCCGGCACCCGGAGCCCGGCCAATCTCGACGCCATGACCACCGTCGCCAGCGCCAATGATGTGTCCGGCACCTACACGTTCACCGTGCGATCCGGCGTGACCGGCCAGTACCTGGTGATCTGGTTTACCAAGCTGCCGCCGATGGCCAGCCCGCCGAACACCTACGCGGCCCAGATCTACAGCGTCGTGGTGCGCGGGTCGCCGTAACCGCCTACCCAGCCGCTATGCGGGCACGGTTCCCCGAACGTGACGGTGGTCACTGCCCGTGCTCAGAGGTTTGCCATGATGAAGTGATCAGCTCCGAGCACCGCCCGCTGGCGCGCCTTGCCGCTGGCGCTGCGCGGGATGCCGGCCGGGGGGAGGTAGCGACGGATCCACACGACCAGCAGCCCGACCGCTACGTCCTGCCCGAGCAGCGCAGACCCGCTGCCGCGCCGCGGGCCGGCCAGGACGACGAGGTATCAGACGCTGAGCTGCTGAGAAGGCACGTCGCGGGCGACCCGGACGCGTTCGGGGTGCTCTTCCAGCGGCACCGGGACCGGCTCTGGGCCGTCGCCATCCGGACGCTGGGCGATCCCGAGGAAGCGGCTGACGCCCTGCAGGATGCCATGATCGCGGCATTTCGCCGCGCGGACAGCTTCCGGGGCGACTCGGCGGTCACCACCTGGCTGCACAGGATTGTGGTAAATGCCGCTCTTGACCGGATGCGCCGTCGGGCTGCCCGTCCGACCGCCAGCGCTCAGGATGAGCTGGCCCTCGACGCGCTTGCCACCGGCGGCGGCCAGCTCTCCGACCCCTCGGGCACCACGGACACCGCCATCGACGTCCGCGCCGCCCTCCAGCAGCTTGTGCCCGACCAGCAAGCCGCGCTCGTGCTTGTCGATATGCTCGGCTACTCGGTAGCCGACGCCGCGGAAATACTGGGGGTATCGGAAGGTACGGTGAAGAGCCGGGCCGCTCGGGGTCGGGCTCGGTTGCTGCCGCGGCTTGAACACCTGCGGTCGGGTTCGGTGCCGGAACAGAACCGGCGGAACCAACCCGCCGCCCGGCGCGTCCTACCTGCGCGGGAGGGGGGTGACAAGCAGTCATGACCCGGCACGCCAGCACCGTGGTGCTTGCCAGCCTCGCCGCAGGCGAGCTGGGGCGCCGCAAGACCGCGAGGGTCAGCGCGCACGTGGCTGGCTGCGCCCAGTGCACGCGGCTCAGCCAGCAGCTCAGCGAAGTGCCCGCGATCCTGGCTAACACCCCGTATCCGGCATTGCCGGATACCGTTTCCGTCCAGATCCAGACCGCCATCCGGGTTGAGGTCAATAGTCGCGTCGCGGCGGCACCAGTCACCGAGGCCGGCCGGCGTGACCTGCCGACCGCGCCACGGCGTCAGCCGGTCGGCCAGCGTGGCTGGCATCTGCCCGGTCTCTCGGTGGCGGCGACCCGACTCGTCGCCGCCGCCGGCGCGGTCGTACTCGTCGGGGGTGCCGGCTACCTGCTGGCCAGGGACCTCCCGTCCGGGGTGACGAGTTCCCCCTCGTCTGCGGCGCTGCCCGCGCCGGCCCAGCCGATGACCCCCGGGCCGAATGTCACCTATGGCCACGCCGGTTCGCAGCGCACGGTTCACACGGTCGTCTCCAGCACGAACTTCGTCCCGAGCGAGCTACGCAGCCAGGCCATTGCCGCGGTCCGTGAAGCAGAGTCCAGGGGGGAGTCCACCGTCGCGCCGTCCGCCAGCGCCAGCGCGCCGACGGCGCTGGCCCCGCTGAACGGCGCCTCGGCCAGCGCAGCAGGGTCCGGGCTCGCCGGCTGCATCGACACGGTGGGCCCGGGACGGACGGTCCTGCTCATCGATGAGGCCAAGTACGGAGGCAAGCCCGCCACCATCATCGTGTTCGCGGGCAGCACGACCACGCAGGCCGAGGCCCTCGTGGTGACCGACACATGCTCGGCCAGCAGCCAGGATGTGCTCGCCCGGGCTCCGCTCGGCTACCTCTGAGCCCGGCACCGACCGCGATCCGGCCTGCCTGGCAGGGAATCTCCCGCCGGGCCCGGTGGTTATGCCGGTGCATTCACGGGGCCAGCCCGGAAAGGGACGCAGAGCAGTGACCGACGTACGTGATGTCATCATCATCGGCTCCGGACCGGCCGGTTACACGGCTGCGCTCTACGCCGCCAGGGCCCGGCTTCGTCCGCTGGTCTTCGAGGGTTCGGTCACGGCCGGTGGCGCGCTGATGAACACCACTGACGTCGAGAACTTTCCCGGCTTCCCTGACGGGATCCTCGGCCCCGACCTGATGGATCAGCTGCGCAAGCAGGCTGAGCGATTCGGCGCCGAACTTGTCCCTGACGACGTCACCGACGTCGACCTGCGGGCCACGCCGAAAGTGGTACACGTCGGCGAGCATGCCTACCACGCGCGTACGGTCATCATCGCGACCGGATCCGGGTACCGGGAGCTCGGCGTGCCCGGCGAGAAGCGGCTGTCGGGGCACGGAGTGTCCTGGTGCGCGACCTGCGACGGATTTTTCTTCCGCGAGCAGGACATCGCTGTGGTCGGCGGGGGCGACTCTGCGATGGAGGAAGCGACCTTCCTGACCCGGTTCGCACAGAGTGTGACGATCGTGCACCGGCGGGACGCGCTACGTGCCTCAAAGATCATGCAGGATCGGGCCCTGGCAAACCCCAAGATCCGGTTCGCCTGGGACAGCGAAATTGCCGAGGTGCTGGGCGAGGACCGGGTGTCCGGCGTGCGCCTGGCTAACGTGCGGACGGGCGAGGAGAGCACGCTGCCGGTGACCGGGCTGTTCGTGGCCATCGGCCACGACCCGCGCAGCGAGCTGTTCCAGGGCCAGCTGCCGACCGACGACGACGGGTACCTCCTGGTCGAGCACCCCACCTCGCGCACCGCCATCGACGGCGTGTTCGCGGCCGGAGACGTCGTCGACCGGATCTACCGCCAGGCGGTCACCGCGGCCGGAACCGGCTGCGCCGCCGCGATCGACGCCGAACGATGGCTTGCGGATCACAAGGACCAGACGGCCGCGCAGACGGCCGCCGTCGCTAGTCCCGGTGCCTGATTCATGGCGTACCGGGGTGGTCAGACCGAGCCTGCCGTTGCGGCGGCGGGCCTGAAGAGGAACCCGGCCGCAGGGGCCGGGATCTCGTTATCAATGGGAAGGAAGTCCGAGAAGTGGGCGCAACCAAGGCAGTGACCGATGCGACCTTCGAGGCTGAGGTGCTGAAGGCCGGCAAGCCGGTCGTCGTCGACTACTGGGCCGAGTGGTGCGGTCCGTGCCGACAGGTCGCCCCGGTGCTGGAGGAGATCGCCACCGAGCACGGCGAGAAGATCGACATCGTCAAGCTGAACGTCGATCAGAACCCGGTGGTTACCCAGCGCTACGGCATCATGAACATTCCGACTATGAACGTCTTCAAGGACGGTCAGGTGGTCAAGCAGATCGTCGGCGCGAAGCCGAAGGCGGCGCTGTTGCGCGAGCTTGCGGATTTCATCTGACCATCGGGCGCGCGCCTGGTCTTCCTGTCGGCCGGCGGCGGGTCGTCCGCTGACCCGGCCGCCGGGCGCCCGACCAGGGACCCGGCTGGGCCGCGACACCCGGTACAGGGCCTCAGGCGAGGCGCAGGGCCCGTTCGGGCTGCATTGAGCCGAGGAGTCGCTCCAGGGCCACCTCGACGTCTTCGCGCCACGACAGCGCGGTCTTCAGCTCGAGCCGCAGCCGCGGGTAACGGGCATGCGGGCGCACGGTCTTGAAGCCCACCGAGAGCAGGAAGTCAACCGGCACCAGGCACGACGGCTGGGTCCAGGTCATGTCGCCGAACGCCTCGATGGCCTTGATGCCGCGGCGCGTGAGGTCCTTCGCCAGGCCCTGTACCAGCACCCGGCCGAGGCCCCCGCCGGCGAACTCAGGCGTCACGTGCGCGGTCATGAGCAATACTGCGTCTGCGCTCACCGGACTGGTCGGAAACGCCGCGGCGCGGGGGGCGTAGCTCGGTGGCGCGTACGTGAGGTATCCAGCCGGGACACCGTCGACGTAGAGGATCTTGCCGCAGCTTCCCCACTCCAGCAGCACGTTCGAGATCCAGGCCTCCTTCTCCAGGGCCGGATCGCCGATCTCGAGGGCGCGCGCCTGACTAACCGGGTCAAGTTCCCAGAAAACGCACCGGCGGCACCGCGGCGGGAGATCGTCCAGGTTGTCGAGCGTGATGCTCGCGAGTCGGCGTGACACGTGCTTCCTTGCGGGTCGATACCCTGCGCGCCCCTGGCGGTGCTGGCGGGTAGCTGAAAACACTGAACGGATGTGGACGAAACCGCCACGGCGGTGCCGTTAAAGCGCTGGAGCCACAGCAGTGCGGTCACGATCTGACGTTGTGGCCAATCGTACCCACGTCTGCACCCGGCTGACCCTCTTTGACCGGCCAGGCTTCGGCGGCAGAGACGCAGCCGCCTACAGCCTGCCGAGGGCGCGAGACACGAGTCGTTTCACGTGAAACTCTGCGACTCAGCCGCTCTGGACCGCCGCGGCCTCGGCCGATGTCCGAGCGGCGGCCTCGCTGATGGCCGCGGCGACCTCGGCAACGTCCTCCTCGGCGGTGTCGAACGCGGTCATCCAGCGGAGGACCGCCCGGCGGCCATCGGGTGCCTCCGACCACACCTGCGCGGGCCACTCCTGCAGCAGGCGGCAAGCAAGGTCCCGGCTCACGTCGGTGAAGACCCCGTTGGCCTGAACTGGATATGCCACCCGCACATCGGGAACCACCGCTAGGGCTGCGGCGAGCTGACTCGCCCTGGCGTTCGCCGCACGGGCATTGGCAAGCCATCGGTCCTCGTCGAGCAGGGCATCGATCTGGGCGGCGAGGAAGCGCATCTTCGAAGCCAGCTGCATGACCTGCTTGCGGTGATACTTCCCGCCGGCGGTCAGGCCGCCGGCCATGACGAGCACGGCCTCGACGCCGAGCGCGCCATTCTTCGTGCCGCCGAAGCTCAGCACGTCGGCGCACGCCGCGATGGCGCTCAGCGAACAACCCAGATGAGCTGCCGCGTTGGCAATCCGTGCGCCGTCGAGATAGATCAGCAGGCCGTGCTCGTGTCCGAAGTCACGGAGCTGGCCGAGTTCTGTGAGCGAGTAGCACGTCCCGAGCTCGGTTGCCTGGGCGATCTGGAGCACCCGCGGCTGTGCCCGGTGTTCGTCGCCGAGGCCGGTTAGCCTGGTCGCGACCAGGTCCGGCGTCAGCTTGCCGTCCGGCGTGGGCACCGCCAGCAGCTTGCAGCCAAGGACCCGCTCGGGAGCGCCGCACTCGTCGACATTCAGATGGGAGGACTCGGCGCAGATTACGGCTTCGTACGGGCGCACCAGCAGACTCAGCGCGAGAACGTTGGCACCCGTCCCGTTGAAGACGAGGTAACCCTCCCTGGCTCCGGCGGCGGCACACAGCCGGGCGACCGCTGCCTTAGAGGCGTCGTCTTCGCCGTAGGCGACGGCGTCGCCGGAGTTGGCCGCCCCCAGCGCCGCCAGGACGGCCGGGTCCACGCCGGCGTGATTGTCGCTTCCGAATGTTCTGCCCGATATCGTCGCCACGGCTGGCTAGCCTACGGCAGCCCGCGCTAGCCCCGCCGGCTCGGACCCAGGCCGCCAGACATGCTCCGGACGATCCGCTCAAGGTCATCGAGCGTAGCGAACTCCACCACGATCTTGCCCTTGCGCTGGCCGAGTTCGACCTTCACCCGTGTCTCCAGGACATCCGACAGCCGGTCCGCCAGGTCCTTCAGCGCGGGCGCGACCGGCGTAGGAGCACCGGGTCGCCGCGGCTTCTTCGCCGGATGTGCACCGAGCGCCACGATCTCCTCTACCGCACGCACCGACAAGCCCTCGGCCACGATCCTGCGGGCGAGGTCGTCCTGGGCGACCGGATCCTCGATCGCGAGCAGCGCGCGGGCATGACCTGCGCTGAGCACGCCCGCCGCGACCCGCTTCTGTACAGCGGGCGGCAGGCTCAGCAGCCTGATGGTGTTCGAAATGTGCGGCCTTGACCGGCCAACGCGCCGGGCCAGCTCCTCGTGAGTCGCCGAAAAGTCGTCCAGGAGCTGCTGGTAGGCGGCCGCCTCCTCGAGCGGGTTGAGCTGCTCGCGGTGCAGATTCTCGATCAGCGCGTTCCTGAGCAGCTCATCGTCGGTGGTCTCCCGCACGATCGCCGGGATGACATCGATCTCCGCGAGCTGGCAGGCACGCCAGCGTCGCTCACCCATGATGAGTTCGTATCGGCCGTCCGGGGATCGCCGGACAACCACCGGCTGCAGCAGGCCCACGGTCTCGATCGACGCCGCGAGCTCGGCCAGGGAGTCTTCGTCGAACGCCCGTCGTGGCTGCCGCGGGTTCGCATCGATCGCGGTCACGGGTATTTCCTCCAGGTATGCCCCCGAGATCCGCAACGCTGACCCGGCCGCCGCCGGGTCCTGCTCGCCAGGCAGTGGCAGCGGGGGACCCGTCGGGATCAGCGCGCCGAGACCCTTACCGAGTCCGCGCCTTGGTTGCGGCATACTGACGCTCCTCGCCATTCGGCCGTGGGTCACCTGCCCGTTGCCACCGTTGCCGTGACCGCATCTCGTCCGGTGCTCATACTGCCAGCAACGGCAGGCTGTGCCCACGTGAACAGAACGTCATCCACAGGACGACACGGCAGGATCGGCGGTCATCCACAGGCGTGCACAACTGTGCCCGCGCCGACTCGGGTGTCCCAGTGACGAGGACCGTTAGGCGGGAAGCTCGGCGGTCCGGCCGGTGAGCTCTTTCGCAGCCTCTAGGTACGCCACGGCACCGGATGAACCGGGGTCGTAGGTCATCACCGACTGGCCGTAGCTCGGCGCTTCGCTCACGCGGACGCTGCGGGGGATGACGGACCGCAGCACGACCGATCCGAAATGGTCTCGAACCTCGTCGGCGACCTGCGAAGCGAGGCGCGTCCGCCCGTCGTACATAGTCAGCAGGATGGTCGTCACCGACAGCCGCGGGTTCAGGTGGCTGCGAACGAGCTCGATCGTGCGGAGCAGCTGTTCGAGGCCCTCGAGGGCGTAGTACTCGCACTGAATCGGGATCAGCACCTCGGGCGCAGCGACGAGCGAGTTCACGGTCAGCAACCCCAGCGACGGCGGGCAATCGATGAAGATGTAGTCAAGGCTGGAGGCGTCATAGCTGGCGAGGGCGCGCGCCAGTCGAGACTCCCGCGCCACCAGTGGCACGAGCTCAATCTCCGCGCCTGCCAGGTCGATCGAGGCCGGCGCGCAGTAAAGGTGCGCAAAGCCAGCCACCGGACGGATAACCGAGGCGAGCGGCTGGTCGTCAACGAGCACGTCGTAGACCGACGGAACACCCGAGCGGTGATCGACGTCCAGTGCAGTGGACGCGTTGCCCTGCGGGTCGAGGTCCAGCACAAGCACCCGGCATCCGTGCATTGCCAGCGCCGCGGCCAGGTTCACTGCGCTGGTGGTCTTGCCCACTCCGCCCTTCTGGTTGGCAATGGTGATGACCCGGCACGACGTGGGCCTCGGCCACGCGTCGCCACCCGAGCGTGCCACCACCGCAGCCTGCGCCGCCCTGGCGATCGGCGTATCCGCCGAGGCTGCTGGCTGCACCGGATGAACCACCGGAACCTCTCTCTCGCGCGCCTGCTCAGTCACGCCGCCCGAGCTCCCGGCCCGCGGCGCTCCAGCGCCTCGCTCGGGTCCGGCTGCCGACCGCACCGGTGCGCCGGTTTCACGTGAAACGTCTGCGAGCGCCTGGCCCAGCCGACGCGGCGCTGGTCCGCTGCCGGCCGCTGCGAGCTCTTCCTCGGTCGCAGGCTCCGCTGCCAACTCGTGCGCCCGTGCCGCCCCGCTGGCCGGTCTTGGCGGTCTCGGGGCATCGTCCGCGGACCCTGAGCCTAGGCCACTGCTCACCGATGCGTAGCCAAGATCGGCACGATCAGTCCGCGCGCGGCCGGGGCCCTGCCCGCCATCCGGGCCAGGCCAGCCCAGACCAAGCACGGCGGCAGGGGCCCTCGGGTCGGAGCCGGCGTCGCGGCCCCGTGCCGCCGCTCCCTGCCAGCTACCTGCCGTGTCATGACGAGCGTCGGCCCGGTCGGTGGCACCCGCCAGTGCCGCCGAAGCCGACCCTGCGGGCCAGCCAAGGCCCAGCGACGAGTTCGTCATCGCCCAGCAACTCCCTCGACGACAGCCTGGCCATCCGCTCGGCCCAGGCCACGTCCTCATCGCGCCCGCCGACGGCGAAGCGCGCAGCGCAGGCACCCCTAAGGTCCGAGCACAAGCCGATCACACCAGCCGTACCGTTGGCTAGGGTCGGCGTGCCTACCCGCCGCCGCGCCTGCTGTTCGGACGCGACTGCCGCCGACCACTTCCGTCCGGGCCGCGACCGCCCCGCACGGCCTCGGGCCCGTGCGCCTGCGCGCGACGGCCAGCCGTGGGCGGCGATCCGACCGACCGGGAGGAGGTCGTGGTGAACGTGACCAGCGTCGCCGTGATGGCGCCACTCGCACTCGCCACGGTGACGACCCGCGCATCACCAATTCCCAGCCGAGCAAGAACCGGCCGCGCTCTCGCCAGCTCTGCGGTCGCGCCCGCGCCCTTCATCGCCAGCACCCGGCCGCCTGGCCGGGCCAGGCCGGCGGCCAGCGCGGCGAGTTTCTCCAACGGGGCCACGGCACGCGCGGTCACGACGTCCGCAGACAACTTGCCCGCCAGCTCCTCCGCCCGGCCGCGGACCACCTCAACGTTGGTGAGCCCCAGCTCGGCGACGCACTCCTGCAGGAAGCTCGCTCGCCGGGCCATCGGCTCCAGCAGCGTCACCTGGCACTCCGGCCGCAGCATCGCCAGCACCATTCCCGGCAGCCCGGCACCGGATCCAAGGTCCACGACCGAGCACGCCGCCGGAATCAGCCGTGCGATTACTCCGCAATTCAGCAGGTGCCGATCCCAGATCCGGCCTGCCTCCGCCGGGCCAATAATGCCGCGCTCGGCGCCAGCGCCGGTCAGCAGCGCGGCATACCGTTCCGCCTGTGGCAGCGCGACGCCAAATATCGCCGCGGCCTCGGCCGCGAGAGCTGTCCCGCTCTCCGGGCCAGCCCCATCGCCAGTCTCAGTCGTCGCCGACATCAGAGTCTCTCGTTCCTGTTCGAACGGTAGAATTCGACCACACGCGCGAACCAGGCCAGGCACCCGTCGCCGGGACTAGGGGATCGCCCTCCGCGCGTACCCAGCCTGGCCGAACCGTCCGCGTGCGCTCCGCGCAGCATTCAGCCCCTGGGCTCAGCCGACAGGCAGCACGACCACGCGGCGCTCCGGCTCTTCGCCCTCGGATTCGCTGCGCAGTCCGGCCGCCGCCACCGCGTCGTGCACGACCTTCCGCTCAAACGGGTTCATGGGCCAGAGCTTCTTCGGCTGTCCGGTCCGCCGGACCTCTTCCGCCGCATCCTGGCCTGCCTCCGCCAGCTCAGCGCGCCGACGCTGCCGGTAACCGCCCACGTCGAGCATCATGCGCGTCCGGTTGCCGGTCTGCTGGTGCACCGCCAGCCGCGTCAGCTCCTGCAACGCTTCCAGCACCTCTCCGCGCCGCCCGACAAGTTCGCTCAGCGTGGCACCGACCACCGACACGACCGCCCGGTCGCCTTCGACGTCCATGTCGATGTCGCCATCGAGGTCCGCCACGTCTAGCAGGCCCTCGATGTAATCAGCCGCGATCTCGCCCTCGAGCTCCAGCTCGGCAACCGTCGGTCGCGGCTGGTCGCTGGCCTCTGCGGTGCCGTCAGCGTCCTCGCCAGGAGGGAGCAGCTCGTCGCCGAAGGATCCCGCCGACGCGCCAGCGTCGCCGTCGTCGGCCGCGGTCGTCACCGCCAGCGCGCTGCCGGCCTCATCCTCGGCACCGGAACCCGGCACCGCGTCGTCCTGCTGGCTCATGCCAGGATCCTCCTCGAACCCGTCCGCCGACCGACCTGCCCCGCAAGGCGGCCACCCGGCCGATCGCCCCGACCGTTAACGGAGCCGCTAGCGCTTGCCGGAGCGCTTGCTCCGAGACTGCCGCTGTGTCTGCCGTCTCACGACCTTAACCTCAGGCGACTCCGGCTGCGGCTCGGGTTCACCGCGTCCGCGACCCAGCCGTCGCAGCATGCTGCTCGCCGACGCCGACCCCGTCGCGCCCGATCCGTTTGCGGACGCCCCGTTTGCACCGATCCGGCCAGGCCTGGGCGGGCTCGAGCCGGGCCGCCCCGGTGCGGCCCCGCCGGCGCCCTTCGACCCTGATGTGGCGGACGCCGGCTTCCTCGCCGGGTAGCGCGCCGAGCCGCCGGTGAGCGCCTTAGCCGTGGCGGGGGCCGACGCCCCGGCGCCGTCGGTTGTGGCTGCCGGAGGCGTGTACGGGTACCGACGGCCGAGGATGAACTGCTGACCCAGCGTCCACACGTTCGTCGTCACCCAGTACAGGACCAGCCCGAACGGCCAGTACAGACCGGTCAGCGCGAACAGCGGCATGATGTACGTCATGTACTTCTGCGACTGCGCCATCGGATTGTCCGGCGTGGCGGCGGGCATCATCCCGCGCTTCTGACTCTGCCGGATCGTCAGGAACGTCGTCGCCATGCTGATCGCCACGAAGCCCAGGATCACCAGCTTGGCGTGCAGCGGCACGTGCGCGGTGCCGGTGAACAGCACCTTGTCGGCGATGGATGCGCCCAGGATCTTGGCGTGCTGGCCCGCCACGACCATCGACTTCGGCAGCCCGTATTTCGGCGTGCCGCCGGTGTACTCGGCGATAGCCCGGAGCACGCTGAAGAGCGAGAAGAACAGCGGGAGCTGAAGCACGAACGGCAGGCAGCCCATCAGCGGGTTGACGCCCGCCTCCTGGTAGAGCTTCATCGTCTCTTGGTTGAGCGTCTGCCTGTCGTTCTTGTACTTCTTGCGCAGCGCGGCCATCTGCGGCTGCAGGGCCGACATCGCCCTGGTGGTGTGCATCTGCTTGATGAACAGCGGCACCATGATCAGCCGCATCAGGATGACCAGGATCGCGATGGAGAAGAACCAGGTCCAGCCGCTAGTGGCGCCGAGGGCGGGCTTCAGCACGTCGTAAATGTGCGTGAAGACCCAGCCGACTGCCTCATAGAGGTAATCCAGTGGATTCGACACCCTGCTAACTCCCTTGTGCTCTGCTCGTGACATCCTCGCCGCGGACGTCGCTCATCGCCACCGCGGTGGGCGCCTGCTCCGATTCCCGACCAGGAACCGGATCGAGGCCGCCGGGATGGAACGGATGACAACGGCTCAGCCGGCGCGCTGCTAGCCAGGAGCCCCGCAGCGCCCCGTGCACCTGCACGGCTTCCAGGGCGTACGCGCTGCACGACGGGTAGAACCTGCACCGTTGACCTAGCAGCGGGCTGACGAACCGCCGGTAACCCGTTAGCAGCGCTACTAGCACCCAGGCAGCGACGGACGACGGCCGAGTCTCCTGGCCTGTTCCGAAGCTCACCCGTACGTCACCCCACCTTGCCGCCGCAGCAAAGCTCCGATTACCAGGCCGACGTCGGCGGCAAGGTCTGCCTGGCGCGCTTCGGCCGCACTCGGTGCAGCACGCAATACCAGCAGGCTACCTCCCGGCAGCGTCCCCAGATAGCCGCGCACCAGGTGCCGTAGCCGCCGCCGCACCCGATTCCGCACGACGGCAGGGCCGACCGCCTTGCTCACCACGAACCCGACCAGCGCAGGGCATGGCTCATCCCGGCGCACCAGGAGGTGGCCGGATACCAGCGGTCGTCCCGCCCTGCTGCCAGCACGGGTGGCGGCCGCGAAGTCTGCGCTCCGCCGCATCCTGGCGGTAGCCGGAAGCATCACGAAACCTGTCGCCGCCAATCAGACGCTCAGGCGCTCGCGGCCCTTCCGGCGCCGGGCCGCAAGGACTGCCCGGCCCGCCCGGGTGCGCATCCGGAGCCGGAAGCCATGCGTCCTGGCCCGGCGGCGGTTGTTCGGCTGGAAAGTACGCTTGCTCACGGAAACTCCAGGTGCGGAAGTTCTGTCGTCACACGGCCGGTCAGTCGGATCACACCACCACATAAGCCCGCGCCGACCGCGCGGGCCGACCGCTGATCGGCCTGGTCAGCCATCGGCATCCGTCACTACCAACAACAGCCGACCCGGGACTTCATCCGCGCGGGCTCAACCAGACGCCGACGACCTGCATCAGGCCGCGTTTCAGCAGCGCCGGGGTAGCCGGACCGTTACACGGTACGCGCTCGCCTGGATGCCGGTCAAACCAGGTCACCGCCCAGCTGAGCAGCGGCGGGGCCGCGGCGCAGCACCACCGTCGGGCCGGCCGCCGCCAGCTCTCCGGGCGCGCCTGGGCTCGCTGCTCCGGCCCGGCCGCGGGGCCCGGCCGACGCTCCGCGACCGGACGCGGCGACAGCAGTCATGACGCGCTTCGGGCCTCGTTCGCGGCCCTGCGCCCCGTCACCGGGTCCGGCCCGCAGACCGTGGCCGCGGGTTCCAGAGCAGAACCGCGGCACGGCCGGACGGACGACTGCGGCAGAACGCCCAACCGGGCCGCCGGGGCGACCGCCGACTGCGCAGTTTCCCGAACGGGCCCCGGACCGCACCCCTAGGCTGTGGATAATGCAGTCCGGGCCGTCCGGCCAGCCGCCGCCGGCTGCTACGCCGGCTATGCGGCGCCCGCGGACCGCCGCGATCCGGAAGCAGTCCCGACAGCGTACACACGCTGTGGAAAAAGCTGTTGATCACTATGTGGGGGGCTCGGGTGACCGGCCAATGAGCGACGACGATCTCGCCGATGTCTGGGCCCGCTCGCTGGCCGACCTCGCCGACATGCACATCGAGCCGCACCAGCGGGCCTGGCTCCAGCTCACCAGGCCGCTCGGCCTGGTTGGCAACACGGCCCTCATCGCCGCGCCCAACGACTTCGTCAAGGAACAGCTCGAGACCCGGCTGCGCGCCCTCATCACCAACGCGCTGTCCCGTGAGCTTGCCCGCGGTATCCAGCTTGCCGTTACCGTCGACCCGGCCGCGACCGCCGACCTCGGCCAGCCGACCCAGAGCCTCGACCCCCTGGCCAGCCTTGACGACGACATCACCGGTCCCCTCCCGGTGATCAGGCCCGCCGCTTCCGCCGACTCCTACGGCCGCGCGGCTGCCGATCAGCGGTACGACGGGTCGGCCCCCGTCGAGCCCGGCGGCCAGCGCGCAGCTTCAGGCAGCCGGCCCGCCGCCGCCGCGTTCCCGCCCGCGCTGTCGCCGGCACCGGCCACCTACGCCGGTGCCGGGTCGCCGGGGCCCGCGC
>JASHPF010000351.1 GCA_030038295.1 Streptosporangiaceae bacterium
GTAGTCGATAACGGGTATGGGACTCGTATCCGCGAGCTCGGCGTCGTCGTCCGGGCCGTTCGGGTCGGGATCCTTCGAGGTGGCGGCAGGGGCCTGGTCCGAGCGGGCTTCCGTCAGCTCGCTGTCCGGCTGGGCTGTCGCCCCGGCGCCGTCGTGCGGGCCGTTCGGGTCGGCATCCTTAACGTCGGCGGCAGGCCCCGTCAGCTCGCCGTTCTGCTCGGCTGTCCCCTCGGCGTCGTCGTGCGGGCCGTTCGGGTCGGCATCCTTCGAGGTGGCGGCAGGGCCCTGGTCCGAGCGAGCTTCCGTCAGCTCGCTGTCCGGCTGGGCTGTCGCCCCGGCGCCGTCGTGCGGGCCGTTCGGGTCGGCGTCCTTCGCGTCGGCGGCAGGCCCCGTCAGCTCGCTGTCCGGCTGGGCTGTCCCCTCGGCGCCGTCGTGCGGGCCGTTCGGGTCGGCGTCCTTCGCGTCGGCGGCAGGGCCCTGGTCCGAGCGGGCTTCCGTCAGCTCGCTGTCCTGCTCGGCTGTCCCCTCGGCGCCGTCGTGCGGGCCGTTCGGGCCGGCATCCTCCGCGTCGGCGGCAGGCCCCGTCAGCTCGCTGTCCTGCTGGGCTGTCCCCCCAGCGCCGTCGTGCGGGCCGTTCGGGCCGACATCCTTCGCGTCGGCGGCAGGGCCCTGGTCCGAGCGGGCTTCCGTCAGCTCGCTGTCCTGCTCGGCTGTCGCCTCGGCGCCGTCGTCCGGGCCGTTCGGGCCGGCATCCTTCGCGTCGGCGGCAGGGCCCTGGTCCGAGCGGGCTTCCGTCAGCTCGCTGTGCTGCCTGCGAGTCGGTTTCTTAGAACGAGTCAATGTGTACCATCCGTCGGTGAGCCGAACGGGATCGCGGACGCACTTGCTGACAGGAATCTGAGCCGGGTGGTGAAAGGTGTGTCCGGATCGGACCTGCCGCGCCCGATCAGCGAGAATGCGGGTACTCGCCGGCCAAGACCGGCAGAGTACCAGCCCATTATCGGGTCGTTCTGACCGCGTTGCAGGCTCCACTGCAGTGCCGTGCTGAGCTCGACTATGGCCACGCCGGGACACTCCGTCGCCGGCCAGCTGAGGACGCCGGATGCGCCATAGAGTTCGGCCTTCACGTCAGGGCCGAGATGGAAGGCGAGGCAGACATCGTGGCTGCTGCTGATCTCGTCGACAATGTCGATAGTCCGCGATGCCCTGTCCAGCCGAACGCAGCGACGGTGGCGGGCCGGCGGGGTGAGAGACAGGTAGCCGTCGTGCTCTGCCGTCCACTCCACGGCGTCTCCGATGTCTGAGACGTCGACCTCCCTGGCGTTGGCGTGCCTGAGCCAGAGGAATGGCCCGCCCTCGACGGACTGGCTCCGGCCGTCGAGTTCGACGGTGTTGTGGGCAATGGTGGACCGGAAATAGGAGCGCCAGGCTGGCTCGCCGTGATAGCAGTAGGTGCCCGGGTCAGCAAGGATGTCCACGCTGCCATAGCGAACCTCAACGGACAGGGCATCGGCATGGGCGTGGGCGGCGATGCTGAGATACCCGTGCGATCCTCCGTCGCATCGACACCATATCTCCGGCTCCCGGCTGCTCGTCGTGCGAAGCAACGTTGTACCGGCGTCCGGGAAGTGCCAGGGCCGCGTCGCGGGCCGCGTCCCCACGCGCCTCGTGACTGTCGGCATGGCCGAGATAAGCGTGCTGCTCGCGCAGGGCTCGGTGGGTGGCCACCAGTCGCAGGGACCGAAGAGCGCGGCACCGAGCGCGAGTAGGGACCGCCAGCGGTCCACGGAGGGTGCGTCGAGCAGCAGCGCGCGGCCGTCGTCGCCGTCCCCCTGGCGCGGCGCTCGCAATCGCTGGTCGAGAAGCGCAGCGCCGCTGTCCACCACCGCGGCCAGCCGCTGCCACGCGCCGTCGGACAGCGGGTGGCCCGCCGCCTGAGCCTCAACTGCCGCGAGCAACGCCAACTCGGCGACAAAAGACTGGTAGTCGGAGGCTAGCTCGCGCCCGATCCCGGAAGGGAAGGTATTTCTCATCAGCTCGCGCTCAAGCAGGCGGGCAGATCTGCGGCGCCAGGAGTCGCTTGCCGGGAACCAGGGGAAGGCACAGCTGGCCACGAGCTGGCCCGCGGCCTCGGCGATGACGTGGTTGTTAGCCGATGATCCGCGGCTACTGAACGCGGACAGATACTGCTGGTGCCAGGCGATCTGCCGGACGGCCAGATCATTGTGCTCGAAGAGGTCCGCGGCCTTGGGCCAGTCGTCCAGTAGCCGCCGGATCCAGGTCATGCTGATGAGGCGGATGCCGATCTCAATGCCGCTGGTCCAGTGCACCCCGGAGAGGAACGGGTTCTCCCGCCACCAGGAGCGGAGATGGTCCGCCGCGAGGCTCGCGTAGGCCTCGTCGTGGCTGAGGAAGTAGGCGGTCGCCAGCAAGGTCACGTGCTGTAGTCGCGAGACCTCCCAGATCTGCTTGATGTTCCCTGTCAGGATTTCGGAGCGGTGATCAATGCGGAACGCATAGGAGTCGGCTGGTGCTCGTCGCCCTGTCAACGGATCAAGAAACCAGTCAGGCGCGCGCATGTCGGTACGGACGACGCCCAGCACTTCCCACTCGCCCCGCAGCAGTCCGTCGCCGGCAGCCAGCACGGCGGCGCTGGCCGCGGGGGGAACCCGCGCTGCCGTCTGTGGCGGCAACACGACGGCGAACCGGTGGTCTGCCAGCGCCGTCTGCGGGTAGCCGCAGACCTTTTCGCTCGTGACCCGCCTGACTGACCAGGCCGACTGCAGCACCTTGTCGCGTGCCCGCCAGCCAATCTCTCCCGGTGACATCCGGGACAGCCTGCGTGCGTACCAGCCAAGCCGGGAGGCCTCTAGCGTCACAGCAGTTCCGGCTTGCCGCTTGACAGGCTTCGACCGACGGCGATTGTCGCCTGGGTCGTCGAGATCAGCGACTCCAGCGGGATAGGCATCGGACCACCCTGCCTGCAGGCGGTGATGAAACGGTCGAGCTCGTGCCGTTGGCCCTTGTCCTGTCCGCCCGGTGATCGCAGAGCGCGCTGGCGGCGCCCTGCCCAGACCGCCGCGCGGGTGAAGTTGTCGAGTCGGGCGCTCCTGCCGCCAGCCGCGGAATCCAGCGTCTCCTTGGGATAGCGGGCGTTCCCGACCGTGAGGTACGCGATGCTGCCCGTGGAGCCATCCTGGAATCGGATCGTTACCTGGACGTCGTCAGGCGCTGGCCCGCCGACGGCATAGACCTCAGCCGGCAGGCTGCCAGTCCACCAGCTCAGCGTGTCGATGAAATGGCCACCCTCGCCAGTGAACCGCGATCCTTCCAGAGCGCCGTTGCGATACCAGCTGTCGGCCTCGAGACGGCCGGCGTTGACGAGATAGCGACTCGCGGAGCCGTCGCCTGGTGTGCCGAACTCCGACCGCAGCCGCACCAGAAGGGGTGCGAAGCGGCGGTTGAAGCCCACCATGAGCCGGTCATTGCCAGTCTCTCGGACGGTGTCAACGATCCGCTGCAGTTCGTCTCCGGACAGCGCGAGCGGCTTTTCGACGAAGACCGCCTTGCCCGCCTGCAACGCTCGGCACACGAGATCGGCGTGGGAGTGATGGCGCGTTACGACGAAGATCGCATCGAGTGAGTCGTCAGCCAGCACGGCGTCGGCACTCGTCGACGCGGCGGTGAAGCCGAACTTTCGTTGTGCGTTGACTGCCGACAGCGACTTCGTCGTTCCTACGTGCACCAGCGCAACGTCACCGTGCCGTTGCAGGTGGGGAAGCAGCATCGACGATGCGTAGTTGCCCGCCCCGATGAAGCCGACGGCCAGCTGCTGCGACCCGCCGCGCGGCCTGGCAGCGGGCGGTCGGATGGCGGCAGTGGGGTGCTGCGGAACCGGGCGATCGTCCTGGTCGGGCTCTGCCCGCGGCACGGGATACTCAAGCAGGACCCCAACAGCGGCAAGCGATCCAGCGGCCAGGTCTGCGTAGACGCTCGTCGCCTGCTCGAGCGGGAACGTTCCCGACACCAGTGAGTCGACCTCGATGTCGCCGCGGGCGATGAGGTCGAGGAAGCACTCGAGGTTCCGTCGTTCTGTCCAGCGCACATAGCCGGCCGGGTAATCAATGCCCTCGAGCTCGTATTGGTCGTCGTATCGGCCGGGTCCGTACGACCTGGAGAAACGGACGTCGAGTTCCTTCTCGTAATACGCGTTCCACGGCAGATCCAGCCGGGTCTTGCCGATGTCGACGATCCGGGCGCGGTCCCTGGCTAGCCTGGCGGCGGTTTCCACGGGACCGGCAGAGGACCCGCCGGCGGCGAGTAGTACGTGATCGGCTCCGCGGCCGTCGGTGAGGCTGGCCAGTGCCCGCTCGACCGCCGCCGTGCCCTCGTCGGTAGGCGCCGCGCACAGCACTGCTCCCGCCTTGCCGGCCAGCCCGCACCTCTCCTCGACGGGGTCCAGGCCCACGACGCGGACACCCGAGGCGACGAGCAGACGCACGACAAGCTGGCCGACGAGCCCGAGCCCGATGACACAGGCGACGTCACCGAGCTGCACTTCCGCGCGCCGAACGCCCTGCATGGCGATGGCCCCGACGGTGGCGAAGGCTGCGTGTTCCGGTAGTACCCCGGCGGGAACCGGGACGCACAGATTGACGGGTATCCAGTTGTACTCAGCGTGCAGCGCGTACTCGTTACCGGCCGCTGCTACGAGCTGACCGACCCGGAATTCCTCCGCACCGCGACCGACCTCGACGACGATCCCGCATAGCGAGTACCCGAGCGGTGTGTAGGAATCGAGCCGGTTCATGACCTTCTTATAGGTATTCAGCAGACCCTGCTGAGTTACCGAGTCAAGCACCTTGCGAACCTGGTCCGGTCGTGCGCGCGCCATTCCGACCATGGACATTTTCGCCTCGGTTACCTTCATCATCTCGGTGCCGGTCGAGATGAGCGAGAAGAGCGACCGAACCAGGACGCCGCCGGGCTGACAAGACGGTGGCGGGACGTCGAGAACCGTGAGGTCACCCGACTTGTAGTTCTGCGCTATCTGCTTCATACCTGTTCCTTCGCGGCTCGCTCGCTCGCGGCGGTCTGCCGGTTACGCCCGAGCAGCCGCTCGTAGACGCCGAGATAAGCGCGTTCCTGGAGGCTCCACGCCAGCTGCCCTTCGACGCGCTCCCTGCCGAGCTTTCCCAGTAGAGCGCGGCGCTCCTCGTCGTCCATGAGCGCCACGATCGCCCTCGCATAGTCGTGCACGTCGTTAGGCTCCGCATAGACAGCGGCATCACCCGCCGAGACTCGCGTCTCATGGAGGTCGAAGGCCACTACAGGCAGCTCGAACGCCATATATTCCATCGTCTTGTTCATGGTGGAAACGTCGTTGAGGGGGTTCTTCGGATCAGGGGAAAGCCCGACATCTGCCGTTGACAAGATCTGACCTACCAGCTCGTCCGGTGCCCGGCCGGTAAAGTGCACGTGGTCGGTCAGGTCAAGCTCATCGCGGAGGCGCACCAGCTCGTCGAAGCAGTCGCCGGAGCCGATAAGGGTGAAGGCGATGTCCGTCCGACCCTGCTCGTGCACGATTACGTGAGCCGCCCTGATGACGATGTCGACCCCGTCCTGGGGTCCCATGACGCCGATATACGCGGCCAGGAACTTACGGCCTCGCCGCAATTCGGGTCGCGCCGGGCCACGCCGGAGGAACTCCGGGTTCGGCCCCGTTCTCACCACCGTGACGTCCGCCGGAGACTTGCCGCTGCGCGTGATGGCGATGTCCCGATAAGACTCATTGGTGGCGATGACGTGATCGGCTGTGCGGTGGGTGCGCCGTTCGAGAGCGCGCAGACCGAGGTAAGGCAGCCTTGGCCCGGTGGGAAACCGCGACTCGTAGAGTTCGGGACAGAGGTCATGATGGTCAAAGACGAATTTCGTGCGGTCCAGCGTTCGCAGTACACGAGCAAGAGGCCAGAAGATGTCTGGCGGATTGCAGGCCTGCAGGATGTCAAAACGGCCGGAGCGGCGCGCCTTCAGGGTCAGCCGTGCCGTGGCAGCGAACGAGTAGAGGTATTCGGCGACGAAGCTAAACTTGCTGCCGCCCGGCGCGTAGGGCCGGTACTTGAGGAGCTGAACCGCCTCGACGACCTCATATGCCGGGTCGTCCTTGCCCTTCGGACAGACCACGGTGACCTGATGACCGGCTGCGGTGAGGGCCTGGCATTCGAGCCACACGCGTCGGTCAAACGGAACCGGCAGGTTCTGGACGATGATCAGGATCCGGCTCACGAGCCGACCTCCCGCTTGCCATCGTGACCAAGCACCGCAACCTTCATCAGGCCCACTCTCGCCCAGTTTGGCTCTTGTGCGCCCGCCGCTGCCGATGGCCGATCACGACCGGACTGGCTCGGTCTGCGTACTGGCGTGTGCATAGGAGTGCTGACGGGAGAGCGGTGATACGGGGCGGCAATGGCGCGGTTCGCGGCCGCGGACGATCCCTCGATCCCCGTTAGGCTGTCCGGCCGGTCATGCCGCGAGCGTGCGGGGGGCGATGCTGATCCCCGGGCGGGCCTACTCCGCGCTGGCTCGCGTGGCTGGGCTCAGCCAGGAGCGGCCGTTCCCCGGTTGCAGCGCCTTCGAAAGTCCGGCTACCTCTTTAGCTGGCCTCCGGTTTCTCAGGACAACTGAATTGGCGCTCCTTCAGCCTCTGGCGGTCAAGGCCGAATTTGCGGTATAACAACCTCGCCGGCCCGGGATGTTTTTTAGCTAGCCGCCGAGGAAATCCATAGTTCGGACATAATCCTGGCGGGTCGCCGTCGGTGGCGGAGATCTTGTTGGGCCTCGATCGCACGACTGGCAATGACGTCGTCGTGCGGCTGTATCAGCAGCGGGTAGGAGCGCTTCTTATGGTGGCTGGGCTGACCTTCCGGGAGTAGATGTGCGGGTTCTGGTAGCTGGTGACCGAGGCTACATCGGCGCGGTCCTGGTGCCGTTCCTGCAGTCGGCGGGGCACGCCGTCGACGGGCTTGACCTCGGTCTGTACGAGGGTTGTGATCTGGGCCCGGCACCGGCGTGGTCGGCCGGCCGGGTGGCCAGGGATATCCGGGACGTTTCGCCCGGCGAGCTCGCCGGATATGACGCCGTGGTGTGCCTGGCGGCGCTGTCGAATGATCCGCTGGGGCACCTGAACCCGGCGGCGACGTACTCGGTGAACCTGGATGGGACGCTGGCGCTGGCGCGCGCCTCGAAGGCGGCGGGCGTGCCGCGATTCCTCTTTGCCTCCTCGTGCAGCCTGTACGGGGCAGCAGGCTCAGCGGCCGTGGCAGAGGATGCGGAGCTCCTACCGGTAACTCCGTACGGCGAGACCAAGGCCTTGGCCGAGCGAGGGCTGTCGACGCTGGCCGATGACGGGTTCAGCCCGACCTACCTGCGGAACGCGACGGCTTATGGAGCTTCCCCCCGGCTGCGGCTTGACATAGTGGTCAACAACCTGACGGCGGTGGCGCTCACCACGGGGCAGGTGCGGCTGGAGAGCGACGGATCCCCGTGGCGGCCGCTGGTGCACGTTGAGGACATCAGCCGGGCGTTCGCGGCGATGCTCGAAGCACCTCGCGAGCTGGTGCACGACCAGGCGTTCAACGTCGGCCGCTCCGTGGATAACGTGCAAGTTCGCGACATCGCGGAGATGGTCAGGGAGGCAGTGCCAGGCTCGTCTCTGTCGTTTGCCGAGGGCGCTGGCCCGGACCTGCGGAACTACCGGGTCGATTTTGCCAAGCTCGACGACACCTTCCCCGCGCTGAAGCTGACCTGGACCACCCACGAAGGGGTCGGCGAGCTGCTGTCGGCCTATCGGGCCCATGGCATGACCGCCGAGGACTTCGCGTCTGCTCGCTATGTTCGGCTCCGGCGGATCCGCGAGCTGCTGGAAGCTGGCGAGATCGACTCCCACCTCCGCCGCTCCACCTGCCAATCTGACGCCAGCAGCGCAGGATTATGACCACAGCCGCTCCGCGCCGCGATGGCGCCGGAACTCACGACCGCGACGGCTACCAGCCGGTCAACCTCGCCGACGACACGCTGGAGCTGGCGACCAGCTTCATCCTGGGACCGGCAGCCACGGGTGGCCACCAGGACCGCCCGGCAAACCAGTTCGCCCCCGATCGCACGGCGGCCGCGAGCGGTACGGAGCTAACCGGAGCCGACTCTGCGGCTACGCACACTGCCGGACTGCTCCGCCGGGGACTTCATAGACTTGGCTGGGGCGTCGCGGACCAGGCTGTTTCGAGCCTCTCCAACGCCGCGATCAGCATCTACGCCGCCCGTTCCCTGCTGGTGACGGACTATGGCGCGTTCAGCCTCGCGTACGTGACCTATGCGTTCGCGCTCAACGCCTCGCGCGGCCTGGCGACCGATCCGCTCATGGTGAGGTTCAGTGCCACCGACCGGCCGGTCTGGCGTCGAGCCGTCGCGGGCAGCTCCGCCACAGCGTTGGTCGTGGGGCTGGCGGCCGGCATCTGCGTCCTTGGCGCGTCGGCGCTGATGACCGGATCCGCCAGGATGGCGTTTCTGGCGCTGGGCCTGACGATGCCCGGTCTGCTGCTGCAGGACAGCTGGAGATACTCATTCTTCGCACTCGGACGCGGCAGTCAGGCGTTCCTCTGCGACGCCGTCTGGGTCCTCGCGATGCTGCCGGGGCTTGCGGTGATCCGAGCGACACATCACACGAGCGTGTTCTGGTTCGTGCTCATCTGGGGCTTGGGCGCGTGCGCGGCCGCGGCGATCGGGCCGCTCCAGGCCTGGGTGGTCCCGCGGCTGTCGATGGTGCAGCAATGGGTGTCGCGCAACCGGGACCTCGGTCCGCGCTATCTCGCCGAGAACACCGCCAACAGCGGCAGCTCGCAGGTGCGCAGCTACGGAGTTGGTCTGATCGCGGGGCTCGCGTCCGTCGGGTACATCCAGGCCGCCAACACGCTGATGGGCCCGTTCATGGTCATCTTCATGGGCATATCACTGGTGACGGTGCCCGAAGCAGCCAGGGTGCTCCGCCGGGCGCCGCGACGACTGCCACTGTTCTGCCTGCTCGTCGGCGGCGCGCTCGCGCTTGCGGCCACAGCCTGGGGTGTGGTGCTGCTCGTCATCCTGCCCCGAGGCTTCGGGAACTGGCTGCTCGGCCCGATCTGGCGACCCGCCTACCCGGTGCTGCTGGGGACGATGATCGGCGTGGCAGGGGCCTGCTTCGTGGCGGGAGCGAGTGCGGGCTTGCGCGCGATGGGGGCGTCGCGGCGAAGCCTCCGCGCGCAGGTCATTGCCTCACTGGCGTATGTGGCTGCAGCCCTGGTCGGAGCCGCGATGGACGGGGCAGTTGGCGCCGTGCGCGGTTCCGCGCTGGCCGTGTGGGTCGGCGCGGTGCTCTGGTGGTGGCAACTCCACCTGGCGCTGCGCGAATGCGAGTCGGTGCCGGAAGGTCAGGGGCTCTGGGCCATCCAGTCCGCTGGCCGGCACCGCATCTCGCCGGAACTGCTGAGCCACAAGCCGGGCAACCGCTAGCGACAGCAGTCGCTCTCAAGCGCTGGCCGGGATCAGCTGCGCCCTAACCTGGCCAACTGAGGTAAGACAGGGGACGGCTAAGCCGGACGTGACAACCGGGCTTCCAGGCACCGGGATCTAAAAGCACAGACAGAACGGGTGCCCCGACGGGTCCCTGTAGACCCGGAAAGTCGGACCGCCACCGGGCAGACGCGCAGCGCCAAGCGAGAGGGCCTGCTCCTCGGCCTGCTCGATGTCGTCCACGGCGATGTCGATGTGCATCTGCTGCGGCGGGCCGGCGTCCGGCCAGCCGGGCGGCTCAAGATCGGGCGCTAGCTGGAAGGCCAGACCCGGCCGGTCGGCCGAGTCGCCGATGACGACCCAGTGGTCATCGTCCTGCACTCGGACGAAGCCGAGAAGTTCTTGGTAGAACGTCGCGAGCCCGTGTGGATCAGGGGTGTCGATCACAAGGCCGTGCCACTTTCCGGTCATATGCGGAGTATGCCCTGACTTCGGCCACACTCTTGGATTGATCTTGGCGGCAGGGCTGTGACCTGCTGGTTCGTCGCCGGCCATCGCTGAAACTCCGCACTAGGCGAAGCCGTACTGTGGCCCGGTGTCGCCGTATCTGCGGACGGTGAGGACGTCGTGGGGATGCGACCGCGGTGCACTCTCGCATCACGGGTCGCGGGACGTTGAGCACATCGGACCGGCCCACGATGATGTCAAGCTGGAGCTTTTGAAGGCGGCGGCGCGGCAGCGGCCAGGGCGTCCTTGACCTCAGCCTTGATACGGGTGCGCCGGGCGGTCCGCTGCCGATCATCTCCGCTCAGATGGGCTGCCTCTCGCGGAACCATCGGCCGCAGCCCACGTGACGAAACCGGTCTGGGTCCCGGAAGATTTTCTGCTCAGTGGTATGCAGATCGGCTGATGGAGGAGTTAATGGGCTGTGAGCGACCACCATACCGAGTTCGCCGACTTCTTCCAGGCGAGCTGGGAGCCTTGCCTGCGGACGCTGGTGGCAGTCGTCGGAAGCCCAGCGCTGGCCGAAGATCAGGTGGCGGAGGCGTTCGCTAGGGCCTGGGCGTCGTGGCCGAAGCTCCGTCGTCATCCAGCTCCGCAGGCGTGGGTGGTGCGCACTGCGCTCAACACCGGGGCGTCGTGGTGGCGGCGGCGCCGCGGCGAGCTGCCCCTGGCTGATCACGGCCTGACTGCTGCCAGTGACCTAGACGGTGGCCTCGATGCCGTCTTGCTGACGGCGATATGGCGCCTGCCCCGTCGGCAGCGTGAGGTGATCGCGCTGCGAATCTTCCTAGATCTCGACACCGCCACGATCTCCAGGCAACTGGGGATCGAGGCCGGAACGGTCCGGATGCATCTGTCCCGCGGCGTAACGGCGCTGCGCCACGAGCTCACCCCGACCAAGAGCACGGAGGCAGAGCAATGAACGCCCACGACGAAATGAGCGACAGCGAGGTGCTGCGCGCCGCGTCCGAGGTCCTGTCCCGCATATCAGTGGCAGACCCCCCGGATGTCAAGGCGATCACAGCCAGGGGCCGCGCGCGGCGGAACCGCCGGCGCGCCGGTGCCGCGGGACTGTCGGTGGCCGCGGCGGCTACCGCACTCGCACTAAGCCTGGCAGGAGTCTTGGGTTCGGGCCCCGCAAAGACGCCCGGCACGATCCGGACCATGTCGTTCACGCTGGTCAGCCACCGCAACGGCACGGCAACGCTGACGATCAACCCGGTGGAGCTGCTCGACACCACCGCCCTGCAGAACGACCTTCGGCAAGACGGCATCCCGGCTCACGTCACCTCCGGCAGGTTCTGCTCCTCGAAGCCCGCGCCAGCCGGATTCTGGCACGTGGTGGGGGGCTCTACGGCTCCCCGAAATGTTCACCCCGGAGAAGGTTTCGGGCCGGCCGGGATGCTGGGCATCGCAAATGGCATCCCGGTGAGGCTGGTCGCGCCCACCATCACCTTCAACCCGGCGGCCATCCCAGCGGGCGCCGAGCTCAGCTTCGGTGACCTGACGGCCGTCATGGGCACGCACCGCATGCACGGGGTCATCATGGGGCTTATCAACGCGAACTCCTACACCTGCAGCAGCAAGACACTGGCCGAGGTGGCTCAACTGGGAGCGGCGGCCCCGTTCGGTTTCTGGTGGCCGGCCGGAGTGTCATAGTCAGCCCTGGCTCCATCAGGGCTCACCTCACGATCTCTTGGCGGCCCTGGCGGTCAGCAGGTGGATCGACCCGACAACAGGCTGGTCCATGCGCAAGTTCGTCAAAACCGCCCTCAGATACCGCACCGTCCAGATCCAGGCGACCACGTCATCATCGCCGCAGACGGCTACCCCGCGAACTCCGCCAGGCCATCGAAGCCATCAGCACCAGCCGCTGAAATTGCGCACTAGCGTGGCCGAAGTCGGGTCGCGAGCCCGTGTGGATCAGGGGTGTCGATCACAAGGCCGTGCCACTTTCCGGTCATATGCGGAGTATGCCAGCGGAACGAGGCACCCGCGCGTCGCCATCAAGCGCTGGACTCGGCCGCCTTCTTGAGCCGTGCCAGCGCCCTGGCCGGGTCGCTGACAAGCTCGTGCCGCACGATGCGACGGATGAATCGTCCCCTCCAACCTGGAAGGAAGCTGAAGTTTCAATTAAACGAAACGCGACAACTGTCGCTGCCGAGGGGCGACACGACGACGATCTCGTGGTTCCTGATGCCGAAGGGCACCTTGACGTCGAGCTCGAGCGTGCGCAGCGGCTGGACGGACAGCACATCCCACGACAACCGGAGGCCCGGTGCGGGCCCGAAGACCAGCCGATCGCCGACCGCGAGGTTGTGCGCGGGAGCCGCGACAACCTTCACGCCGAGCCAGCCGAGCCGCGCCGGATTGGTCAGCAGATCCCAGACTCGGTCCGGCGACGCGTGGATGACGTCGGTGGGACACGTCTCGAAGCTGCCGCTCTCGGCCATGGCCCCTCCATCCCGGTCTGTCACGCCACTTTCCATGGGCGACCCACAATCGCGTCAGCGGCTATGGCCGACACGTCGTCGAGGTCAGCAGGGCCTGCCTGATTGCGATGCCGACGCGTGGCACGGTCAACGGCCCACGCCGCCAGCGCCCGATAGCAGGCGCGCTCTTCGGCAGGCGTCAACTTCGAGCGCCGAACCGCGGCGGCAAAGCCCCACGGATACTCGGCATAGAGCCGAATCGCTGGATTGCGGATCCTGTCTGCTCGGCGCGGGTCAAGGTTCGCGCACCAGGTACGCACCGTTCGAAAGGCCCGCTCGGCACGCTCGGGATGGTCGCGGCGGAAGTAGAGCCAGTCGGGAACGTGATAGAAGCGGCCCAGCAGGGCAAGTTCAGCGACGATCGTGCGATCAGCTCGATAGTAGCTACCATTCAGCGCCGTGCGACGAAGAACCGCTGTGCGGATAACGCCGCCGTCGTCGTCTCCGCCGTCATCGAACAGCACGCTTCTGAAGCGCTCGGCGGGCGACGGCGAAGCAGTACGTAGCTGGTACCGAGGAGCCATGATCACGGTGCCAGATCCATCGACGACGGCTGTCCAGGAGTGCGCGAGTACCACGTCGGGATGCTCATCGAGCACCCGGATGCACCTGGTCAGCAAGTCGGGCGCGTACAGGTCGTCATGAGATGCCCACTTGAAGAGCTCGCCATTCGCCTGATGGACGACGAAATTGTGATTTGGAGCGGCTCCGATATTGACCGGATGGCGAATGTATGTGATCCGGCTATCAACGCCTTGATAGTGTTTGCAGATCTCCGGGGTACTGTCGGTAGACGCGTTATCGGAGATGATCAGCTCATAATCGACGTAGCTCTGGCCGAGCAATGATTCGATGGACTCTGCCAGAAAGTTCTCGCCATTGTAGACCGGCAGCCCTATGGTCAGCCGTGGTCCGCCGCTCATTCGCTTAGTCTCCTCGCCGCTCCTGCCCGCCATTGCGCAGCGCAGGACCTCACATGGACTGTCGGAAGGGCGCCGTGGCCAGCTCAACCTGACCACGACTGTCACTGAAGAGCACGGAACACCGTGCTTTGATACCAGGCCGTGCCGTGACGGGAGACTGGCCGAAGGGCCAGCGGTGCCGGACTCGGGGGTACCGACTCGGCCATGGCCACGACGGGCCACGTCTGCCGATCTCCGGCCACCTGCAACACCGTGGCCGGCTCGTCTCTCACCACGCGGCGTAGGCCGCCGCTGCCCTGGCGTCCTGCCGTTGGCTTGCGGTCGTCCGCACCCGCCACGCGTGTATCACCAGGTAGTCCTCCTCGCTCCTTTCTAACGGCGGCGCACGCATCACGTGGCACCGTGCCGCGATTCTCCGAGGGCTATGGGACAGCGATTCGTATGAGCCGATTCAGGGCAGCCGGTGCGCAGGTGCTGGCCGCCAGCCAGCTCGATGCAGGCGGACGGGCTGCCTACGCTGCCGAGGATGACCTGCTGCCGCGGCGTGCGGAACGGCGGCCAGGGGTACAAAGGATAGGCATATTCGGACTGCTAGGCGCTGGCAACATCGGCAATGATGCTTCGATGGAATCGGTGGTAGCGTACCTAAGGGAATCCCATCCGGACGCGGTTATCGATGCGATGTGCAGCGGCCCTGAGCAGCTGCGGGACATACATGGCATCGACGGAATTCCATTGTCCTGGTACCAAAACCACGACTCTCCAAGGCTACGTTTCGCGGCGCCGATATTGAAGGCCCTCGGCAAGGGAATCGACGTCGTGCGAACTGCCGCCTGGGTCCGCCGCCACGACGTGGTCATTGTTCCCGGGATGGGCGTGCTCGAGACGGACTTGCCGATAAAGCCTTTTGGATTTCCGTATGCTATCTTCCTGCTCAGCGTCTGCGGCCGGGTTCTGGGCACCAAGGTGGCCTTCATCGGTGTTGGCGCCAACGTCATCAGCCAGCGCACAACCCGATGGTTCTTTTCCACGGCCGCGCGACTGGCAGCATACCGCTCCTACCGTGACGATTTCTCGCGTCAAGCCCTACGCATGATGGGCGTACCTAGTCAGACGGATGACGTCGCCCCGGACGTCGTCTTCGGACTGCCGCTGGCTGCCAGTCGGCCGGCTGACCCGGCCACGGTCGCGGTGGGTGTCATGGATTTCCATGGCTCCAACGACGACCGGGCGCACGCGGCCCAGATTTATGCCCGGTACCTCGACAATATGACCAGCTTCATTGCGTGGCTGGTCGGCCAGGGCTGGACGGTCCGGCTTGTCGTCGGAGACGCCAGATGGGATCTCGAAGTCGCGCACGAGATCATTGCTCGTATCGCGGACCGGCTGCCCAGCCTCGAACCCGACCGCATAGTTGCCGAGCCAATTTACACGGTAGCGCAGCTGACTGAGGCGCTGGCGTCAGCTAAGTTTGTGGTGGCCGCCCGGTACCATAACGTTATTCTCGCGCTTAAGCTGAATAAGCCGACGATTGCTGTTGCCTACGCGGCCAAGCATGAAGTGCTCATGAACGATATGAATCTCTCGCGCTTCGTGCAGCGCGCGACGTCTCTCGACGTAGGTCGGCTGATCGAGCAGTTCAATGAGCTCGAGACCTGCTCGGACTCGCTGGTCCGCGAGATTTCTCAGCATAATGCCGTGAATGCGAGACAGGTAGCGGACCAGTTCAGGAGGATGTCTCGGGCGCTTCTTTCCTGACAGTGAGCCTGGACCCAGCGTTGCCAGCGTAAGTGTTTCCGTGACGAGTAGCTGTCTCCGAAGATAAGACTCAGTAATCAGACAATCGGCTAGGAAGGTGCATCGTGGCGCACACCGCGTCTCTATCCCAGCTCCAGAAGCCTCCGTGGGCACTCGTGAATGGCCAGCTCGTCCGCTATGAGGACGTGCAAATCCATATCAGCGCCGAGGCGCTAACGCGGGCGCTGAGTGTCTTCGAGGGCCTCAAGGGATATTGGAGCCAATCGGGAGAGGTGTTCGCGGTCAGGGAGCCGCGCCGGCACTTCGAGCGGCTCTGCAGGTCGGCGGCACTGCTCCAGATTCCCATCGACTTTACGTACGAGGAATTCTTGGCCGGGCTGAGGACGCTGGCAGAGCACCTGCTTGATCCTGACCGCGATCTCTGGTTCCGGCCCACCCTGTACGTGACGCAGGGCCACTGGGGCGAAGGAACCAGGGCTGACTTGGTGGTTACGGCGTTCAGCCAGCAGAAGGATGACCCGGACCCGATGCGGCTCGGCGTGAGCACGTGGCGACGATCTCCTGACGTGGCGCTGCCATCCCGCGTGAAGTGCAGCGCAAACTATGTGGTCGCCAGGCTCGCGCGGATCGAAGCTCGGCGACTGGGGTACGACGACGCCCTGCTGCTCAACGACTTCGGCCGCATCGCGGAGGCGACGGGAGCCTGCGTGCTGATAGCCGATCGCAGCGGCATCGCCACGCCACCGACCAGCGAGTGCTGCCTCGACAGCATCACTGTCGATGTCCTGCAGCGCGCGGCCGTCGATCTGGGTCTACCCTTCGAGCGGCGCCCGATCGAACGATCAGAGCTGCTGTCCGCTGACGAATGCGGCCTGGCCGGCACGATCTCCGAGCTGACGCTCGTGACGGAAGTCGACGGGTTCCACTATTCGCAGGCAGGTGTTCTGTCACGGCTCCGGCAGCGATACCTCGAATTGATGCGAGGCGAGGGAGAACGTCTGGGCGTCGAGCTCGTTCCGCTGGTCCTTCGTCCGGACGGTTACTGGTCGGCTCCAGACGCACCCGCGGCCGCTTCGGACGGCACGAGCACGGACTTCGCGCAGCTGAACGCCTCGGCGTAGGGCGCGCGGCATTCGATCCCGCGGAGCCTGGCCAGGCCGAGGAACACCTCCTCGTCCCACCAGTCGCGGCCGTGCTGGGAGGGGAAGCACTTGTGCAACAGCTCCACCTTGCGCCGCGCGCGATCAGCGGACATGGGGACGTACATGGACGGCTGGCCGCGGCCCAGATCGCCGTCCCACTTCGGGATCTCGTAGCCGAGGCACAGGTGATCGCGGAACACCGTCGGGATGATCTCGGCGATCGTCCGGTGATCCTGATGCGCATCGCGCTCGTGCGGCGCGATGATCAGGTCTGGAACGCACGAGCTGGCCACCTCGGTGAGGATGCTTTTCACCTCGCCCCAGATCGCCGGTAGCCGGCCCTCGGGCAAGGTGTGCAACGTGAAGGTGACGTCCGCGCCAGGGAAGAAGCAGCTTGCTGCGTGCCGCGCTTCCGCTTGCCGGTCCGCGCTGCCGGTAAGCAGGACGTAGCGCACGCGCAGGCCGGGATGACTATTCGCCAGGGCCATGGCGAGACCGCCCGCGCCGATCTCGATATCGTCCGGGTGCGCGCCGACGGCCATCACGTGCAGGTCCGCCTGCGGCGGGATCGCCAGGCCTAGGGACAGCATCAAGCACTCAGCCGAGCGCTGGCGTCGGCGGCGCCGCGGCGGCTCCGGCGCTGACGTCGCCAAGACCGTCCATGGCGATGCCTTCGGCGGGGACGGCGGCCGAGCGGTCGGCGTCCCAGATCATCCACGGGCAGTAACCCCGGTGGTACATCTCCTCGAGTTGCGCTCGTTCCTTCACCGTGTCGGCGGGTGACCAGTAGCCCTTATAGGGATAGGCCAGGACGCGCCGCTCCGGGACCAGTCGCCGCATGATGGCATCCTCGACCAGATCCTCACCCTCACTGAGGTAGTCGAAGATCTCTGGCCGGAGGACGAAGTACCCCCCGTTCTCCCACTGGCGCAGGTCACGCATGGGAATCAGCTGATTGATCAGCCCGTCATCGCCGATCTCCACCACGTGGTGCGAAGACTGCGGCGGGACAGCCAGCAAGCTGGCCACCGCGCTGCTGCCCTCGAACCTGGTGATGATGTCCGGCAATGGCGCATTGGTCAACACGTCGGCGTAATTGGCGAGGAACACTGGCTCGCCGTCCACGAATCGCCGCACCCGGCGGAGCCGCTCGCCTATCGGCGAGTTCAGCCCCGTGTCCACAAACGTGATCCGCCATTCGGAGATGTCGGTCCGGAACAGACTGACATCCCGTGCCCCGTTCTCCAGCACGAAGTCATTCGACGTGGTCTCGTCGTAGTGCAGAAAGAAATCCTTCACATGCGAAGCGCCGTAGCCGAGGCACAGCACGAAGTCGGTGTGACCGAAATGCGCGTAGTAGCGCATCACGTGCCACAGCAGGGGCCGCTCCCCGACCATGGCCATCGGTTTGGGAGCGTCGGTGACGCCGTCGCGCATCCGCATGCCCAGCCCGCCACAGAACAGGACGACCTTCACGGGGAACCTCCTCAGACCACGTCAAGCTCGGGAATCGGGAACACGAGCCGGCCACCCCACTCGCGGACATACTCGAGCTGCTTGACGAGCTCCGTCCTGAGATTCCACGGCAGCACAAGGATGTAATCGGGCTTCGTTTCGGCCAGCTGATCCGGCGCGTAGATCGGGATATGCGTGCCCGGCAGGAACCTGCCTTGCTTCACCGTGCTCCGGTCTACGGTGTATGCCAGCAGGTCGGACCGGATACCGCAGTGGTTGAGCAGCGTGTTGCCTTTCCCCGGGGCGCCGTAGCCAGCTACCGAGTGGCCGTCCGCCGCAGCGCCGAGCAGGAACGTGAGCAGGTCACTCTTGATCTTCAGCACCTGTCGGGCGAAGCCGGCGTGACCCGCTACCGTGTGGAGCCCAGCTGCCTCCTCGGCGTCGAGTACAGCCTTGACCCGGCTGGTCGGCTCGCCGGCGGCCTCGACAGGCTGGGCGTGGACGCGCAGCGATCCGCCGTGCGTCTCCAGTTCGTCCACGTCCACCACGCGCAACCCGGCGACGCCGAGCGCACGCGATGAGGTCAGCAGCGAAAGATAAGAAAAGTGCTCGTGGTAGATCGTGTCGTACTGCCGCCGCTCGATCAGCCTGAGCAGATGGGGGAACTCCAGCGTCACCGTGCCGCTTTCCTTCACGAGCGCACGCAGGCCGCTGGCAAAACCACGGATGTCCGGGACGTGGGCAAACACGTTGTTCGCGGCGACGAGGTCAGCTTGCCCGTAGCGCTCCGCGATCTGGCGGCCGGTTTCTGGCCCGAGAAACTGAACCTCGGTCCTGATGCCGCGAGCACGCGCCGCGGCCGCGACGTTGGCGGCCGGCTCGACGCCCAGTACCGGGATTCCCGCTGCGAGGAAGTGCTGCAGCAGATATCCGTCGTTGCTGGCTACCTCGGTGACGAGGCTGTTCGTGCCCAGGCCGAGCCGATCGATCATCGCGTCGGCATATCGCCTCGCGTGCTCGACCCACGAATCCGAATAAGACGAGAAGTACGCGTAATCCGAGAAGATATCCTCTCCGGGTACGTACGCCGGCAGCTGTACGAGCAAGCACGAGTCGCATATCCGGACATGCAGCGGATAAAAGACCTCGGCCGAGTCCAGCTTGTCCGCGGGAACGTAGCTCTCGCACAGCGGAGACATTCCCAGGTCAACAAAAGTCCGCGTGACGGTGGCGTCACACAGCCGACATGAATACTGCAAGGAGGCGCCCTGCCCTCTCACTAGCGAGCCCGCTGCCGGGCGTCCCGATCCTGACTGCGGGAGCGAGTCCCGACGTGCGCGAACGACTTTGCGGGAAGCCTCGGAGCCTCGTCTTCGACGCGTTTAGCCTCGGGTGCGGAAAGGAATGCCGACCATGACCCACTTCGCCTGCCGATCGTGTCGCGGCGGCGTCGGCGCCATCGTGCTGGACCTGGGCAGCCAGCCCGCGTCTGACTTCTTTCCCGCGATGGGTGATCCCGGGCCTGATCCGGTCTACCCGCTTCAGATGTGGCTCTGCTCGGCCTGCGGCCTGGCTCAGCTGGTCGCCGACCCGACCGTCGCAGACGAGCCGAGAGGTGCCGAGCCGGCCGCGCTCGTCGCGCAGGCCGCGGACGCGGTGAGCCGCGTCGCGGCGGCTGGGCTCCTGCCTGCCGGAGCCTCCGTCGCCGAGTACGGCAGCCCGCACGGCGGGTCCTGGCTCGGCCTGGCGATGGATCGCGGCCTTGAGCCCGTGGCAGACACCGAGCCTGCCGACGTGATCATCGACTGTTTCGGCATGATGCATGCGGCCGACCAGCGCGCAGCGCTCGCGGCACGAGCGGCGAGACTGACCAGCGGGGGAGTGCTGCTGCTGCAGTACCACTCGCTCGAGACGATCATCCGGTACGGTCAGTGGAACGCCTTGCGGCATGGCCACTACGCCTACTACTCCACAACCGCCCTCGCGACGATGCTGGCCAGCCACTGCCTCGTTGCACGAACGGCATGGCGGTTCGACCTCTATGGCGGCACCGTGCTGCTGGCGGCCACCCCCAAGGCAGCCCGCTGCCCCGACCCGGACGCCGCGGTTGCATCGCTGCTGGACTCTGAGGCTACGACCGGCGTCTGTGATCCTGCTGTGCTGTCCGGTTTGCAGACTGACATGCGGCGCCGGGTGGCGGGCTTGCGCGACTGGCTGGCCGCGGAGCGGTCCGCCGGCCGCCGGGTGCTCGGCTACGGAGCCGCGTCTCGCGCGGTTGCGCTGCTCAGCATGGCGGGCATCGACAGCACTCTGCTGCCGGGAATAGTCGACGCTTCTCCGGGCAAGCGCGGGCTGCGGATGCCCGGCACCGACATCCCCATTCTGGACACCGACGTGCTTCGCACGGGGCAGGTCGACGCGGTGCTGCTGTTCGTCGCCGACCTCAGCACCGAAGTCCGGGGCGCGTTTCCCGAGGTGGAAGGGGCCGGCGGCCGGTGGGTGGTGGCTGACACCATGGGGGGCTGACACGGGCTGCCTCAAGCGGGCTGCAGAATCAGCCGGAGCCGCTCAAGGCAGCGTCCGCGAGTTGGGCCGATACTGCCGATCGGGAGGCCCAGCTGGTCGGATATCTCGGTGTAGGAAACGGGGGGATCGGCCATCAGAAGCTCAAGCAGTCGCTGTGACCTGACCGGCAGCGTGGCGACTGCCTCGCGGACGGCCTGTGCGCGTTCCTCTGCGAGCAGCCGTTCGTCGACTTCCGGCTGATGCCCCGCGGGGCCGCTGAACGCGGCGTCGTGGTCGTCGACCAGCGTGACCCGCTTGCTGGCGGCCAGGTGACGGAGGCACTCGTGCCGTGCGGTGGTCGCGAGCCAGCTGCCGATCCGCTCGGGATACTCGATCCGGTGGATGTGCTCGAGCAACCGCAGCCACGTCGCCTGAACCACATCCGCGGCGTCCACCTCTGCCAGCTTGAAGTCCCTGGTCATCGCCCAGAGCAGCCGCGAGTACTGGTCGACAAGACGCTCCCAGGCTGACTTGTCGCCGGCGGCGGCGCTGCGCACAAGACCGGCGACGTCCGGGGCTATCTCATGGTGATGGGGACCTACCACGACGATGTTGTCCAGACCGCGCGGCACGCTCTGCCTGGTGCTGTCGGGTGAGGTAGTCAATACGCACCGTCCCCGTGTGATACGGCGGACCACGTTTTCCACAAGATCTGCAGGTCCAGGACGAACGACCAGTTCTCCACGTACCGCACATCGAGCCGGACCGCCTCGTCCCACGCCAGATCTGAGCGCCCGCTGACCTGCCAGAGGCCCGTGAGCCCTGGCTTGACCGCGAGCCGGCGCCGCATGTGATGGGCGTATGCATCGGTCTCGCTCGGCAGTGCGGGCCGCGGACCGACCAGGGACATGTCCCCCACCAGGACGTTGATGAGCTGCGGGAGCTCATCGAGCGACCTGCGTCGAAGCCGCTCGCCGACCCGGGTGACCCGCGGATCCTTGCGGATCTTGAACAGCAGGCCGTCGCTCTCGTTGAGCGCCTGGACTTCGGCGAGCCGCTGCTCGGCGTCCACGACCATGGTGCGGAACTTGTAGAGCGTGAAGGTCTTGCCGTCCTTGCCGACCCTGGTCTGCCGGAACAGCACGGGACCGCTGTCGCCGAGCTTGATGGCGACAGCCAGCGTGGCCAGGAGCGGTAGCAGAACGAGAAGGGCGGAAGCCGCCACGACTCGGTCAAAAGCCGACTTGATGAGCCACCGGACGCCGGTAAATTCCGGATGGTCCATGTGCAGCAGTGGGAGCCCAGCTATTGGCCTGATGGTCGTGCGGGGACCGGCCACGTCGAGCAGCGCGGGCGCGACGCACAGATCGGTGTCCGTTTTTTCCAGCGACCAGGCGAGATCCCGCAACCGTGCGCCGCTCATTTCCGGACACGCCAGCACGGCGACAGTGTCCACGTGCATCCACTCCACGACCTCGGTGACGTTGCCGAGGCCGCCGACGACGGGCAGGCCGTCGATCTCCTCCGGTCTGTCCGGACCAAGCACGCAGGCGGCCACGGCGCGCAGACCGTGGTGGGTGTCCCGGCGTAGCAAAGCGGCGAGCTCGGCGATTACGTCCGCGTGTCCGACGAGCACGGCGCGGCGCATGCATGCGCCATGCACGCGCCTGATGTGCAGCCGCTTCCGCAGTGCGTACCTGGCCACGAGGTCGGAAGCAATGGTGGCTGGCAACGCAATGACGACATAGACCCGCGACGCTTCGGTTCTGGTGGCGTACGAAACAAAGGCGACCACCGCAATGAGGCAGATGCCGCCGTTGAGGACCCGGCGGAACTCATCGGTTCCCACCCCGATGAACCGTGGGTCATAGGCGCCGGCCAAGACGAGAACGACCAGCCACAGCACCGGCATGCTGAGCGCGAACCACAGGTAGGCCACCGCGTGCGCCTGACCCCCGAACCGCACCTCGAACGCCACCAAGCCAGCGGCCAGGGCGCAGCACGCGTCTGTCACGGCTACCTTCCGCAGGTAGCTTCCTGTCCAGCTCGCAGCGCGGCGCGCCGCCAGCCGGGTGAACCGGCCGACGTCTACTGGCTCGGGTGCGGTCAACCGCTCCGGCACGGCGCCCTCCTACACACGTAAATGCAAGTGCGCAGCGACCCCCGTAGCGGCGCACCTGGTCCCCCCCTGTGCCTCGGTGGCATTACGAAAGACGCGCAGATAAACGCCGTGGTTGACAGCTTGGAGGATGAACAACTGGTGCGGATGCCAGAACTGCATTAATGCGACTGACGGGACACGCCCGGTAGGGCGCGGCGCACCCGCGGGAAAGCCGCCCGTCGCTGGTCCACGATGACCGCTACTATCGGCTCCGTGAGCGAGGTGGTGCCAGTGGCGCCCGGCCCGGAAGATCTCAAGATCATCACTCTCGCCAGGGCGGCCCGAGCGCGGGTCGCGGCGGCAGAGGGGGCCGCGGTGCGTGACGAGACCGGTCGCACGTACGCCGCGGCGGCGGTAGCGCTGCCGTCGCTGCACCTATCCGCATTGCATCTCGCTGTTGCCATGGCAGCCTCCAGTGGCGCGCAGACGCTGGAGGCGGCCGCGCTGGTCAGTGACGGCGAGGCGGTGGACCCGCGCGACCTGGCTGCCGTCCGTGAGCTAGGGCCGGATGTCGTGGTATTCCACGCCGCCCCGGACGGCACTGTCCTCGCGACTTTGCGGCTGTGAGGTTCGGTGCCACTCTCGGGCGATCCGGAAACGACCATGGCCGGGCAGCACGACCACGCTCTCGCCGACGCGCTCGGCCCCAGCACCGCGAAGAGATCACGCCGGTGGTGGGCACGGTGGCCGGCGCTGCTGATCCTCGCGTGGGTGGCGCTGGCCGTCGTGGACGTCGCCGCGTTCGGCGTCAGCGGCTCCTCGTCGCGGGCAGCCGCCCCGAAGACCGCGTCGAGAGCCCCTGCTCGCGGTTCAGCGGCGCACCGGGCTACCACGCCCGGCCCGGCCAGAACGAGCGCCTCGCCGCCAGCGGCGCCAGCGGTGCAGGTACTGGTGCCTGTGAGCGCGTCCGCGTTCGGGCCAACCGGGCCAGCCTCCGGTGACAACCCGGGCAACGCCAGCCTGGCGATCGACTCGAGTACGGCAACGGCCTGGCAGACCGACTGGTACCGGTCTGCTTCCTTCGGGAACCTGGAGGCCGGAACCGGGCTGCTGATCGACATGGGCCAACCGGTGACGATGACAACCGTTGAGCTCACGCTCGGCTCAACGCCCGGCGCCGACCTGCAACTGCTCGTCGGAAACGTGCCCGACCAGTCGCAGATGCGGCAGGTGGCCGCTGCCAGTGACACCGGCGGCACCGTTCAGCTGACGCTCTCGAGTCCCACGCCCGCGCGCTACCTGCTCATCTGGTTTACGTTACTGCCCCCGGACGGAGCGGGAACCTACCAAGCGAGCGTCTACGACGTCACGATCGAGGGCACGCCATAACCGCTCCGCAGTCAGGCCAGGCCGCGCCGCATCGGCGCCTGAGCGGGGCGGCGCTGGCTGGCCTGATCCTGATCGGCCTGGCCCCAGTCGGCTGCGTCGGCCGCCGGGCAGCGGGCCCGCTGCTGCCGGGCCCGCCGGGTTAGAGCGGCGTGTCCCGGTGCGGCAGAATCGCGACGTGGATACCCCGCCGCCCCGTCCGTCGAGCGATTTCAGGTCGGGTTTTGCGTGCTTCGCGGGGCGGCCGAACGTGGGAAAGTCCACCCTCATGAACGCCCTCGTCGGGGCCAAGGTCGCGATCACGAGCAGCCGTCCGCAGACCACCAGGCGGGCGATCCGCGGTATCGTCAACCGGCCGGGCGCGCAGCTGATCATCATCGACACCCCTGGCCTGCACCGGCCGCGGACACTGCTCGGCGAGCGGCTTGACAGCCTGGCACGATCGACGCTCACCGAGGTCGACGTGATCGGCTTCTGCATTCCCGCCACCGAGGTAATCGGCCCCGGCGACACGTACCTGGCGACCGAGCTGACCGGCCTCCGCACGACACCGGTCGTGGCGATCGTCACCAAGACAGACCAAGGCAGCAGGGAGCAGGTTGCCGCCCAGCTAGCCAGCGTCGGCGCGCTGGGCGAGTGGGCCGACGTTGTCCCGGTGTCAGCGGTGACCGGATTCCAGCTGGACGTGCTCGCCGACGTGCTCGTGTCCCACCTGCCGCCCGGCCGACCGCTCTACGCCGACGGCGACCTCACCGATGAGCCCGAGCAGGTGCTGGTCGCCGAGCTCATCAGGGAGGCGATCCTCGAGGACGTCAGGGACGAGCTGCCACACTCGATCGCCGTCGTCGTCGAGGAGATGGGCCCACGGGCCGGCCGGCCAGACCTCATCGACGTGCACGCGGTGATGTATGTCGAACGGCCCAGCCAGAAGGCCATCGTGCTGGGCGCGCGCGGCGCCAGGCTCAAGGAGGTCGGCAGCGCCGCCCGGCGGCAGATCGAGGGCCTGCTCGGCAGCAGGGTCTACCTGGACCTGCGGGTGAAGGTCGCCAAGGACTGGCAGCGCGACCCACGGCAGCTGCGCCGGCTCGGCTTCTACGACTGACGGCCCGCCGCGCCCGTCAGGTCGAGCTGCCACGATCGGGTGACGCCGCTGACTCCGAACCCGAGCTCGGCATTGATGGCGATCATGTACTCGTTGGAGCCGGCGTTCTCGGTCACGATGCGGGTTACGTCGGGTGCCGCCGAAGCGAGCAGCTCCAGCATCGCGACCTTGACGAGCAGGCCAAGCCGGCGCCCCCGGTGCGCCGGGAGCACGGCCGTGATCTGCTGGATGCCCCAGCCGGGCGCGCCCGGGTCGGTGACGAGCTGCGTGACGGCAGCAAGCTGGCCGGCCGCATCGTGCTGAGCGGCGACGGTGTAGTTCACCACGCCGTGCTCGGCGGTGAGCTTCTCCAGCCGGCGGATCCGGTCCGCATCCCACACCCACGGCTCGACGCCGGCGTTCCGTGGCGCGTCGGCCATCGCGGTATGAACGGCGGCGAGCTGCTCGAGCTGGTCCTCCGGAGTGCGGCCAGCCCAGGACAGCACCGAGTACCCGGCGGCGCGCGCCGCGGCCCCCGCGCGCAGCCCCGGCAGCCTGCCGCGGACGTCGTCGTCGATCTGCAGGGTTCGGTGCACGTTCGGGATGCCGGCGGTCGCGCCCGCGGCGGCGGCAAACGCCGCGCCCGCCGAGGAGTCCCACGCGTCCGCCACGAGCCGGGTCCGGTCCGCAAGCCGCGCCCGGTCGGCGCAGTGCCGTAGCAGCGCGGTGCCGATCCCCGCGCGCCGTCGATCGGGCGGGACGCGCAGCACGGCGTGCGCCAGCTCTACGTTTTCTCTGGCCGGCAGCGTCAGCAGGTAGCAGCCGACCGCCTCACCCGAGGCATCGGCGACGATCCAGCTCTCGTGCGGGCTGCCGTCAAAGCCCTGCACCCACTTGGCCGAGAACGACGCGAGCGACCACTCTGGCTGGTTCGGCTGATCCACCGGAAAGCACGCCCGCACGAGGCGGAAGCAGGCGCGCACGCGCTCCGGCTCGGTAAGCCCGTCAAACCGCTCGATATCCACCCCGGCATCTAACAGCCGGGAGGCGATGGCGGCAAACGGATTAACCGGTGCGATGGCTGCCAGGGGCCGCACGCCCAGCGGTCTGCGAGTAGCCGAGCCCGCGACCCGGCCGAGCTCGCCTAAGCCAGCTTCAGCGCCGTCTCGACCGGCAGCTCGAAGGACTGGAAGTAGTCGCTGACCCGGTGTCCCAGCGCCGCGTTGACGGCGATCATGTGTTCGTTGGGCACCGCGTTGAACGTCTGAATCTGCCGGATCTGCGGCTCGGCCGTGGCGAGCCACTCCAGCATCGCCACCTTCAGCAGCATGCCGAGGCGGTGCCCCCTGTGCGCCCTGGTCACCGCGGTGATCTGCTGGTAGGCCCAGCCGGGCTCGCCCGCCGGATCGACGGCAACCTGGGTGAGCGCGGCCATGTCGCCGGTCTGGTCGTGAATGGCCGCGACCGAGTAGTCCCTCGTGCCCTGGATCACCGACCGATGCTCCGCGGCCGCCAGCCGGTCCGGATCCCAGACGACCGACTCGTACGCGGGGTCGTGCGGCGCGTCCTGCAGCGCGGAATAGAGGTCGCAGACCGCGCCCACTAGCTCGTCAGGCGTGAGCCCCGGCCACCGCCGGAGCGAGTAACCGCCCGCGTCCTGCTCGGCGCTGGCTCGCAGGCCCGGCAGCCTGGCGTGCAGGGCGGGCCCGACATCGAGGATGCGGCGCGCCTCCTGTAGCCCCGCCGTCGCGCCGACCGCTGTGGCGAACGCCGCCCCGGCTGCCCCGATCCTGGCGCCGCCCATCAGCAGCCCGCGCTCGGCCAGGGAGGCCTGCCCGGCCGCGTGCGCCAGCAACGCCGTTCCGACCCCACGCCGACGTGACCCGCCGGCGACCCACAACTGGACGAACCCGTTCCGCCGGTTCTCTCGCTCGGGCAGCTGCAGGACATAACAGCCAAGCGGCGTCCCCGCGGCTGCCGTCGCGAGCCAGCACTGCTGCGGATCGCCGCCGAAGCCGTACGCCAGCCAGCCGCGGACCATCGGCAGCGACGGCGGCGGCACGTTGGGGTCGTCGTCCGGCTGGGCTGCCACGACCATCTCGTGGCAGGCTCGGAGCCGCTCTTCGTCGGTCCTCGGGTCGAACTGTTCGACGCGCACGGCCGTCAGGCTAGTACCGGTTAACGGCCGGGCCGCAAGTGAATTATCCGGCTAACCCGGACTCCGCCAGCGCCGGCGAGCTCCGGCGGACATGGCAGCTCACAGTCGGCCGTATCGCTAGCGCCGGATCCTGGTCACCCGGTGGTTACCGAGAACCCGTTGACCGCAAAGGTCCGGCCGCCACCATACGGTGCCTCAATGCCGTACCCGACATCGAGAATGCCGTTATCTGTCGTGGAGATGTAGCCAAGCGCTGTCAGCTGACTAATGATGCTGGCGATATTAACCGTGCCGATGGTTTCATTCTGCGGCAGCACCACGGAAACCGTGCCGGTGGTGTTGTTACCATCCACCCAAACCTGCGCGCCGTCGCTCAGCGTGGTGGCGACCGATCCGGCGGGCACCTGGCCGTTAACGTACGTCCAGATCATCAGTTCCAGGTCGTTATTCCAGTTGGCATTCGTCGCATCCGCCGCCGTCGTCAGCCAGATGTCGTAGGCATATTCGTAGTCGAGCCCGCTGCTGTCTGCTGGCGGAGTGATGTCGAAGCTCGACGTGAGGCTCGACGGCAGCGCGGCATAGATCAGGCACTGGTCATCGGGGTAACCGACGACCTCCGTCGTGCCCGGATCCGCGTTCAGCGCGACCGTGAAGGACGACAGGTCGCCGTCTGATGACTGGATGTCGGTCACGGAGTAGCCGACGATGCTCGCGTCGCCAGACCACGTGTCGTCACCGTAGTCACAGGACACGTTGCCAGTCGGAACCGAGGTAATGGTGGAGGAGATGGGTGCAGACGACCCCGGCGGTGGCGCTTGCGACCCCGGCGAACTCGACGGCGTCGGAGTCGCTCGGGAGGGCGCAGGCGATGCACCGCCAGACGGCTCTGGCGTCAGCGCGAACCGGTATCCAGGACCAAGCTGGCGCGCATAGTTGGACGACTGGAGCGCGGCCGCTGCGCGCGTCGCGGAATAATGGCCAAGTTCAGCTGCCTGAGTCGTGGGTATCATGGCCGTGGCAAGGAAATATGCGGTCGAGCCGAGGACAACACAAAGCGCCGCTATCGCCGCGAACTTCGGCTTCGAAATCCTTCGCCGAGCTCGTTTACCCATCCATATCCCCGCCCGGAAGCGTGCCGGAGCGGGCCATCAGAGACCGACTGCCCTCGTGCCGTGGTTCACGGCAGAACGGGCCGAACGCGTCGGGGTCGCCGATGTCGACGGCTGCGGCGAGCGGCATGGCCTGCACAGTCGCAGAGACTATGCCTCTTATCGCGGTCCGGCTGCGTGGTTAGCGTAAGTTTCACTCGCGTTGGTCATTTGCCCGTCTCGCAAATAGCCGCAAGGCAGCCCAGACGGGTCAGTGGAACAGGCAGAAACTTCGGCTGGGGCCTGCGGCGGACCTGGCCCAGGGCGCGGGGCGGCCGATAATGGGCCGGTGGGTACCTACCGAGACGACGGCATCGTGCTGCGCACCCACAAGCTGGGCGAGGCCGACCGCATCGTCACGGTGCTCGGGCGCAAGTCAGGCCGGATTCGCGCGGTCGCCAAGGGCGTGCGCCGTACTCAGTCGCGGTTCGGCGGGCGGCTAGAGCCGTTTACCCACGTCGACCTGCTGCTGTACACGGGCCGGTCGCTCGATGTGATCACCCAGGCCGACACGGTGCGGCCGTACGGCGAGCCACTGGCGGGCGACTACCCCAGGTACACGGCGGGCACGGCCATGCTCGAGACGGCCGAGAAGCTCACTCCGGTCGAGAAGGAGCCGTCGCTACGGCAGTTCCTGCTGCTGGTCGGGGGGCTGCGGGCGCTCGGCGCGGGCGACCACGAGCCGCGGCTGGTGCTGGACGCATTCCTGCTGCGGTCGCTGGCGGTGGCCGGCTACGCCCCGGCCCTGGCCGAGTGCGCGGTCTGCGGGACCACCGCGGCGGAGGCACAGGCGTCCGGCGGGCTGCGCGCCTTCGGGCTGGCCGCGGGCGGCCTGACCTGTCAGGACTGCCGCGCCCCCGGCTCGGCGACGCCGTCGGCGGCGACCATGGCGCTGATGGACGCGCTGCTGCGCGGCGACTGGGCGGCCGCGGACGGGAGCGAGCGCAGGCACCGGGTAGAGTGCAGCGGCCTGACCGCCGCCTACCTGCAGTGGCACCTGGAGCACTCGATCAGGTCGCTCAAGCACGTGGAGCACGCGTGACCACACTGACGACGGCCGCCGCTCGGCGGGCGCCGACGCGGAGGATGCCCTAGCCGATGAACCGCCCGGTCGTCCCGCCGTACCCGCACCCCGGCGGGGCACAGCCGCCCAAGATCCCGGGCGAGTTCATCCCGCGGCACGTGGCGCTCGTGATGGACGGCAACGGCCGGTGGGCCAAACAGCGCGGGCTGCCGCGCACCGAGGGGCACAAGGCCGGCGAGTACGCGCTGTTCGACGTCATCATGGGCGCGATCGAGCTGGGCGTCCCCTACCTATCGGCGTACGCGTTCTCCACCGAGAACTGGCGGCGCTCGCCGGATGAGGTCCGCTTCCTCATGGGCTTCAACCGGGATGTGATCCGCCGCCGCCGGGACCAGCTGAACTCCATGGGCGTCCGGATCCGCTGGGCGGGTCGGCGGCAGCGGCTATGGCGCAGCGTGATCGCCGAGCTGGAGGACGCCGAGCGGATGACGGTCGGGAATGACGTGCTGACGCTGCAGTTCTGCGTGAACTACGGCGGCCAGGCGGAGATCGCCGACGCCGCGAAGGCGCTGGCCTTTGACGTCGCGGCGGGCCGGCTCAGCCCGGATAAGGTCGACGAGAAAGTGCTGCGGCGCTACCTGGACGAGCCGGAGATCCCGGACGTGGACCTGTTCGTCCGGTCGTCCGGGGAGCAGCGGTTCTCCAATTTCCTGCTCTGGCAGTCCGCGTACGCCGAGATGGTGTTCCTCGACACGCTGTTCCCCGACTTCGACCGGCGGCACCTGTGGCACGCCTGCGAGATCTTCGCCAGTCGCGACCGTCGTTACGGCGGAGCCGAGCCGAACCCGCCCCTGCCGGCGCCCTAGCCGGGCGCGCCGCACCAGGTTCGCAGCGCGTCGGTCACGCCCGCGGCCGGATCGGCGGCGCCCGGCCCGGCCGCCCACGCCACGTAGCCGTCGGGGCGGATCAGCAGTCCGTCCGCCGGCGGTGTCCCGGCCGGCAGACCGGTCATCAGGATGGTAACGGGGCCGTCCCACCCAGCGGCCGCCGCCGCCACCCGGCCGGCCGGGGTGAAGTCCAGCAGCACGGGCCGGGCCGCGCGCACCAGCTCGGCCACCCTGGCCGTCCCGTGACCGGTATCGAGGCGCAGGTCAGGAGCCAGCACGCCGGTCAGCGGGTGCGGCGGCACCGCCCCGGCCGGCTGACCGCCGGTCATGTCGTAGCGGACGTCCGAGCCGGCGATGAGCTCTGCGAGGTGGCGTAGCGGCTCGCGGAAGCGCAGCAGCTCGCCGACCAGCTCGCGGGCGGCGACGGCGTACTCGTCGGCACCGGAGAGCGCGCGCTGCGCCCTGGTCTGCATGAGCATGCGCTGCCCCGCCGGGTACCGCTCCGCGTGGTAGCTGTCGAGTAGCCCCGCGGGTGCGCCGCCGCGCAGCTCGGCGGCGAGCTTCCAGCCGAGGTTCACGGCGTCAAGCAGGCCGCCGTTGAGGGAGCCGCCGAGCCCGAAGACGTGCGCGGCGTCGCCGGCCAGCAGGATCCGGCCGTCCCGGTACCGCTCAGCCTGGCGGCTGTTGCCTGTCACTCTGGTCAGCCACGCCGCGTCGGTCATCGGCAGGTCCGCGCCCAGCACCCGGCGCACGCTGGCCCGCAGCTCGTCGAGCGTCATCGGGGCGGTCAGGTCGGCGGACGACGCTTCCTCGTGCGTGGACACGATGTAGCCATCCGGCGGCGCCGTCTTGTCCAGGCTCGCCTCCGGCCCCAGCGTGTACATGCCGCGCTCGGTGCGCACCGGCCGCATGATCGGCAGCCGCCCGACGCCCGGCACGTCGAGCTCGCGGGTGTCGTCGACGATCAGGCCGGCTGGCACCCGGACCCGGCCAATCCTGGCAACGTTGTCGGAGGTCACGCCGGGGAAGCCGATCCCGGCCAGCTTCCTGACCAGGCTGTGTGCCCCGTCGCAGCCGACCAGGTAGCTCGTGGTCAGGCGGTACTCGCCGGCCGGGCCGGTCACGGTCAGGACGACGCCGTCGTCCCGGCGCGCGAGGCCGGTCAGCTCGTGGCCGCGCGTCACCGAACCGCCGAGCTCGGCCAGGCGCTCGCCGAGCTTGCGCTCGATCTCCCGCTGGGGCAGCGCCAGTACGTCCAGCGGACTGGCGCCGAGCGGGGCGAAGTCCAGCCCGAGCGGTCCGAAGAAGAAACTCGGCACCGGGCCGGTGTACGTCGCGCCGGCCCGCAGCGGCTCGAGCAGGCCGCGGTAGTCCAGCACCCGCACGATGTGGCCGATCATGCCGTTGCCCTTGGGGATCTCGCTGACCTGCGGCAGCTGCTCGAGTACCACCGGTGTGACACCGCCGAGGCACAACTCGATGGCCAGCATGAGACCGGTCGGGCCGGCCCCCGCAATCACGACTCTGGTCGTCTCCGGCTGGGCCGTCATGCCGTCAACCTACATTGACGTAGTGGCTGTGTCAACCAATGTTGACGAGGCTCGGTGCGCGGCAGGCGCCTGCTCAAGGCGCGATTGCGTGGCGCGGACGGCGGCGGACGCCAACAATGACGGGATGGACGATGCGACATCGGGTGACTCCGGCGAGCTCGGCACCAGCTCGGTACCGTCGGATGCGCTGCCGACCCGTGCGCCGGGCGGCGGCCTGCGCTGGCTGGCGGCACCGACCGTCCGGCGCTGGATCTGGGCGCTGGAACACGCCCAGGACATCGTCGGGGTCACCGTGGGCGTGGTGCTGGTCCTGCTGGCGGCGGTGCTGCTGGTGTCGGGCATCGTCGACTTCCTCGATGGCGCCGACGGATCAATATCGGCCGCGGCGCCGCAACTCCTGGACAGAATCCTGCTCGTCCTCATCTTGATCGAGATCGTCCACACCGTTGTGCTGTCGCTGCGGGCTCACCGCCTCGTCGCGCAGCCGTTTATCGTGGTCGGCCTCATCGCGGTGATCCGGCGGATCCTCGTCGTCCTGACGCCCGGCAGCCCCCCGGTCAGTCCCGCCGAGCTCGGCCTCCTGATCGGCATGATCGCCGTGTTCGTGGCGGGCCTGATCGCCGTCAGCATCGTCGAGAAGGGGCCGGATCGCGGCCAGGGCGAGCCGCCGATCTAGCGGGCGGCCTGGAAGCCGGCGATGGCCAGCAGGACCGCCACCGCGAGCAGCCGCCCGGCCCGGCCGGCCGTGGTGAGCCGTGGCCAGGACACTACGGCGAGCCAGCCCAGCACGACCGCGACGGCGCACAGGGCGGCCGCGCCCGCCGCGCCCTTGGCCGCCAGGCCGACGACGAGCAGCGCGGCCAGCACCACTGGCGGCACCCACCGGGGCAGCTGGTGGAGGTAGAGCAGCGGGCGCGCGCTGTGCCGCTCGGCTGCCCGGCGGACCGCCGACGCGTTCGCGGTGAACAGGGTGGCGCCGGTCGGCAGCGGCCGGGGGCCCCGCCTCGGTGGCCGGCTCGAGCTCACGCCCCTCGTCCCCCTCACCTGGTGTCTGGATGACCAGCCCCGCTGGCCCGCTACGCCCGCCCGCACGATCGGTGGCGGGTCGCTGCCAGGCTACCGTCGGCCCGCCGGTGCGCTGGCGGGCAGCCGGGGAAAACCCCGGCGAAGGGGCCGCTGAGCTCCCGCTAAGCTGATCTCACCGCCGCAGCCCTGCCTGGCGTTGCGCACGTCACACTTGTTTGGCCACCATCACAACGGGCCGCCGACCGCCAGCCGGATGGAGAGACCTTTAGATGGCACGACGCAGCGATCGCATCGAGACCATCGTCGGCTTGTCTAAGCGGCGCGGCATCGTCTACCCGTCGAGCGAGATCTATGGCGGTCTGCGGGCTGCCTGGGACTACGGGCCGCTCGGCGTAGAGATCAAGAACAACATCAAGCGCCAGTGGTGGCGGTCGATGGTACAGACCCGCGACGACATCGTCGGGATCGACTCGAGCGTGATCCTCGCCACCGAGGTCTGGCAGGCCAGCGGCCACGTTACCCAGTTCACCGACCCGCTGACCGAGTGCCAGTCGTGCCATTTCCGGTTCCGCGCCGACCAGCTGATCGAGGCGTACGAGGAGAAGCACGGCCACGCGCCGGAGCACGGCCTGGCCGACCTGTCGTGTCCGCACTGCGGGACCAAGGGCGCCTTCACCGAGCCGCGCATGCTCAACGGCCTGCTCCGCACGTACCTCGGTGCCACCGAGGACGAGTCCGGCCTGGCCTACCTGCGGCCCGAGACGGCCCAGGGCATCTTCATCAACTACCGGAATGTGCTGCAGACCTCGCGCAAGAAGGTCCCGTTCGGCATTGGCCAGATCGGCAAGTCGTTCCGGAACGAGATCACGCCAGGGAACTTCATCTTCCGGACGCGCGAGTTCGAGCAGATGGAGATGGAGTTCTTCGTCCGGCCGGGCACCGACGAGGAGTGGCACGAGTACTGGCTCGACACCAGGGAGTCATGGTTTCTCGACCTGGGCCTGAGCAAGGAGAACATCCGCCGCTATGAGCACCCGGCAGAGAAGCGATCGTTCTACTCGAAGCGGACGGTCGACCTGGAGTACCGGTTTGGCTTCCCTGGCAGCGAGTGGGGCGAGCTGGAGGGGATCGCGAATCGCACCGACTACGACCTCGGCGTGCACGGCCGCGCGTCGGGTGCGGATATGAGCTACCTCGACGCGGACACGAACGAGCGGTACATCCCGTACGTGATCGAGCCGGCCGTCGGGGTTGACCGCTCGATGCTGGCGTTCCTGCTCGAGGCGTACGCGGAGGACACGGCACCGGACGCGCAGGGCAACCCGGAGAAGCGGACCGTGCTGCGGCTTGACTACCGGCTTGCGCCGGTCAAGGTCGCGGTGCTGCCGCTGTCGCGCAACGCCGACCTGTCGCCGAAGGCCAGGGACGTCGCGGTCCGCCTGCGCAGGCACTGGAATGCCGACTTCGACGACGCGAGCGCGATCGGCCGTCGCTACCGGCGGCAGGACGAGATCGGCACGCCCTACTGCGTGACCATCGACTTCGACACGCTGGAAGATCAGGCCGTGACGGTCCGCGAGCGCGATTCCATGCGGCAGGAGCGGGTCGGCATCGACAGCCTCGTCCCTTACCTGTCGGAACGCGTAGCGGCCGGCTGATCCGGTACCGCTAGGTCGATGTGACGTCCTGGCCCCCGGCCCGGAAGATCGTCTCCGGGGGCTTGGCCACCACCGAGAGCGGCTTGGCCACGTCCTCCAGCGACTTGCCCTCGGCGTCGACGGCCAGGAATACCGCCACCAGGCCGCCGATGATCATCGCGCCCGCGCCGATGAGG
>JASHPF010000054.1 GCA_030038295.1 Streptosporangiaceae bacterium
CGCGAGTCCGGCCTGTCGGTCCGGGCGGTCGCCGCGGCGATGGGCCGCAGCCCGTCGACGGTCTGCCGGGAGCTGGCCCGCAACGCCAGCCCGCGGACCGGCGGCTATCAGCCCGAGCTGGCGCACCGGATGGCGTGGGAGCGGCAGCGCCGGCCCAGGCGGTCGCGGCTGTCGCAGCATCCGGTGCTGCGCGCCGCGGTGCAGGCGATGCTGGATAAGCGGTACTCGCCGGAGCAGGCCAGCGGGCGGTTAAGGGTGCTCTACCCGGGCGAGGCGGCGATGCAGGTCAGCCACGAGACCATCTACCAGTCCATTTACGTCTACCCGCGGGGCGAGCTGCGGCGGGAGCTGCAGGCCTGCCTGCGGTCGGGGCGGGCCGAGCGCCGCCGCCGGGGCCGGCGCGAGATCCGCGGCCGGATAGCCGGCGCGGTGCCGATCGGGCAGCGGCCGCCCGATGTCGAAGGCCGGCTCGTGCCCGGCCACCACGAAGGTGACCTGATCATGGGGTCGAGAGCATCCAACTCCGCAGTCGGCACCATCGTCGAGCGCACCACCGGCTACCTCACCCTGCTGCCGCTGCACGCCGGGCACGGCGCCAGCACGGTCGCCGACGCCGTCATCGAGCACATGACCGTCCTGCCGCCGTGGTTCGCCAGGACCCTGACCTGGGACCGCGGCGTCGAGATGGCCCACCACCAGCGCATCACCGCCGCCACCGGCATCGCCATCTACTTCGCCGACCCCTACTCGCCCTGGCAGCGCGGCAGCAACGAGAACATCAACGGCCTGCTCCGCGAGTACCTGCCCAAGGGCACCGACCTCAGCCTCCACACCCCCGACCAGCTCCAGGCCATCGCCGCCGAACTCAACGACCGGCCCCGCAAACGCCTCGGCTTCCGCACCCCCGCCGAAGAATTCACTAAGCTCCTCGAACAAGATCGCGTTGCGACGACCCTATGAATCCGCCAGCACCAAACTCACTCCCATGCGGTGATGGTGATGCTCGCGGCCCGGCGCCGGCGGGTCGGGCGGTCCTGTTTAATGGGCTCTGCCGGAATTGGCCTGCTCCCGCGTTCCGCTGAGAATCTCCGTAAATTATTGGGTCTAGCCGGATGTACCCCGCCTGAACTACATTCAGGCCGTCTGCAGTACCTTCTTGTCCAACGTTCAGGTCGCGGCTGGCTCGTACCCGCAGCCGGTCCGGTGGCGAGAACGGAGCCGACCGGTGAGTGAGCCCCCAGAGCCGACGCCCTCCGACGGAGAGCCTGAGCCCGGTGAGCAGCCGCCTGCCCCGCGCGAGTGGCTGCCGCCAGACCAACCCGCACCCGCGGGCCCGCCACCCGAATACGGCCCGCCACCCGAATACGGCCCGCCGCCGGGCTACGGCCCGCCGCCGGGCTACGGCCCCCCACCCGCCTACGATCAGCCGCCCGGATACGGCCCGCCACCCGAATACGGCCAGCCGCCCGGCTACGGCCAGCCATGGGGGTACGGCCAGCCATGGGGGTACGGGCCGCCCCTGAGCCACGGATTGCCGTCCGGCTACGAGTTGGCGGGGCCCGAGCTCGCCGTCGGACCGGCGCCGATGCTGATGAGCTTCGCGCCGCCGGTCAAGCAGTCACGGCTAACCATCGCGTTCCGGTTCATCATGGTCATTCCGCAGTTCGTGGTGCTGTGGGCGCTCGTCATCGCCGCCGAGGTCATCGTCTTCATCGGCTGGTTCGCCGCGCTGTTCACCGGAAGCCTGCCGGAGTGGGCGCACACGTTCATCACCGGCGTGCTGCGCTGGCAGCTCCGGGTGTATGCCTACCTATTTTTCCTCACCGGCACCTACCCGCCGTTCTCGCTAGACGACGACGAGATCTATCCGGTGCGGCTGGTTACCGCGCGCGCGAGGCTGAACCGGTTCGCCGTGTTCTTCCGCGTCATCCTGCTGATCCCGGCGTGGGTCGTGCTCGTCGCCGTCAGCTACGGCACCGTGGTCGTGGCCTTCTTCGTCTGGCTCATCGCCCTCGTCGCCGGCCGGCTGCCGCGCTCGCTACATCAGGCTCTTGCGGCACTCTTGCGGTACGAGACGCGGTTCAGCGGCTTTTCCTTCATGGTGACCGGGGTGTACCCGTGGTGGGGGCTGTACGGCGATGCTGTCGATCGCCCGACGCCCGCCGCCGTGCCCGGCGGCACCGCGACCGCCGACACCGCGCCGGGCGGCACCGCGCCCTGGCAGATCGCCGTACCCGCTAGCGGCGCTACCGTGCCGTTGTCGCTCGCCGACCCGTGGCGGCTGGTGCTCTCCGGCGGTGCCAAGGCGCTCGTGTCCGTCGTCCTGGTGCTCGGCGTCGCCTTCTTCGTCGTCCTGGCGATCGTGCCGCCGCGAGCATCCTCCAACCCGGTGACGGCGCTCGCCAATGCCGGGGCTCTCGTCCGGGTCGAGGTGGCCTACAACCAGCTGGCGAGCAGCTCGTCGAAGTTCGAGGCAGCCACCGAGGCGTGCAGCGGCCAGCTGTCGTGTGTCACCGCGCAGGACCGCGTGGAGGCCACCGCGCTCCGCACGTTCGCCGCGGCGATCAGCTCCGCAGGCATCAGCGGACAGCCCGCGGCCGATGCCAGCAGGGTAGTCAGCGACGCGAGCGACGCGGAGGCGTCGCTGGAGCAGCTGGCCACGTCCACGTCGGTCAGCCAGTACGAGAGCATCTACACCAGCTCGTCCCTGAAGGCGCAGCTCACCGCCCTCGACAGCGACTACGAGAAGCTCGTTCGCGACCTTAGCTCCTAGCCGAGGGTGACGTTGCCTCCCCCGGTCAGCGCTTGCGCTCCGGCACCGGAACCTGACTGGCCCCGATGGCAGCGCGATCGTCGTCGCTGAGACCCGCGGCGGCGAGAATGCGCTGCACGGTGGCGTTCTTGCCGGCGCCGTAGGAATCGATGTCGGCTGCGGTGGCTCCGACGCGCTTCTTGACGGCGGCGTACTCGGCGCGAAGCTCGGGGCTGGCCCGCAGGGTGTCACGCACGGCGAGGTGATTCCGCAGTGCGAGCGACCCGGCCACGATCACGTAGGTATTCGTGCCGGCGAGCCGGTCGGGCTCCCAGAATGCCCACCGCTCCGGGATGCCGAGTTCCCCGCGCGGCTCGAACCCGAGGCCGATCAGGACCGCCGACGCCGCAGCCACGTGCGGCGCCGCGACCACGATGTCGACGTCGATGATCGGCTTCGCGGCGAGGCCCGGCACGGACGTGCTGCCCACGTGCTCGATCGACACGAACGGCACCGCGGCCGCCGTCAGGGCGGCAGCGTATTCGGCCCGCAGGTGCTCGAATCGGTCCGGCCACGCCGGATCGTAGTCGCGGACCTCGATCACCAGACGACACTAGCGGAGGGCGGCGTGCTCGCAGCCGCCCGCGCGTCCGCACACTCGTGGAGGTGGCGGGAATCGAACCCGCGTCCTTCAGCACCTCACCAGGGCTTCTCCGGGTGCAGCCTGCTGTGCTTTTCTCAGCCCCGGCGGTCACGCAGGCGAGCTGCCGACGGGCTCAGTCGCTGTGAGATGTCCCGGTTAGCCCCGCGACCGGGCTAGCCGGTGAATCCTCCTCGCTGATGCCAGACACCGGGCCGGAGGAACTCCCGGGCTGACAAGGCTACTGACTCTGCGGGTTATTAAGCCGCGAGGGCCAGCTTGGCCTGAGTGCTCGTTGAGTTGGCACTTATTGTTGTGCGGTCACAGTGTTAACGGGGTTATGTCCGCCGTCCCCGACCCGCTTCCCCTGGATCAACTGCCAAAGTCGAAGCCTGTCACCCCCTCGTGGGTTGTAACAAGCCAAGCTACCTGATCATGCCCGCCCGGTCCAACGAGCTCGGTCCCGGCCGAAATGCCCTGACTGTGGAGGCCGGAGACGGAGAACGCCCGACGGGCTGGCCGCAGAGCGCGGCCCCCGCCGGGCATTCACCGGATGGTGATGAGATGCCCCCGTGGATGCTGGCGGTGGCCGGAATGCCTCCACGGGGGCCATGACCGGCAGGGTCGGGGCCGGTCTCAAGGCCGGGCCTCCCCCGAGATGAGGCCCGGTTCTCATCACGACGACTGGGCCGCAACCCCCCAAGCGGCACCCCAGTCATCGAGAAGGACGCCGCAGCGAGGTCACGAGGTTGCCCGGAGTAACCAAAATCGCCTTAACGCCTCGGTCATGGTTCTGCGCGAAGATCAGCCATCCGCGCGGTGTCAGGACCCGGCGCGGAGGTCTTGCAGGAAGGTCGCGGTCAGCGCCGCGGCCGAGGCATCCGGCGTGGTGGCCGGGTTGCTGAGCTGCACCACCGCGAACGCGATGTCGTTCTGATAGCCGACGAACCAGTCGCTGCGCAGGGTGCCCGATCCGAACGGCGCGCTACCAGCCTGGCCAAACACGTCCCCGCCGACGTTCGCGACCCGGTTCTGCGGGGTCTGCATCGCGGCCTGCATCAGCCCGCGCAGCGCCGTCAGCACCGCGTCGCTCTCGATGCTGCGACCGGCGGAGCTCGGGTCGGTCAGGCCGGCGACAAGGGACGGGGCTTGCCACTGCCCGGCCTGGACCACGCCTGCCGCCAGCGCCATGTCGAGCGGGCTCACCCGCACGTCACCCGTGCCGATCATGTCCGCGGCCAGCAGGCCCTCACCGGTCGGCTGTCCGATCTGCCCGGCAAAGGCGCCGTCGACCGGCAGCTCCCAGGTACCGATCCCGAAGGCCTCGCTCGCGCGCGTCAGGTCGCTCGCGCTCAGCGAGAGCGCCAGCCCGCCCGCGAAGGCCGTGGCGCACGCGTGCGAGAAATCGGACTGGAACGACGGCGTGCTGCCGAGGTTGGGCTCCGGAGGGTCATTGGTGAATACCGTCCCGTCCACCGAGTTGCTCGCTGGGCAGGGAACGGGGTCGGCGGGGGCTAGGCGGCCGGTGGCCAGCAGCGCCGCCGAGGAGATGATCGTGAAGGCCTGACCCGGCTCGTACTCACCCGACAGCGGGCTGACCGACGGCAGGCCACCGGCCGTGTGGCTGGCCACCGCGAGGATCTTGCCGGTCGAGGGCTGCACGGCCACGATCGCCGCCGATCCGGGCAGGCCTGCGAGCGCGTCGTCGGCCGCGAGCTGGACCGCGGAATCCAGCGTCGTGTGCACCGGGGTCCCCGCTGCACCTGGCCAGGTCTTCAGGTCGACCGCCGCCTGCCCTGACTGCTGAAGCACCACATCCGTGCGTGGCGTGCCGACGAGCTCGCGCTGGAACGCCGCCTCGAGCCCGGACAGCCCGACGGTAGCGCCGGGCCGGTACAGCACCCCGTCGGTGCGCAGCACGCCGGCCGTCTCGGTGCCGACGGACCCCACGATGTCCGGCGCGATGCTCTCGAACAGCGGCTCGGTGACCTCCCTGACCTGCAGGCCGGGGATGGCGCTCAGGCTCGGCTGCAGGCTCGCGTACTCGCTGGGCGTATAGGTGATCAGCTCCAGGAAGTCGTCCTGCAGGTTCTCCTCGATCTGGCCCTCGATCTGATCGGCAGGGATCTGGGTGACGGCAGACAGGGCGGCCGCCGTCTTGGCCGGGTTCGCTAGCTCGCCGGGATACACGCCGACCTCGATGACCGGCGACGGCACCATCAGGGACTGGCCGGTCGAGTCCAGTATCTGGGCGCGCGGATAGAACTGGCTGACGACGGCGAGCTGCTCCCGGTCGGTCATGCCGGGCACGATCACCGACGGGCTCCAGACGATCCGCCAGCCACCGGCGCCGTCCCGCAGCGCGAAGCCACCCGAGTAGCTCCACGGCAGGCCGCTCCCGGACAGGTCGATGTCGGCTTCGAACCCGGCCCGCGCGGTCCGGCCGCGCTGGCTGATGTTGTTCATGGACAGGCTGACGTTGCTCGCGTCCAGGCGCTGATAGGCGCTGGCCAGGGCGCCGGCGACGACCCTGGGGTTCCCCGTGGTCAGCTGGGCGGCCGCCAGGTAGTGCCGAGACTCCCAGGCCAGCAGGAACTGCGCCACCGTCGGCTCGGCCGACGACGTGCCCGGCCGGGCCAGCCCGACGGCCACCAGCCCCGCGCCGATGATCACCACTGCCGCGCGCACCAGGAAGGAACGCGAGCGCACTGCCACCCCGAAAGCTCCCGCCCTGCCTCGTCCGCCCTGGTTGCTGGTCCCCCTCCTGCTCCCGTTCCCCGTCCCCGGGTGGTGCAGTCGTGGCCAGTGGGAGACAGTCCGGGGCGCACGATGCGCGCCGGGCCGCTTGGTGCGGCTGCCGGACCGAGTGGCGCCGGTCATGGTTATCGCCGCCGCCGGAGCGCGCGTTCCATTTCCCTGGCGGCATCTCGCTTGGCGAGATCCTGTCGCTTGTCGTAGGACCGCTTGCCGCGTGCCAGTCCTAGCTCGATTTTGACCTTTCCATCGGAGAAGTACAACGAAAGCGGGATGAGGGTGAGCCCGCGCTCCGAGACCGAGCTGGCGAGCTTGTCGATCTCCCTGCGGTGCAGCAGCAGCTTGCGGGTCCGGCGCGGATCGTGATTGGTCCAGGTGCCCTGCGTGTACTGGGGAATGTGGACACCGTACAGCCAGGCCTCACCGTCGGTGATCTGGCCGAATCCATCGGTCAGCGTGGCCCGCCCGGCCCGAAGCGACTTCACCTCGGTGCCGGTCAGCACGAGACCCGCCTCTACCGTGTCCTCGATCGTGTAGTCGTGCCGGGCCCGCCGGTTGCTGGCAATGATCTTCTTGCCTCGGTCCGCTGCCACCGCCAGGTCATCCTACGCGTCACACGCGCAGGTAACGCCTGAGGGTGAGGAAGGAGGTGCTTCCGCAGATCAGCAGGCCGGTGATCATGGCAACGATGATCACCTCCACCAGGTCGGCGGTGCTCAGCGAGACTCCGTAGGGGAAGATGCTCTGCAGGCTGCTCAGCAGGACCGACTTCACCCCGATCAGCAGGCCGGTGGCGACCAGCCAGCCGAACAGGCCGGCGATCATCCCCTCTACCAGGAACGGCAGCTGCACGTAGAAGTTGGAGGCACCGACCAGTCGCATGATGGACGTCTCACGGCGCCGGTTGAAGGCCGACAGCCGGATCGTGTTGGCCACCAGCAGGATGGCCGCGACCAGCAGGAAGATCGCGATCACGACGACCGCGTTCCTCGCGCCATCGAGAAGCCGGTAGAACTGATCCAGGATGGACGCGTCGTTGACCACCTGGGATACCCCGGGCGCTCCGTCCATGACCTCGGTGACCTGAGCGGCGTCCGCCTGGGTGTTCTTGAGCCGGATCTCGAAGGACGGCGGGATCTGATTCTTGGCCGTGTACCGGACGATCGGCTCGTTGTTGGCAAACTCCTGGCGGAACTGCTTGTAGGCCGCGTCCGCCGTGACGTACTGGATGCTCAGCGTGTCGTGCGTCGCCAGCAGCTCGCTCTTGATCGCGGCGACCTCAGACGGGGTGACGCCGCCGTTCCGCTGGCAGTTGGCGGCCACGTCCGATGGCGTGCAGAGGTAGACCGACAGCTGCACGCGGCTCTGCCAGTACGACCGGGTGTTGTCGACCTGCTTGACGAACAGGAGACCGGTGCCGAGCAGGGACAGGCTGATCGCCACGACGACGACAAGCGCAACGGTCATCGTCAGGTTCCGGCGCAGGCCGATCCACACCTCGCTGAACACGAACTGGAAACGCATGCTGGGCAGTGTCCTTTGGGTAGTCCGTCGCGGCCGTCAGTAGGCCTGGCCGTAGACCCCACGCGACTGGTCGCGGACGACCTTGCCGTACTCCAGCTCGATGACGCGCTTGCGCATGGAGTCGACGATCGCGGCGTCGTGCGTCGCCATCACGACCGTGGTTCCGGTGCGGTTAATCCGGTCGAGGACCTTCATGATGCCGATCGAGGTGGCCGGATCGATGTTGCCGGTCGGCTCGTCGGCCAGCAGGATCATCGGCCGGTTGACGAACGCCCTAGCCATGGCGACGCGCTGCTGCTCGCCGCCGGACAGCTCATCGGGCATCCGGTCCCGCTTGCCCTCGAGGCCGACCAGGTCGATGACCTCGGGGACGACCTTGCGGATGAACCGGCGGGGCTTGCCGATCACCTCGAGTGCGAACGCGATGTTCTGGTAGACGTTCTTATTGGGCAGCAGCCGGAAGTCCTGGAACACGCAGCCGATGCGGCGGCGCAGGTGCGGGACCTTCCAGTTGGTCAGGCGGGCCAGATCCTTGCCCGCGACGTGGATGCGGCCGGTGGTCGGCCGCTCTTCCTTGAGGACCAGGCGCAGGAACGTCGACTTGCCCGACCCGGACGGCCCGACCAGGAACACGAACTCGCCCTTCTCGACATCGAGGCTCACGTTTTCCAGCGCTGGGCGGCTCTGATTCGCGTACGTCTTGGTGACGTTGTCGAAGTGGATCACTGGTCCATCGCAGGTGTAGGCGAGAGGCTGACGTGGCTGCCCGGGTCTTGGGACGCTCCCAGTTTGGCCTCGGGCTAGTCTAGGGGGGAAACTGGTCAGGAACGTCCAACATCGTCGAAGTGACCCGGTGCCCGATTACGCCGGGTAGGAGCCCGATGAGTTGTGAGCACCTGATTTGCGCCCAGTGTGGCGGGCCGGTCGCGGAGGGTCGCTGCCCGACCTGCCGTCAGGCCCGCGCGCACGTCCACCATCACGGCCACGGCCCGAGCGTGCAGCTTGTCGCGGCCGTCCTGCTGATCCTGGCCCTGCTGACGGTTGCGGCGATGCGCCTGGGGCACTAGGCCCGAAAGGTCCGGTGTCCGCGGCGGATTAGAGGCCCTGGCTCCGCAGCCAGCGGATCTCGGCCTCGATGAACTCGTCGATCTCGCCGTCCATGACCGCGGCGGTGTTGCCCGTCTCGTACTGAGTACGCAGGTCCTTGACGTTCTGGTATGGGTGGAGCACGTAGTTCCTGATCTGGGTGCCCCAGCTCCGGCCGCCGTCCCCGCGCAGCTCGTTGAGCTTGGCGGCTTGCTCCTCGCGCTTGCGCTCGAGCAGCTTGGACTGCAGCACAGCCATAGCGGTGGCCTTGTTCTGAATCTGGCTCCGCTCGTTCTGGCAGGACACCACGATGCCCGTCGGCAGGTGCGTGATCCGGACCGCCGAGTCCGTGGTGTTGACCCCCTGGCCGCCCGGGCCGCTGGACCGGAACACGTCCACCCGTATCTCGTCCTCAGGGATGTCGATGTGGTCGACCTGCTGGACCACCGGCAGCACGTCCACCATGGCGAACGAGGTCTGGCGGCGACCCTGGTTGTCGTACTTGGAGATCCGCACCATCCGGTGGGTGCCGTGTTCGCCGCGCAGCGTTCCGTACGCGTACGGCGCCTTGATCGCGAACGTGGTCGACTTGATCCCCGCCTCCTCGGCGTAGGAGGTGTCGTAGACCTCGGTCGCGTACCCGTGCCGCTCGGCCCAGCGGAGGTAGATGCGGCGCAGGCCCTCGGTCCAGTCGGCCGCGTCCGCGCCGCCCGCCCCGGCGTTGATGCTAATCAGCGCTTCCCTCGCGTCGTACTCGCCGCTGAGCAGCGTCCTGATCTCCAGCTGCTCCATCTCCTGACTGAGCGCCGTCAGCTCCCGCTCGGCCTCGTGTCTGGTCGGCTCGTCCTGCTCGCTGTCCGCGAGCTCGAACATGACCGCGGTGTCGTCGAGCCTGCGGTGCAGGCCCTCGAGCCGAGCCAGCTCGGCGTCCAGGTAGGACAGCCTCCTGGTCACCTCCTGAGCCTGCTCCGGGTCGCTCCACAAGCTCGGGTCCGCCGACCGCTCGCGGAGGCTCTCGGCCTCCTTCCGCATCGCGTCCGGATCCAGGACAGCCTCGACGCTGGCGAGCGTGGCGATCAGCTCGGCGATCTCGCTCGCGGGGTCGGTTGCCATGACTGCAGCCTACGCGACGCGACGTCGGAGCCAGCCGCTGACCACTGACTGAACCGACAGGCAGCAACGCGCGGGCGTCAGCCAGGCAAGGTCGCCGTCGTCACCAGCGAACGGATGGCCCGGACGGCGACCGACAGGGTCGCGACGCTGAAGTCGTTGCTCTCCCAGATCTCCGTGAGGGTCTGGTTCGCGCGCCGCACCGCCGGGGCATTCCGCTCGACCCAGGCGGCGAGTCGCTGCTCCGGGGTGCCCGGCTCGGTGACCGTCAGCACGTCCCTGGCGAGCGCCGCGTGCGCAGCGTAGAGGTCGTCCCTGATGGCGCCCCTCGCCATGGTGTTCCACCGGTCCTCCCGGGGCAGGGCCGTAATCAGGTCCCGGAGCCTGGCGATCTGCAGCCGGTCCGCCAGGTCGAAGTAGACCTCGGCGGTCTCGTCGACGGACCGTCCGGTGCCGAACGCGATGTCCACGATGTCGAACGCGGAGTAGGCCGGCACCATGGCGGCGATCCGCTCGGCCAGGCTCGCCGGCACGCCAACCGCCAGGTACTCCTCCCGGCGCTCGTCAAAGCCCGCCAGGTCCCTGCCTGCCAGCAGCTTCGGCAGCCCGGCCGCCACGGTCAGCACGCCCGACGCGAAGAAGTCATAGGTTTCTTGCACGTCGAACGGCGGTCGGCGGAACGCCAGCAGCCACCTGGCCGCGCGCTCGGTCAGCTTGCGGCCTTCCAGCATCGCGCGCACCTGGACGCCGGTACCGACCTGGCCGTCGAGCGCCTCGACCTGAGCCCAGAAGCCAGGCATGTCGAACACCGCCCTCGCCACGAGCCACGCCGCGGTGATGTCCGGGACCGAGGCGCCAGTCTCCTCCGCCAGCCGGAACGCGAAGGTAATACCGGATCGGTCCACCATGTCGTTGACGATGGCGGTCGTGATGATCTCGCGGCGCAGCGGATGCTCGCCGAGCCGGGCCGCGTACCGCTCCCGGAGCGCCGGCGGGAAGTAGGCCGCGAGCACCCGGCGCAGGTACGGGTCGTCCGGCAGGGCCGAGGCCAGTACCTCCTCCGTGGCCTCGATCTTGGTCTGGGCGAGCAGCACCGCGAACTCAGGCACCACCAGGCCGGTGTGTGCCGTCCGCCGCTCGGCTATCTCCCGGTCGGCCGGGAGCACGTCCAGCTTGCGCCGGATCCGGCCGTCGCGCTCGAGCTTGTGGATGTAGCGGGCGTGCACGTGCAGCATCTGCGCGGCCTGCGCCTGCGCCGCGGCGAGCACCCGGACCTGCTGGTAGTTGTGCACCAGAACCTGCCGCGCGACGTCGTCGGTCATCTCCTCCAGCAGGTCGTTCCGGCCGCCGACGGTCAGGGTGCCGTCCCGCACCTCGCGGTCAAGCAGGATCTTGATATTGACCTCGTGGTCGGAGGTGTCCACCCCGGCCGAGTTGTCGATGAAGTCGGTGCACACCAGCCCGCCGGCCAGCGCGTACTCGATCCGGGCCTGCTGGGTGAGGCCCAGGTTTCCGCCTTCGGCGACGACCCGGCACCGGAGGGCCACCGCGTCGACGCGGACGGCGTCGTTGGCCCGGTCCCCGACGTCCGCGTTGGACTGGTAGGACGCCTTGACGTAGGTGCCGATGCCACCGTTCCAGAGCAGGTCCACCGGCGCGGCCAGGATCGCCGAGATCACCTCGTCCGGTGACAGCGCGCCGTCCGCGGCGCCGATCCCGAGGGCCGACCTGGCCTGGGGCGACAGCGGGATCGACTTCGCCGACCGCGGCCACACCCCGCCGCCGGCCGAGATCGCTCTGGCGTCGTAGTCGGCCCACGACGACCGCGGCAGGTCGAACAGCCGCCGCCGCTCGGCAAAGCTCACCGCCGGGTCAGGATCGGGGTCGAGGAACACGTGCCGGTGGTCGAACGCCGCGATCAGAGCGATGTGCGGGGAGAGCAGCATCCCGTTCCCGAATACGTCCCCCGACATGTCGCCGATGCCGGCAACGGTGAAGTCGTCGGCGTCCACGTCCACGCCCAGCGTACGGAAGTGGTACCGAACCGACTCCCACGCGCCGCGCGCGGTGATGCCCATCTTCTTGTGGTCGTAGCCCGCAGATCCGCCGGAGGCGAACGCGTCGCCGAGCCAGAACCCGCGGGCGAGCGCGATCTCGTTCGCGAAATCGGAGAATGTGGCGGTGCCCTTGTCGGCCGCGACGACCAGGTACGGGTCGTCGCCGTCGTGCCGAACGACCTGGGCCGGCGGGACCACCTGCCCGGCCTCCAGGTTATCGGTCACGTCGAGCATGGCGGTGATGAACAGCCGGTAACAGGCCAGCACCTCGGCCGCGTAGCGATCCCGATCGGCGGGGTCTGGCAGCCGCTTGCACACGAAGCCGCCCTTGGCCCCGGACGGCACGATGACAGAGTTCTTCACCTCCTGCGCCTTGGCCAGGTCACTGATCTCGGTGCGGAAGTCCTCCGGGCGGTCCGACCAGCGCAGCCCGCCGCGCGCCACCGGGGCGAACCGCAGGTGCACGGCCTCGAACCGGGGCGAGTAGACGAACATCTCGAACTGGGGCCACGGCGGGGGCAGGCCAGGCACCTCTCGTGCGTTCAGCTTCACAACCAGGAAGGGAACGGGGCCGAAGGCGGTACTGAAGTAGTTGGTGCGCAGCGTCGCGAGGATCAGGCCCAGGTAAGAGCGCAGGATCCGGTCCTCGTCCAGGCCAGCGACGGCGTCGAGCGCGCCGCGGATCTCCTCGGTGATCGCCTCGTCCCGCTCGGCCCGGCCAGCCTGCCTGGCGGGGTCGAACCGCGACTCGAACAGCCGGACCAGCAGTCGCGCGATCGCGGCGTTGGACCGGAGCGCCCTCGCCATGTATTCCAGGCTGAAGTTGAACTTGGCCTGCCGCAGGTACTTGGCGTAGGCCCGCAGCATGAACACCTGCTGCCAGGTCAGCTGCGCGTCCAGCACCAGCGCGTTGAAGCCGTCGTCGGAGATCCGGTCGTCCCAGAGGGCCGCGAGCGCGCTCTCGACCTGTTCCCGCACGCGCTGATCCGCGATCAGGTCCGCGTCGCCCTCGCCCTCGCGCGCGTCCGTGCGCCGCAGCCCGAAGTCGTAGATCCAGAACGGGTCAGCCCCCGGGAACTCGTAGGGGTGCTCATCCACCACGTCCACGCCCATGTGCTGCAGTCTCGGCAGCACGTCGGTCAGCGTGATCGGCCCGCCGGTCCGGTAGATGGTCAGCCGCCACACGCGTGTCGGTACGTCGGGCATCTCGTCGTCCTCGATGGGCACGCCGCCGACATAGTCCTCCGACTCCCACAGCTCGAAGTCGATATCCCGGCCGGTGTCGCGCAGCCGGAGGATGCGAGCGAAGTCCGTAATGGCGGCCGACGCGGGCACGTCGTTCTTGTAGGTGGCCGGGATCGAGCCACCGAGCTGGTTGAGCAGCTCCCGCCCGTGCTGCGGGCCGAACGCGGCCGTTGCCTCGGCCGCGAGGTCGTCGTCCCAGGACCGCACCGCCGCCACGACGGCGCGCTCCAGCTCCGCCGGGTCGGCGTCGGGCAGCTGCCTGCCCCGCTCGGCGCGGACCACCAGGTGCAGCCTGGCCACCGGTGACTCGCCGACCAGCACGCTGTAGTCGAGCGGCAGGCCGCCGAACGCGCGCTGCAGCACATCCCGTGCGCGCAGCCGGACCTGCGTCGTGTACCGATCCCGCGGCAGGTAGATCAGGCAGGACACGTACCGGCCGTAGCCGTCGCGGCGGAGGAACACCCTGGTCTGGCGGCGTTCGCGGGCCAGGTGGACGCCCGCCGAGATGGCGGCGAGGTCGGCCGCCGACGTCATGAACAGCTCTTCGCGAGGATAGAAGTCCAGCACCTCGGCCACGTCCTTGCCGTCGTGGCTGTCGGCGCTCAGGCCGGTCAGTTCGAGCACCTGCGCGAGCTTCCGGCGGAGCACGGGCACATCTTTCACCCGCTCGGTCATCGCGGCGTGCGTGTACAGGCCGAGGATGCGGTATTCCCCGTCCACCTGACCGGCCGAGGACAGCCGCTTGACCGCCACGTAGTCCAGGTAGCTCGGCCGGTGCACCGTCGACCGCGAGTTGGCCGTCGTGAGGATCAGCCGGTGCTCGTCCAGCGCGCGCGCTCGCACCTGCGGGGGCAGCGTCGCGAACGAACCGGGGCCGGTCCGGTCGTGGCGAAGGATGCCGAGCCCGGTGCCCGGCACCGCGCGCAGCATGAGATCGGTGCCATCCTTGGCCTGCACGAGGTCGTACTCGCGGTAGCCGAGGAAGGTGAAGTGGCCATCGGTTAGCCAGCGCAGCAGCGCGGCGATCTCGGCCGGAGCTTCGGCGGCCAGCTCAGCGGGGAGCGCCGGTGCTGCAGCGGCCGCCGACGCCGAGGCGCCGGCCGACCCCTGGACGTCGTCGGCCAGCCGCATCACCCTCGCCCGCATCCGCGGGTAGTCCTCCACCGCGACCCGGACGTCGCCGAGGACCCGCTCGATGTCGGCTGCCAGCGCCTCCATCTCCCCGTCGGCCAGCGGCGGTATCTCGATGTGGGTCCACGACTCCGCCAGCTCGTCATGCTCGCGCTCTGGCTCGCCGGTGGCGATCGGACCGACGATCTCCCGCAGCGCCCCGGTCACGTCCCGCCGGACCCGCAGCTGCGGGTGCACGACCACGCGCGCAGACAGGCCATGGTCGGCCAGCTCCATGGTGATCGAATCGACCAGGAACGGCATGTCGTCGGTGACGATGTCGATGACGTCGGCGGGCGGCCGCAGCACGGCGTCGCTGCCGGGCCGCACGATGACCAGCGCCCGGCCCTGCGGCCGGTGCGCCGCGAGCTGGACATGCTGCTCGAGGACCGCGGCCAGCCGCTGCGGGCCTGCCTCCGTCAGGTCGTCGTCGGCCACGTGGCGGTAGTACGCCCGCAGGCAGGACGTGAGGTCGCCGGTACCCGGCACCTGACCAACGCAGGCCGCCGCCGCGGCGATCTGGTCGTCTCTTCGGTCTGGCATGTCTACTCCCTACCGCGGCCAGGCCGCTAGAGCGAGTCCCGGAGTTCCCACAGCAGCGGGTAGTACCGGAGCGGCACACGGCTATGCAGGTACGGCGCACCGGTCGACCCGCCGGTGCCGGACTTCGTCCCGATCTGTCGCTCTACCATCTGCACGTGCCTGGCCCGCCAGAGCGCAGCCAGCTCGTCGTGCGTCAGCAGGTCCTCGGCGAGCTGCCACAGGTCATCGTGATGCGGACGGTCCCTTGCCACGCTCGCGAGCGCGGCGAGGATCTCCTTGTCGCCGCCGGCGGGCAGCCCGCGAGACGCGAGCAGGTCGACGAAGGCGTCCCAGAGCGTCGGCTCGGCCAGCCTGGCGGTCAGCCGGGACCGGTCGTCATCGGTGAGGCCGCGGAACCGCCTGACGAAGCCGGGGTCCTTGAGGCCCGACAGGAACTCCAGCTCCCGGAACTGGACCGACTGGAAGCCGCTGGCGGGGGCCAGCGACGACCGGAATTCGCCGAAGTCCTGCGGCGTCATCGTCTCGAGCACGTCGATCTGGCTGACCAGCAGCCGCTCGATGATGTGCACCCGGTGCAGCAGCTGCCGGGCGAGCCAGGTCGGCCGGTCGCGGCGGTCCGGCGGGCCGGTAGCCGCGAACATGGCGTCCCGCACCGCGGTGAGCTCGTGCAGCAGCTCCTTGAACCAGAGCTCGTAGGTCTGGTGCACGATGATGAACAGCATCTCGTCGTGCACCGGCGGCTTCGCGAGCTGCACCTGCTGGCTCAGCAGCTCCGGCACCCGCAGGTACCGGCCGTAGGTGAGCAGGCCGCCTTCCTCACCGAAGCTGCGTCCAGCCGCCCCCGTCATGAGGACCCCGGCACGAAGTAGCCCAGCACCTCGGGGTTGGCCAGCGCGTCAGGGTCGGCGGCGGCCGCTACCGGCGTGCCCTGGAGGATCTTGCGGACCGGTACCTCGAGCTTCTTGCCGGACAGGGTCCGCGGGATGCCTGGCACCTGGTGAATCTCGTCCGGCACGTGCCGGGGGGACAGCTCCGTCCGCAGCAGTGCACGGAGCCGGGCGAGCAGCGCGTCGTCGAGCGCGTGCCCGTCGGCCGGCACGACGTAGAGGATCAGCCGGCCGTCCTGGCCCAGCCGGCCGGTGTCCACAACCAGGCTGTCGGCGATCTCGGGCAGCGCCTCGACCACGCGGTAGAACTCGCTCGTGCCCATCCGTACGCCGCCGCGGTTGAGGGTGGCATCCGACCGGCCGTAGATGATGCACCCGCCGTCCGGCAGGATCATGATCCAGTCCCCGTGCCGCCAGACCCCTGGGTACTCGGCGAAATAGCTGGCCCGGTACCGCTCGCCGTCGGGGTCGTTCCAGAACCCGACCGGCATCGACGGCATCGGTACCGTCAGCACCAGCTCGCCGACCTCCCCGACGAGCGGCCGCCCGCTGGCGTCGAACGCCTCGACCTTCGCGCCGAGGCAGGGTCCTGAGATCACCCCGACCCGCACCGGCAGCAGCGGAGACGGTCCGACGAACCCGGTGCACACGTCGGTGCCGCCGGAATACGAGCCCAGGATCAGCCCCCTCGAGCCCGTTCCCAGCTCCTCATACACCCAGCGGAAACCCTCGGGCGGAAGCGGCGAGCCGGTGGAGCCAATGCCCTTCAGAGCGGAGAGGTCATGCCGGCGGGCGGGCTGGATGCCCGCCTTCAGGCAGGCCAGCAGGTACGGGGCACCGACGCCGAAGTACGTGACGCCTGCCTCTGCCGCGAGCGCCCACAGCTGATCCGCGGCGGGGTAGGTGGCGCTGCCGTCATAGAGCACGACCGTGGCACCCGCCAGCAGCCCGCCGGCGACGTAGTTCCACATCATCCAGCCGGTCGTGGTGTACCAGAAGAAGGTGTCCGCACTGGTCAGGTCCTGGTGCAGGGCCAGCGCCTTGAGGTGCTCGACCACGACCCCGCCGTGGCCGTGCACGATCGGCTTCGGCAGGCCGGTGGTGCCGGAGGAGTACAGCACCCACAGCGGGTGGTCGAACGGCACGTCGGTGAACTCCGGGTCGGCACCGGCCGACGGCCCGAGCCCGGCCCAGTCCGCCACCGCGACGCCCGCCGGCAGCCCGCTGAGCTGAGCGCTGTTGCCCGCGTAGTCCACCATGATCACAGTCTGCAGTCCGGGCAGGCCGCCCGCGATGGCGGTGAGTTCGGCACGGCGGTCGAAGGCCTTGCCGTTGTAGGCATAGCCGTCCACGCCGATCAGCACCTTGGGTGTGACCTGCGCGAATCGGTCGACCACGCTGTGCGCGCCGAAGTCCGGCGAGCAGGCCGTCCAGATCGCGCCGAGGCTCGTGGTGGCCAGCATCGCGATCAGCGCCTCGGGCGAGTTCGGCAGGTAGGCGGCGACCCGGTCGCCGCTGCCGACGCCGAGTTGCTGCAGCCCGGCACGGACGCGCGCCACCTCGGCGCGCAGCTCGCCGTAGCTCAGCCGCCCCGCCCGGCCGTTCTCCGCGCGGTAGATCACAGCCGGATGCTCGGGCGCCACGCCGGCCCGGTACAGCGCGTTCCGCGCGTAGTTCAGCGTGCTGCCGGCGAACCAGGTCGTGCCGGGCATCTCGCCGGTCAGCACCGGACCGTCGCCGCGGCTGCCGAGCACGCCGAAGAAATCCCAGATGGACGACCAGAACGCGGCCGGCTCGGTCACCGACCACCGCCACAAGTCGTGGTAGTCGACCAGGCCACCGTCCGCGCTCCCCGGCACCGCCGGGCCGCCGTGCCCCGCCAGCCAGCGGGCGTACCTCGTGACCTCGGCGTGTTCGGCAGACTGCGCGGTCGGCGCCCAGAGCACCTCGCCGTAGTCACGGCCTGGCCGCGTGGCCGGAGCCTGCCCGTCGCCCACGCCCGCGCCCCCCAACTGTCCAGATCGGTCGCCGCTGACCGCACTGTATCTACCAGTATGCGGCGGCGGCAGGCCAGGGCCAGCGGAGTCGCCGCGGTGGCCGGGTGGGCCGGGAGGCGCCGCCGGACTGCTCGGGGCAGCCTGACGGATTCAGCATTAATTCTGATTTGGTTCCCATGTCGTTTACGAGTCGGTGAGACGCTGCCATCGCTGAATCGCGGAGGGATGGCTCCGGGTGAGACTGCCAGGCACGAGGAAAACCACGCACCCGACGCGGCCGCGGTTGCTGGCGGTCGCCGCGTTAGCGCTGACTGCCCTGTGCGCGGCGATGCTTGTTCCGCTGCGGTCGGCCTTCGCGGCCGTCTACGTCCCGATCAGTGGCGCCGGCTCGACGTGGCAGGCCAATGCGATCGACGACTGGGTCACCAACGAGGCAGCCAGCGGCGTGGTGGTTAACTACCAGCCGGTGGGCTCGGCCTCAGGGCGACAGGAGTTCAGGGACGGAGTGGTGGACTGGGCCGCGTCGGACATCCCGTACGGAGTCACCGACGGCACCAGCCCCAACCCGCCGCCGGGCTTCGGCTACGCGTACCTGCCGGACACAGCCGGCGGCGTCGCCTTCGCGTACAACCTGCACATCGACGGCCAGCAGGTGACCAACCTGCGGTTGTCCGGCGCGGTCATCGCGGGCATCTTCACCAATCAGATCACCATGTGGAACGACCCGCGGATCGCCGCGGACAACCCAGGCCTGACCCTGCCCGCGGAGCCGATCATCCCGGTCGTCCGCACCGATAGCTCGGGGGCGACCCTCTACCTCACCCAGTGGATGCAGGCAACACAGGGCTCGTCCTGGACCGCCTATTGCGCCGAGGTCGACCTCACCCCGTGCGGCCAGACCACGACGTATCCGGTAGAGGCCGGCACGGCGATGGTCGGTGTGCAAGGCGACCTCGGGGTTCCTGGCTACGTCGCGCTGCCGCAGGCGGAGGGCGCGATCGGCTACACCGAGTACTCCTACGCGGTCGAGGAGGGACTCCCGGTTGCCAACGTGCTCAACGCGGCGGGCTACTACACCCTGCCGACCGCCGGCGATGTCGGGGTGTCACTGCTCGACGCACAGGTCAACACGAACGGGACCGAGAATCTGTCGGGCGTCTACTCCGACACCGACCCGCGCACCTATGAGCTGTCGTACTACTCGTACCTGATCGTGCCGACCGTGACTGAGGGCATGGTGAGCAGCGCAGTTGGCTACACCATCGCAGCCTTCGGGCAGTACCTGCTGTGCCAGGGGCAACAGCCGGTGGACTCGCTCGACTATGCTGCGCTGCCGATCAATTTGGTCGAGGACGGATTCGCGGCACTACAGGACATTCCCGGTAGCGCGGTGACCTCCTCGCTCACCGACTTCCTCGTGAGCTGTAACAATCCGACCTTGTCCGACGGCGCCGACGTCCTCGACAGCAACGCGCCGATGCCCCCGGCCTGCGACATGCAGGGCCCAACCCAGTGCACCGCTTCGACCATCGGGGCTGGGTCTTCCACCACGACCCTGACCGCGTCGCCCAACCCGGCTGAGACGGGCCAGACGGTGACCCTGACCGCGGCCGTGGTGGATGCGGACGGCAGCCAGCCGGCGGGGGTGGTCCAGTTCCAGGTGGGTGGCACGGACATCGGCCCGGCGGTCACCGTGACCGCCAGCGGGGTGGCGACGACCACCACGACGTTCTCGGCAGCCGGGGCAGAATTGTTGTCCGCCGTATTCACGCCGACCG
>JASHPF010000352.1 GCA_030038295.1 Streptosporangiaceae bacterium
GACCGGGCCGCTCCGTCGACGACCCGGTCCCAGGGGAATGTCCCCCTGCCGTTCCGGCGTATTCCTAGGCCATTGATTTCACCGTTTTGCGGAGGGTGTCAAGGGTTTCGCCCTGAATGGGAAATTCACTGGAACTATGTCTCGATCACCGAACGATTGTCTAGCTCTCTAGACATACGTCTGCCAAACTGGACGGCGTGGACGTTGGCCGGCCCCTGTCGGATGTCGTTCCTGGCGCGCGCGGCCAGCTGCTCGCGGCCCTGGTCGATCTCGAGGAGGCGGTCACGGTGCGCGCGCTGGCCCGGCATGCCGGGGTAGCGCCGCAGACCGCGCTCAGCGTCGTCAACGATCTCGCCGCCGCCGGGCTCGTCCGCACCCAGCGGGCCGGCCAGGCACAGCTCGTCAGCCTCAATTCGGCGCACGTCCTCGCCTCGCCGCTTATCGCACTCGCCCGGTCGAAGGCCAGGCTCGCCGAGCTGCTGCGCGGCGAGCTCGCGGGCTGGGCGGGGCTGGCGGGCGCCTGGCTGTTCGGGGCGGCGGCGCGAGCGGGCGGGGACCGGGGGTCGGTCATCGAACTGCTGCTGGTCGCGTCGACCAGCACCGAGCTGCCCGCGTGGGCCGAGGCAACGGATCGGCTGACCCGCCAGGTGCAGAACTGGACAGGGAACGCGGTGCAGCTCGTCGAGCACTCGCGCGGCTCGTTCGCGCTCTTGATCCGTGGCGGAAACCCGCTGGTGGCCGCCATCCGCGCGGACGGCATCCCGCTCACTCCTGGCTGTCAGAGCCTGCTCCGGGGGTAGTCCCGGTCACTCGGATCCTGGCGTCGATGGCCGCCGCCACCGCGTCCGACAGCACCCGATACTCGTCACTGGTCAGTGCGCCCCGGTCGTACGCCGCGGTCACCTCGTCGAATGAGCCCGGCACGTCGACGTCGACGTCCTGCTGGTCCGCCAGCTCGGCGTAGGTCGTCGGTGTCGGTCGTCGTGAGCTCGGCCACTGCACGCGGCGGAACCGCTCGGCGACCTCGGCGAGGGTCAGCCGGCCGGCCCGCAAGGCGGCGAGCAGCTCGGCGACTTCGCTCGCGCTCATCTCGGCCGCTCCGCGTCGCTGCCGAGCCTGTTTGCGCTGTCAGCCACCAGCCTCGCGGCCCGTCCGTCGACCGAGTTGTCGTATCGTGCCCAGCTGGTGAACCGCTCCTTGACCAGCTCGAACGTGGCACGGTTCACGCTGCCCCAGGACGAGTCGGCCTGCGCGAGGATCAGCTCGCGCGGCGTGTAGCGACCGCCGAGCCCGACGCCCGCACGGAAGTCATCGTGTCCGAGGCGATGCCGGGCATCGGCACGTCGCGCGCTCACGTCGACCGGCACGTCGACGAAGACGGCGTCGATCCGGGCGTAGCCTGCCACCCGCAGGGCGGCGATGCGGCCGGCGCACGCCTGCGGGCTCGACATCGTGACGTCCCAGATCACGTTCTTGCCGTCGGCTTGCGCGCGATGCGCCAGCCGCTTGGCGATGTGGGAGGACTCCTCGTGCGCGAGTCTCGTGGCCTCCATCGGTGTCAGCCCGTCGACGTGCGGGATCAGGCCGCGCTGTGCCAGCTCTGCCTTGATCTGATCTGGATTGATCGTCAGGTACCTGGATAGGTCGAGGCCGGCATGCCGGTCGAGGACCGTCGTCTTGCCCGCTCCCGGCAGCCCGCCGGCGAGGACGGCCCGGCATTCGCATGGAACGCCCGCCGCCCGCGCGTACAGCGCCTGCACCAGCGCGTCGTGCACGAGCCGGCGCTCGTGCGACCAGACCTCGTTACCGCGGTCCACGGTGTGCCGGACGTGCGTGGCCTGGCCCGCCGCCTCGGCGCCGGTCAGCCGGGCCGTCACGTCGGCCACGTGAGCGGAGTGCTCGGCGTCGGTCAGCGGCCGGACCTCGTCGCGCTTGTCGGGAGCGCGTCGCGGCGAGGAAGGGTGCCAGTCCGGCAGCCGTGCCAGCCGGTCCTCGAGCGCGGGCGGCGTGCCCAGCTCGCGGACCTCGGCGTACGGCCTTGCGTCGACGGGGCGCAGCGTGGCACCTTCTCTCCCGGCTCGCGGGCACGCTCACGGGAACCGGACGCTAGGCGAGGCCGGCCGGTCCATGACGCCGAAGCGGGTGCCCGCGGGCGGCGGTGCGTCACGAGGCAGCGGCTGGGCAAGGCGTAGGTAACGCGGCCGGCCAGAATTCGGTGCGCCGTTCGTCGTACCTAGTGCAGGCTCGCCGTGCGCGGGCTCGGACCACGTGGGAACTAGTACCTGGAGGCTGACAATGACGCACGACCCGAGCGGCTTCCGAACGCCGGCCGACGCGACCGCGACCGCTCCGCTGCCGCCGGTAGTGGACCGGGCTGCCTGGCAGTCACAGCTCGACGAGCTGCGGGTCCGGGAGAAGGCGCACACCAGGGAGGGCGACGCGATCGCAGCGGCCCGCCGAAGGCTGCCGATGGTCGAGATCGACCCCGCCATCCCGCTGCTCGGTGAGCACGGTCCGGTGCCGCTCGTCGACGTGTTCGAGGGCCGCCGCCAGCTGATCGCCTACTTCCACATGTGGCACACCGGCAAGCCCGCACAAGACCAGTGCGAGGGCTGCACGTTCTTCAACGGGCAGGTCCGCGAGCTGTCCTACCTGCACGCACGCGACGTCACCTTCGCGACCTTCAGCGAAGGGCCATATCAGGAGAGCCGGGCCTACCGCGACTTCCTGGGCCTGGAGATGCCGTGGTACTCCACCCAGCCCGCCGCCGACGCGCTGCTCGCTGGTCGGTGGTTCGGCATGCTGGTGTGCTACCTGCGCGACGGCGGCCGGGTGTTCGAGACGTACTGGAACTCCTGGCGCTCCACCGAGGTGATGGCGCCGTCCTACGGGCTGCTCGACATGACGGTGTACGGCCGCCAGGAAACCTTCGAGGACTCACCGGCCGGCTGGCCCCAGCACTGGGCCAACACCGGCGAGCAGTTCCGGACGGACGGACGGCCCACCGCTCAGTGGGCGCGTCTCGCCGCGGGCCGGTCCGACGACCTCGGGACATCCCGTGGGTGATCAGCCCGCCCGTGCCGGTGCGGGCTCATGACCGCCGCCGCTGGGCTCGGATCTGAACCTGCACCCGTTGCTGAGTCGAAGGCGCGACCTGGTCCGGCTGCGGCGGCAGCGGCACCTTTGCGGGACGCTCTCCGACGGGGTACTCGAGTGCCTGCTGAATCATGTTCTGCCTCCGCAGCAGCCTGCTGCGGTAGGCGTGCAGAGCATGAAGCTCGCCGAGCGCCTCCCGCCAGGCCGGGGTTTTCGGCCCCTGGGCCTCCCGGTCGTTGATGAACTGCGCGAGGACCGTGCAGCGGGCTTCGGTCTCGTGCAGCGCGCGGCCCACCAGCGCAGCCGCCTGGCGCAGCGCATCCTCCTGGCTGATCTCGGTCATGAGCGCGCCTCCTGCCCGGCCGCGGCCGGGGCCGCTGGACCAGCCCCAGACAACCCCGTTCCCTTATTTCTAGAGAACAACGGACCTTCGCGCTGCGCCCGGCATCCGGCGGATCAGACGGCCGGCCCCCAGGGGTTTCCCGTCCCCCGAGGGAAATCCGTTCCTACCGGTTGCGGGAAGCGCCGCCTAGGTTTCTTGCCAAGTCACGAGGTGGCTTGATCATGCCCTGGCAGAGCACCCCCGGCCCTGGTGCTCTCCCCGCACCCGGAGGAAGCGGTGATCGTCAGGCACCGGAGTCCGCGCGCGTTGCCGAGTAGCGTGGCGCGACCAGGAAGTGGCTGCGCGCCTTGACCCGTGCCCCCGCGTGCGGAGAACTGCGCCGCGAGCTTGGGGTCTACGTCCTCGGTGCGATTGCGCCTGCGGACCGGAGCACGGTCGAGAGTCACCTGGCGGTGTGCGCCGGCTGCCGCGATCTGCTCGCCGACCTCGCATGTTTGCCCGCGCTGCTGCGTCGGGTCCCGCTCGACGAGCTAGACGCCCTCGGCCC
>JASHPF010000055.1 GCA_030038295.1 Streptosporangiaceae bacterium
GTCACGCCCGACGGCAGCCAGCAGCTCAGACAGATCGAGGCGGAGGGCCCCGCACAGCGCGGCCAGGATCTCCGACGAGGCTTCCTTGCGGCCGCGCTCGAGCTCGGACAGGTACTGCATCGAGATGCGCGCCGACCGCGCCACGTCGGACAGCGTCCGGCCCTGCTCCTGCCGGGTGCGCCGGAGCACGTCCCCCAGCATGGTGCGAAGCAGCGGGCTGGGGCGCTGCGGGCGATCCCGGTGACCGAACGCAAGCAGGTCGCGCATCGCCGTCCCTCCGAGTGCCCGGATCATCGCTGGCCGGCCCAGTGCACGTCAACCTACCCAGCGCGCGGCTCGTCGTGACGTGATTTCGCATTCGGCGTAAGGTGCTCGGCGGCGCCGGTGACCGTCCGGGCCGGCACCGCAGCGCACGGCCCGCGTCGCCGCCCACGCCAAAGCGCGCCACTGCGTAACCCTGCAGTTAGCAGGTCGGCGGTCTCCCGTGGTGGCCATCGCAACGGTGGCTGCCTGGGTCATGATTGCGGGACTGGAGGGCTGGAGGAGAGCGCTGCTGGTGAAGAGATACCGCCGGGCGACCGGCGGGTCGTGGCGAGTTCGCCACGAGGCGGGGTAAGCATGGCATGGCGGACAGATGGGAGCACGCGGTTGGTGGCTCGGGTTCGGCGGCTCAAGGCCTGCCTCAATGGTCAGCGCGGTGCGGCCGAGCACCCGGCGGTGCCGATCACGCCCGCGCAGCTGGCCGCGGCGGCCGCGGCAGCCGTGGCGGCAGGCGCCGAGGCCGTGCACGTTCATCCGCGCGCGAGCGACGGTCGTGAGTCACTGCATGCCGCGGACGTCGGCGCGGCGGTAGCGGCGATCCGGGCGGTGAGCCCGTTGGTGCCGGTTGGCGTGACGACCGGGCTCTGGATCACCGGCGATCCGGTCACCCGCCGCGATGAGGTGGCGGACTGGGCAGACCTGCCGGCCGACCAGCGACCCGACTTCGCGTCCGTCAACGTGGGCGAGGAAGGCTGGGATGAGCTGACGGCCATCCTGGACGAGGCCGACATCGCCGTTGAGGCCGGAGTCTCGTCGGTCCGTGACGCCGAGATCGCGGCCGGCCCCGTGCCCGCCGACTGGCTGCGCATCCTCGTGGAGGTCAGCGCGACGACCGCGGCTGCCGCGAGGGCAGGCGCGGACGCGATCCTGGATCGGCTCAGCTCGGCCGGTGTCAGCGCGCCGATCTTGCTGCACGGCGACGGCGCCAGCTGCTGGCCGCTCGTTGCGCACGCCGGCCGGCTGGGCCTGCCGACCCGGATCGGACTGGAGGACGTGCTGACCGGCCCGCTCGGCGAGCCAGTCACCGGCAACGCCGAGCTGGTCCGGCTTGCTCTCGTCGAGTGGACGGTGGCGCCGAGCGGCTGACGCGACACGCTCAGGCCGGCAACCCGCTCGATGCGCCTCGCGGGCACCGAGGTTCGCGGGTCCGCGCGGAGACTTCGGTAAGATGCCCGGGTCTACAGGGATGGAGGCACGTCAGTGACCGAGCGACGAGTGGCCATGAGCGACGGCATCGCCGAGCGCGTCGTCCGGCGCGCCATCTCCCACCTGGCGAATTCCTACGCGCACGCGCCGGCGAGGGCCAGCTCGGCCAAGGAGTTGCTGGTGCACGCGTTCGAGGGCGGGTTCGACGAAGCCGACGAGGTGGACGGGTACGCGGCCGCCGCCGCGATCGCCGCGCTGGCTCACGGCATCGAGGCCGAGGTTGGCCGCGGCCTGGACTGGCTGGCCGTCGCGGCACTCCAGGAGTGGGACTCCCACCACCCCGAGAACCCGATCTAGCCTCGCCTGACACCGGCACCCGGCCCAGGGCCTGACACCGGCACCCAGGACCCTGACGGCCTCCCCGGACCGAAACCGGACCGCAAATCCAGGCGCCAATCCGGCGCCAACCCCAGGATGTGCCGGGCACCGGCCCACGGCCGGTCGGACCGTCGCGGGACAGCGTCCGTAGATCCGGCCGATCTTGGTCAGAGGTGACGCTCGAGCGAGGCCATCTTGGCGCGCATTCCGCCCGTCACGCCGGGCCGGATGTCTGCCTTCAGCGTCACGCTGACCCGCGGTGCCCGGGCCGCGACCGCGTCACACGCGTCCTTTACCACCGCCATGACCTCGTCCCACTCACCCTCGATCGTGGTGAACATGGCGTCGGTCTGGTTCGGCAGCCCGCTAGCGCGCACCACCCGCACCGCATCCGCAACGTAGCTGGCGACATCCTCGCCCACGCCGAGCGGCGTCACCGAGAACGCGACGATCACCCGGACACCTCCACTTCTGCTCGGGCGAAGGACACGCTCAGACCGGCAGCCGGTACGAGCGCTCTTCGCCGTAGTCGGTGAACCCAGCCCGGCGCAGGATCGGAGCAGAGGTCGCTACCCGGCCCTTAACCAGCGCAAGCGTCGCACCGTGTTCGCGGGCCAGTCCGACCCTGGTTGCCAGCAGCACGCGGTAGGCACCGAGCCCGCGGAACGCAGGCCTGGCGCCCGCGCCCCACAGCCGCGCGACGCCGTCGACGATCGTGCAGCCGCCTGTCGCGGCCGGCTCGCCGTGGGCGTAGACCACGACCCGGTAGCCCGACCAGGACGCGAGCCCCGCGCGGATCTCGGCCAACTCGCCCGCCACGTCGGTCCCGGTCCGCTCCTTGCGCTCGTCCCACACCTCGTCGTTCACGCGCACGCTGTCCGCCAGCGTGGCCTCGTCGCGAACGAGTTCGGCCCGCAGCCCGGCCGGGTCACCCGGCAGTCCGAGGTCGGGCAGGCCGGTGGACAGGTCGTAGGCGAGCACCCGCACCGTCTCGTCGAGGGTCCCGCCCCTGGCCTGCAGCACGGCCTCGGTGTCGGCGGGGCGGGTGTCGGCCCGGATCCACCACCAGACGCGGTCGCGGTGCCACGCCCTGACTCGCGCCGTCACCTCGTCGATGAGGTCGCCCGCCGGCCGCGCGGACGCGGACCTCATGACCTGTGTCGGATGCTGGAGGTGCAGGGGGTACGCGATGAGCTGGTAGTCGTCGGTGCGGACCTGCTCTGCCGCTGGCGGCAGCCACACCCAGTCCGCAGCCGCGGCCGTCACGGCGTCCGCCGTCCAGCTCGGCACCGCCACCTCCTCCGTCCGTTGCCGCTCCGGCCCGGCCATGCTAGCGCCGATACGATCGAAGCCGTCCGCCGCCACCGAGGGCCGCGGCTGACCACGAGGAGCGCCATGGACGTCCGCCAGTACATCCAGGACCACGCAGCCGAGTTCGCCGGCGCGCTCAGTCAGTGGCTGGCGATCCCCTCCATCTCGGCCGACCCGGCCCGGCGCGGTGACGTCGGCCGATCGGCGGAGTGGCTGAAGGACCATCTGGCGGGAACGGGGTTTCCGGTGGTCGAGGTTCTGGGCACCGGCTCGGCCGAGTCGGCTGGTCTGCCGGCGGTGTACGCCGAGTGGCCGGCCAGCGATCCCGCCGCGCCGGTTGCGCTCGTCTACGGCCACCACGACGTGCAGCCAGTCGAACCGCTCGACGAATGGGACAGCCCGCCGTTCGAGCCGGCGCAGCGCGACGGCTTCCTGTTTGGCCGCGGTGCGTCCGATGACAAGGGCCAGGTGCTGTTCCATGCCCTCGGCATCCGGGCGAACCTGGCGGCGTCGGGTGCGGCCCGGCCACCGGTCACGGTCAAGCTGCTCATCGAGGGGGAGGAGGAGTCCGGCTCAACGCATTTCGCCGACCTGCTGCGTACCCACGCCGATCGGTTCGCCTGCGACGTCGTCGTGGTGACGGACACCGGCATGTGGGCAGCCGACGTGCCGTCCATGTGCGTCGGCATGCGCGGCGTCGTGGACGCCGAGGTCGACCTGCGCGGCCCGGACCGGGACCTGCACTCGGGCTCGTTCGGCGGCGGCGTGCCCAATCCGCTGCACGTGCTCGCCGACCTGCTGGCCGGCCTGCACGACGAGGACGGCCGGGTGACGATACCCGGCTTCTATGCGGACGTGCTGCCCATCTCGGTGCCCGAGCGCGATCTGATCGCCCTGCTGCCGTTCGACGAGAAGGCCTGGCTGGCCGACGCCGGCCACAGCGGGGCCACCGCGGGCGAGGCTGGCTACAGCACGCTGGAACGGATCTGGGCCCGGCCGACCGCCGAGGTGAACGGCATGTGGGGCGGTCACACCGGTCCGGGCGGAAAGACGATCGTGCCGGCCGAGGCGCACGCGAAGCTGTCGTTCCGCCTCGTCGCCGACCAGCAGCCCGCCGCCGTGATCGCGGGCCTCCAGCAGTACTTCCGCGACCGCACGCCGCCCGGCATCGCCGCGACGGTCACCTCCCACGGCCAGGGCGTGCGCCCGTGCTTCGCCGCGCCGGACACGCCGGCGGTACGCGCGGGCCGCCGGGCCTTGCAGCGCGCGTTCGACGCATCGGTGCTGTTCACCAGGGAAGGGGGCAGTGGCCCCGAGGCGGACCTGGCCGAAATCCTGCGCGCGCCACTGGTGTTCGTCGGCGTCGGGCTCGACGCGGACCAAATCCACGCACCAAACGAGCGAGTGGAGCTGGCTCTGCTGCTCAAGGGCGCCGAGGCGGCCGCGTACCTCTGGGATGAGCTGGCGGCTCTGGCGGGCGAGCTGACGTCGCGGCGGGGTCAGCGCGCGGGCCGGGCACGCCGGTGAGCAGCGCGGCGAGCGCCGCCGAGGGCCTCGACCGGTCTCGGACCGGCGGCGAGGTCACCCGGCTGGATCCGCCGGGCGGGAGCAACACGACGGGCCTGGCGCTGACCGGGCCGGCGCTGACCGATCTCGCCCTGGCGCGCGGCGCGGTCGACCGGTCCGCGTACCTGCGTGCCAACGACGCCTGGCTGGCGCAGGCGTGGGCCGATCCGGACACCAGGGTGGTGGTCGCCGAGCATGGTCGGGCGCTCTGCGCGATCGACGACGAGCAGGCCAGGCTGCTGTTCGTCGGCCCCGGCAGCGCGCCGGCCGGCATCCGGTTCCTGCTCGGCGTCGACGAGCTGAACACGGTGTACTTCGGCGTCGCCGGGCCGCTGCCCGATGCACATCCCGACGGCGTGCGCGCGCTGCCGCTGCGCGAGGCCGGGCCGCTGCTGTCCGACCGGGACGCGGGCCTGATGACGGAGGCGGTTGCGCTGGCGAACTGGCACGAGACGTTCACGCACTGCCCGCGGTGCGGGTCGCCGACCGACACCTTCGCGGCTGGGCACGCCCGCAGGTGCCCGGTCGACGCCAGCGAGCACTTCCCGCGCGTGGACCCGGCGATGATCGTGCTGGTCACGGACCCCGACGACCGGGCGCTGCTCGCACGCAACGCGATGTGGCCGGAGCGCCGGGTGTCGGTGCTCGCGGGGTTCGTCGAGGCGGGCGAGTCAGCCGAGCAGGCCGTGGCCAGGGAGGTCCAGGAGGAGACCGGTATCACCGTCAGGGCGGTGACCTACCTCGGCAGCCAGCCGTGGCCGATGCCGCAGAGCCTGATGCTCGGCTTCCGCGCCGCCGCGACGCGCACCGAGATCACCGTGGACGCCGACGAGATCGCCGAAGCGCACTGGTACAGCCGGGCGGACCTGCGCGCGGCCATCGAGAGCGGCGCCCTGCGGCTCCCGCCGCCGGTGTCGATCGCGCATCGCATCATCCAGTCTTGGTACGGCGCCGAGCTGCCCGGCAGCTGGACCTAGGAGCCGCGGATGTCATCGGGAAACTTCACAGTGGGCGTGGCGGGCGGGCAGCTTGCCGGGATCCGCTCGGGGGCGGGCGCTCCCTTGCTCGTGCTGCACGGCGGGCCCGGCTTATCCGACTACACCGGCGTGTTCGCCCCGGAGCTTGCGGGCTGGAGCTCCATTCGGTACACCCAGCGCGGGGTGTCACCGTCCACGGCGGCGGGGCCGTTCACCGTGCAGCGGCACGTCGCCGACGCCATCGCGGTGCTCGACCATCACGAGGTCGGCTCGGCCGTGGTCCTCGGCCACAGCTGGGGTGGCTACCTGGCGATGCACCTCGCCGCGACCGCGCCCGACCGAGTTGCCGGGCTGGTACTGATCGACACGCTGGGCGCCGTCGACGATGGCGGCTTCGCTCCCTTCGCTGCCGAGCTTGCCGCCAGGGCCGGGCCCGACGTCATGGCCGAGGTCGCGGCCCTGGATGCTATAGCCGAGGGGAGTCCGGGTACTCCGGAGGCAGCAGAGGCAGAGCTGCGTTCGCTACGGCTCATGTGGCCGGCTTACTTCGCCGACCCCCCTGCCGCCCCGCGCATGCCCGCTGACCTGGGGATAGGTCGTGATTGCCACGCCGGCACGTCCGAGTCCATCGCGGCGGAGCAGGCCGTCGGCCGCCTGCCTGGGCAGCTGTCCGGCTACCGCGGACCGGTGGAGCTTGTAGCCGGCGCCGACAGCCCGTTTCCGTTGGCGACGGCCCGGTCGACCGCGGCGGTCTTTGTCGACGCTCAGGTCACCGTGGTAGACGAGGCGGGTCATTTTCCCTGGCACGAGTGCCCCGGCTGCGTGGCCGCCGCGCTCGACCGGATGGCGGCCGCGCTCGGCGATTAAGGCCCAGACTCCGCTGATAAGTAGATTGACAATGTATCGGCTATCTACTTATGGTGAGGCTATGGCACCTCGACTGCCGATGCGCGAGCCGACGTACTTCGTGCTGGCGGCGCTGCTCTCCGGTCCGCTGCACGGCTACGCCATCATCAAGCGGGCCGAGGAGATGTCCGATGGCCGGGTGCGGCTCGCCACCGGCACGCTCTATACCGCGCTTGACCGGCTGACGGCCGAAGGCTACGTCCGGCTCGTCAGCGAAGAGCTGGTCGCCGGCCGGGTGCGGCGATCGTACGGGCTGACCGACGAGGGCTCGGCGGCGCTGCGGGCCGAGGCGCAGCGGATGGCCGAGGCAGCGCGGCTGGTGACCGACGGCGGGGCCGCCCGGGCTCGAGGTCGGCTCGGCCGGAAGGCGAGGACCGCATGACCGCGCTGGAGCGGCACTGCCGCTTGCTGCTGCTCGCCTACCCGGCCGCGTATCGGCGGGACCGCGGCGAGGAGATCGCCGGCACGCTGCTGGAGGCAACGCCTGAGGGACGATCCTGGCCGCCGGCCCGCGACATCCGCAGCCTTGTCATGGGCGGCTTCCGAGCGCGCGCGGCGCAGAACCGGCGGCTGCCGACGGTGGCGAACCTGCGCATCGCCGCGCTGGTCGGCGTCGTCGGCTACCTGGCGTTCAGCGCGATCGCCTACCTGTGGGTCGCCCTCGTGACGCTGACCGCACCGACGGGCCGACCGGCGGGCTGGCTCGCCCTGGCGATCGCGGCGCTGGTCGGGACGACCGTGGCGCTGGCGTGGGTCAGCAGCCGCAGGGGAGTCGTGGTTACCGCCGCGTTTCCCGCTGCGGTCGCCGTGTCGCTGGCCGGAGCCTGGCGGCCGGCCGCGTTCGGCTGGCCCGTCACCGAGCTAGCCTGCCTGGCGGCCGTCGTGCTGCTCGCCGGGCGCGACGAGCGGCCGGGCAACCGCTGGCTCTGGCCGGTAGGACTGGTGGCCGCGGTGCCGTTCGTGTCTGGCCTGGTGCCCGGCGTCGGGACGCGCGTGTTCGGCGCGCTGCTGGTCGCCCTGGGCATCCTGAGCGTGCTGTGGATCGTCGTCGACGCGCGGCCCGCCATCGCGACGGCGATTCTCTTGCTGGCGTTCTGGCTGCCATCCGGGATCGACAACCTGACGAAGGGCATCGGCATCGCGCCCGGCGTGCCGCTGCTGGTCATCGTGACCGCGGTGGCCGCCATCGGGGTCTGGCGGCTGCACCGCCAGTCCGCTCGCCTCACCGCGCGCGACGGCTGACGCGTCGGCCGCCGCGCGTCAGGTGGCGGCGCTCGCCCACCGTCGCGGCGGCGCTCGCCGGCATTCGCGGTGCCGCTCGCCGGCTTCGCGGTGCCGCCAGCCCGCATGTGCGGTAGCGCTCGCGCGCATTCGCAGTGCCGCTCGCCCGCATTCGCGGTGGTGCTAGCCGACCCTGTGGAGGTTGTGGTCTGATTTGCGCCCGGCTTATAGGGTTTTGTTCCTACCAAACCTCCACAGTGTCGCGGTCCAGCCGGCCTGCCCGCCGGGCAGCGTCAGCCGAAGGCGGTGAGGACCGCGTCGCTGACGGCCGACATGTGCCGCGCGCCCACCGAGCGTGACACCAGCCGGCCGGTCAGGTACGCCATCGCGATCTGCCGCTCCGGATCCGCCCAGCCGAGGCACACGTAGCTCCCGTTGTGGCCGAACGCCTGTCGGCTGGCCAGGCTGCCCATCGGCGCGAAGCCGCCGCCGAGCCGCGCCCCGCCAGGCCGCTGGCCGCCGAGCTGGAAGCCCTCCGACCAGCGAATCGGCAACTTCAGGTAGCGGTCAACCGCGCCGTCGCTGGACGGTCGGGTTGCCGCCACGATGGTCTCGCGCCGCAGCACGCCGCGGCCGCCGTCGAGCAGGGCCTGATAGAGCCCGGCGAGCCCGGCCGCGGTAGCCGAGACGCTCGCGGCGGGGATCACCGCCTGCCGGGTCGCGCGGCGATTGATCACCAGCTGGGTGACGAGCTCGGCCGGGCCGCGGCCGTCGACCGGCACGTGCCGGTCCCACTGGTCCGGCGGCAGGCCGACGTGGACGTCCCGCACCCCGAGCGGCGTCAGCAGCTCGTCCCGCAGGAAGTCACGCACGGGCCGTCCGGTGACCCGCTGCACCACCTCGCCGAGGATGAAGCCGAACGTCAGGATGTGATAGGCGGGTACCTCGCCGGGCGGGTACGCGGGCGCCGCCTGTGCGATCGCGCGCAGCGACGCGGCCCAGTCGGTCATGACCAGGGCGTCGAGCGGCATGCCGCGCGCCACCGGGAGGCCACCGCGGTGCTGCAGCACGTGCCTGATCGTGATGGCGTGCTTGCCGCGCTGAGCGAATTCCGGCCAGTACGCCGCGACCGGATCATCCAGTGCCAGCGCGCCGCGCTCGGCGAGCAGGTGCACGCCGAGCGCGACCAGTGGCTTGCCAGCCGAGAACAGGAAGAACTGCGAGTCCGGCTGGCACCGGTGGCACTCGTCGAGTACGACGCGACCGCGCGCGTACACGTACAGCTGGGCCGGGCTACCCCGTTCCCTGAGCAGGGTCGTGGGGTCGCGGGCCGGCATGTCAGGCCGGGGCGAGCTTGGCGATGACGTCGGGCAGGTCGATCCCTGGGGTGGGCAGGATCGCGATCGCCGGGGTGTCCAGGCCCGCGGCGTGGTACTGCGCCACCCGGTCCCGGCAGTACTCGGCCGGACCGTGGATCACCAGCTCGTCGACGAGGTCGTCGGGGATCTTCTCCAGCGCGCCGCGCCGGTCGCCCGCGGTCCAGGCGGTCAGCATCGGCGCGATCTGGTCGCCGCGGCCGAGCCACTCGTGGAACGCCGCGTAAACCGGCACGGTGAGGTAGGCAGCGAGCACGCGCTTGCCGATGGCCCTGGCGGTCCCGGTGTCGGCGGTCGGGAGCACGAAGATCCGCGCGACCAGCTCGCAGTCCGGGCCAGCCACGCCGCGCACCTTGGGCACGTCTGTGGGCGCGAGCCAGTTCGTGATGGCGATGCCTGCTTCGGCCGCGGCCAGCTTCACCATGCCCGGGCGCAGCGCGGCGAGCGCGAGTGCCGGCGGGACCTTCGGCGCCGGGTCGAGCCGGAAGCCGTCGACCGAGAACGTCTCGTAGCGCTGCGTCACCCTGCCGCCCGCGAGCGCCTCGCGCAGGAACCTGAGCATGTCCCTGGAGCGCTGGTACGGCTTCTCGAACGGGATGCCGTTCCACTGCTCGACCGCGACCTTGGAGGAGGTCCCGATGCCCATCACGAACCGGCCGGGCGCGAGGTCGGCCAGCGTGGCGGCCTGGACCGCGAGGGTCACCGGCGCGCGCCCGTAGATGCCCACGATCGCCGTGCCGAGGCGCAGTGCGGGGGCCCACTCCGAGGCGAACGCGAGCGGGGTGAACGCGTCGATCCCGTTCAGCTCGGCCGACCACGCGTCGGTGTAGCCGAGGTCGGGCAGGCTGGCCACCAGGTCCCGCTGGTCGGCGAGGGGAACGCCGGTCAGCGGCAGCGTCAGTCCCCAGCGAGCTTGCGATGCCATGGCGTCCCCTTCGCAGCAACGGTGTGGCTGCGAGTATGCCAGGGGCTGCCGCGACCGGTCAGGCCGTGTCTGCCTCGCTCTGCCTCGCTCGCCCTAGACGGCGCGCGGGTCGATCTCGGCGACCAGTTCCGGCCACAGCTGCGGGGCGGACGAGCCGATCCTCGTCGCCGCCCAGGGCGAGCGCCGGCTGGCTGATACCGGCGATGCCGCCGCCTTCGGCAGCCGCGCCGCCCGGTGGCGACCGCAGGTGCGGGCTGCCGGGCTGGCGGCGCCAGCTTGTCGGCGCGGCTGCGGCCGACTTGGTGCTGTGCCTGGCGCTGTCACCGGCTGGCACCGCCACGTCCTGCCGGTTCCGGATAGCTCCAGCTGACCCGCACGATCGTGACGCCGTCGGCGCGCCGGCGTGCCAGTCCCGCTGATGGCCGTCCGGGCTAGGAGCGCAGCTAGCCGGTCAGCGCGAGCGTGGCGTCCGACTCGTCGACGAGCCGGTGATAGCCGTCGGCGGCCGGGAACTTGGCGAGCGAACCGCGAACCCGCGCCTTCGGCCCGTCCGGCCCGACGAGGATCGTGCCGTCGGCATCGCTCGCGATCAGCTCGTCGCCGACGCGCAGCAGCACCGGACCCTCCCTGCCCGTCGAGATGGCGGTGCGCCCGGCCGCGAGCGCGGCGAGCACCGCGGCTGAGTCGGTGTCCTCAGCCTCGACCCAGGTGGTTGGCGAGCCGGGTGGCGCGTCCGAGCCGGGCCGGTGCCAGTCGCTGCCGCCCACCGGAATGGCCATCGGGTCCCACGCTTGCCACCAGCTGAGCGGCGTCGTCCACCGGGTGTCGAGCCAGCTCCAGTGCCACACCTCTAGCAGCGGCGGCCGGCGCTTCATCGGCGCGACCCAGCTGACCGGGCCGCCATAGGGATGGTTGACCGACAGCAGGCCGCCGGCCTGCTCGCAAGCCTCGAGCCACGCGTCGGCAGGCTCGCGGAAATCGATCCAGCCGACGCCGCCGAGCGCGCCCGCGTGGCCGCCTGGCGCGGTGACCTCCTGGCCCGGCAGCAGCGTGATGCGGTGCGTGGCAGTCGCATCGGCCAGCTCGGCGTGGTGGCTGATGGTGTTGTGGTCGGTCACTGCGACGAAGTCCAGCCCCCGGCCGGCGGCAAACCGTGCGAGCTCAGGCACGGTCATCACGCCGTCGGAGTGCACCGTGTGCGTGTGCAGGTCGCCGGCGAGCCAGCGGCGGCCTGGTGCGGCCGGCAGCAGCCGCCGCGCCGGGCGGTCGGCGAGCGGTGGGGGCGGTTCCGGCGGGTCGTCGGCCGCGAGCTCGCCCGGGCTGCTGGCCAGCTCGACGGTAACGCGGTACTCGACGCCGGCCACCGGTATCCGGTGCAGGCCGATCATGAGCTGCCACGTGCCGGGCTCAGGTTCCCCCGGCAGGTAGCCGGGAGTCGCCGCGGCACCAGTGATGACGAACGACCGGCGAGCGGCGCCCGACCAGCCGCGAAAGCCGGCCGGCCCGAGGCAGCCGAGGTCGAGGATCGCGCCAGACCGCTCGTACTCCAGGTGGGCTCGCAGTGCGGCCGATCCGGCCGGGACCTCGAATGGCACGTAGTGCCAGGGCGAGGCGAACCGGTCCGCTAACGTCCAGTGCCCCGAAAGCCGAGTGACGACCATGAGTTCATCTTGCCATCACGCAGCGTAGTGACACTTGCCGACGAAATTCAACGCTCGTAGAATTCAACGCACGTTGACATCTCCTGCGAGTGCCGTCCGGAGGCCTGGCATGCGGGCAATGATCCTCAAGGAGTTCCGCCAGCTCAGACGTGACCGGCGCACGCTGGCCATGATGATCGCATTGCCGATCTTGCTGCTCGTGGTGCTGGGCTATGCGGCTAGTTTCAACATCTCCTCGATCCCCGTCGCGGTGGCCGGCCGCGGCGCCGCCGCCGCGCCGCGACTGCCGCAGCCGTTCGACGTGGTGAGCGCCTATCCGGCGGGCGGCAGTTCCTGGGCACAGGACCAGCTCCGCGACGGCCACGCGGCGGTGGCGCTGCTGGAGCGCGCCGGAACCTCGCCCGAGGTATTCATCGACGGCAGCCAGCTGTTCACCGCGCAGGCGGCGCTGACCGCCCTCTCGAAGATCGGGTCGTCGTACCCGGCGGCAAGCCGACCGAAGATCACGATTCTGTACAACCCGAAGCTCACGACGTCGGCCGTCATGGTCCCTGGCCTGGCAGGCGTCGTGCTGGTGTTCATCGGGACGATCATCACCAGCCTGGGCGTCGTGCGGGAACGCCAGTCGGGCACGCTTGAGCAGCTCGCGGTTATGCCGCTCCGGCCGCGCGACGTTTTCCTCGGCAAGATCGTGCCGTACTTCGCGGTCGCGGCCGTAGACCTGGCGATCGTGCTCGGCGTCGGCATCGCGATCTTCGGCGTGCCGTTCCGCGGCTCGGCGCTGGTGTTCGCGCTCGGCGCGCTGCTCTTCCTGTTCGTGACGCTCGGCATCGGCGTGCTGATCAGCACCGTCTCGCAGAACCAGGGCCAGGCGATCCAGCTCGCGGTCATGACGATGCTGCCGCAGGTCCTGCTGTCCGGGCTGATCTTCCCGCTGTCGGCGATCGTGGCCGGGGTCCGCTGGATCGCCTACCTGCTGCCGCTCACCTACTTCAACGAGATCTCCCGCGGCGTGATGCTGCGCGCCGAGCCGATCGGGCCGCTGTGGGCGCCGCTGACGATCCTGGCGCTGCTCGGAGCCGGCGTCGGCACGCTCGCGATTCTCCGGTTCCGCGGGTACCTGGCCCCGACGGGGGGCGGCCACGGTGGCGCGCGGCGGCCGTGGTCCCGCCTGCACGCGGCAGCCGGGCAGCCGGCCGTCCGCACCGGCCCGGCTGGCTCGCCTCGCGCCGCCGCTAGCGGGGGGACCGAATGACCGCGAGGGCCGCCGACGACTGGGGTGCCCAGGCGCTGCGACTGCGGTTTCCCGGCGGCGTGCTCGCGCTCGATGACGTTTCGCTGGCGGTAGCGCGCGGTCAGGTCACGGCCGTCGTCGGCGGCGATGGCGCGGGCAAGACCTCGCTGCTGCGCTGTCTCGCCGGCGCCATCCGCCCGGACTCTGGCGTGGTCCGCGGGCCCGGGCCACTCCGCACCGGGTACCTGTCCGCCGGCTCGGGGCTGTACCCGGACCTCACCGTGACGGAGAACCTCCAGTTCCGGGCCAGCGCCTATGGCGTCGCCGCGGCCACGGCGCGGACCCGCATCGCTGACCTGACCGAGCGGGCGGGCCTGAGCGCCGCGCGGCACCGGCTGGCGGGCCAGCTGTCCGGTGGCATGCGGCAGAAGCTCGGCGTCATCGCGGCCCTGCTGCACGAACCAGACCTGCTGATCCTCGACGAGCCGAGTACCGGGGTCGACCCGGTGAGCCGGTCCGGTCTGTGGTCGCTGATCGCGTCGGCGGCAGCCGCGGGCGCGGCGGTCGTGCTCGCGACCACGTACTCCGACGACGCGCAGCGAGCCGCGTGGGTCCTCGCGCTGGACTCCGGTCGGGAGCTCACGGCCGGCCGGCCGGAGGAGATCGTGGCGGCGATGCCGGGGTCGCTGGTCTGCACGGCTACGCCGCCGACGGGTGGCGCCGCCACGCGCGCGTGGCGGCGAGGCGCGACGTGGCGGATCTGGTATCCGCCACACACCGCCGGTCCGACTGGCGCGCCCGTCACCGCGGACCTGCAGGACGCGATCACGGTCGCCGCGCTCGCGCGCGAGCCCGACTCGGCCACGGAAGCGGCGTGGATACCGGCTCAGTGGGACGCGTTGCCCGCCAGACCGGCAGCTCTGGAGCGCCGGCCGCCCGGCGCCGAGCCACTGGCTACGACCGACGGCGTCACCTGCCGGTTCGGCCCGCTGACGGCCGTCCGCGACGTCAGCATCGAGGTGCGGCCTCGCGAAATCGTCGGCCTCATCGGCGCCAACGGCGCGGGCAAGACCACGCTGATCCGGATGCTGCTCGGGCTGATACCCGCCAGCTCCGGCCGGGTCACGCTGCTGGGGGAGGCGCCGAGTCGCCGGACCCGACGGCGGATCGGCTACGTTCCGCAGGGCCTCGGGTTGTACTCCGATCTCACCGCCCGGCAGAACATGCAGTTCGCCGCGGCGGTATTCGGCGGCGGAGTCCCGCCGAGCCCCGCCGCGCCTGGCCAGCCGGGCATCCCCGTCGGCCAGTTGCCGCTCGGCCTGCAGCGGCGCGTCGCCTTTGCGCAAGCGCTGGCGCACGAGCCGGACCTGCTGATCCTCGACGAGCCGACGTCGGGCGTCGACCCGCTCGGCCGAGCCCGGCTCTGGCAGACCATCGCTGCCGCCGTCGAGTCCGGCGCCGGCGCGCTGGTGTCGACGCATTACATGGAGGAAGCCGGGGAATGCGACCGGCTGATCATCATGGCCGACGGGGCCGTCGTGGCCACCGGGACCGCAACGCAGATCATCGGCGCCGCGCAGACGACCGTGGTCGAGGCGCCGGACTGGGCGGCGGCGTTCACCGTGCTGGACCGGGCGGGGCTGCCGGTCGCGCTGTCCGGCCGGACCCTGCGGCTGCCCGGTGTCAGCCGGGCGGAGGCCGAGCGAGTACTGGCCGACGCCGCAGCCGGCAGCCGCGTGTACGCGGCCCCCGCCACGCTCGAGGAGCGCTTTTTCGAGCTGGCCAGCGCCCGCGCCGCGGACGGCGCGACCACCAGCCAGCGGCGGGTCCCCGCGTGACCGGCCGGGCGGACCGCGGGCCCGCACCCCGCCGCAGCCAGGCGCCGCGGGCCCGGACCGGACGGCGGGCGGGGGACAGCGGGACGCGCGAGGCGATCCTGCAAGCCGCACGGCTCCAGTTCGCCGACCGCGGTTACGACGGCGCGACCATCCGGGCGATCGCTGCGGCCGCCGCCGTGGACCCGGCGCTCGTGCATCACTTCTACGGCACCAAGGAGCGGCTGTTCGCCGCGGCGATGCGGCTGCCCTTCGTGCCGAGCGAGGTCATCACGGCCGCGCTGACCGAGGGCGGCCATGCGGACGGCGGGTCGGTCGGCGAGCACATGGTCAAGACCGCGCTCACGGTCTGGGACAACGCTGGCGTCCGGGCGGCGTTCGTCGGCATCCTGCGCTCGGCGCTCACGAGTGAGCAGGCCGCAACCATGCTCCGCGAGTTCATCACCGAGGCCATCCTCCGCCCGGTCGCGGCCGTCGCGAGCGACACCGACCCCGAGCGAACCCCGTTCCGTTCCTCCCTGGTGGGATCGCAGATGCTCGGCCTGGCGCTGACCCGGTACGTCGTGCAACTCGGCCCGCTGGCGGTCGCGGCGCCAGACGAGCTAGCCGCCGCGATCGGGCCCACCATTGACAGGTACCTCACCGGCGACCTCGGCCCGGCTGCGGGCCGCTAGCATCGCCGGGCATGGACGCGATCCTCGGCGACTGCTCGCTCGACAGCCTGCGTCGGCGTACGACCTACAAGTGGCGGATGTTTCCGCCGGACGTGCTGCCGGCGTTCATCGCCGAGATGGACTTCGACCCGGCCGCGGAGATCAAGGACGCGGTGCGGGCGGCGCTGGACGCCGGCGACCTGGGCTACCCGCACAAGGGCGAGCTCGGCGAGGCGTTCGCGGATTTCGCCGCCGACCGGCTGGCCGGCTGGTCACCCGACCCGGATCTGGTCTTCGCGATCCCGGACGTCATGACCGGCATCACCGAGGTCGTGCAGTCGGTCACCGAGCCGGGCGCCGCCGTCGTGATCAACCCGCCGGTGTACGCGCCGTTCTTCTTCCGAATGCGGCTGGCGGGCCGGCGGATCGCCGAGGCTCCGCTCGCTGCCTGCGCTGATGGCGGCTACGAGCTGGACCTCGACGCGCTCGACCAGGCGCTCGCGGAGCCCGGCGTCGGCGCCTACCTGCTGTGCAACCCGCACAACCCGGTCGGCCGGGTCTGGTCGCGCGATCAGCTCACCGCCGTCGCCGAGACGTGCGCCGGGCGCGGGGTGCCGGTCCTGGTGGACGAGATCCATGCGCCGCTGGCGCTGCCGGGACGTCAGCACGTGCCATTCCACACCCTGGATCACCCGGCGGCGCGCCGGGCGATCGTGTTCACCTCTGCGTCCAAGGGCTGGAACATTTCGGGGGTCAAATGCGGCATCGCCGTGGCCGGCGACCAGGACGCGGCGGGCATCCTGACGCGCCGATGGGACGCGCTGCTGGCCAGTCACCTGGGCGTGCGCGCCACCATCGCCGCGCTGCGCAGCGGGCGGCCATGGCTGGACGCGGTCGTGGGGCAGATCGACGCGAACACCCGGCTGCTATCGGCGCTGCTCGCCGATCGGCTCCCGGCTGTTCGCTACCGTCAGCCGGAGGCGAGCTTCCTGGCCTGGCTTGACTGCCGGGACATCGGGCTCGGCGACGACCCGGCCGTGGAGTTCCTCGCCCGCGGCCGGGTAGCGCTGAGTCCGGGTCCCGACTTTGGCCGCCAGGGCCGCGGCTTCGCCAGGCTGAACATCGGCACCTCGCCCGAGCTCATCGGCGAGGCCGTCGAGAGAATGGCCGCCGCCCTGGCCTGATCTCGAGTCGGCCGTTCCCGTTGCCATGGCGCGTCCGCTCTGTCACGATCGGTCCGCCTGTTTTTTTCTGGTGACGCCGGACGTTCGACCCCGCTGATCTCGTGCCGGCGCTGAGCCGTGGGGAGACGTCAGTGTCGAGGTCGCCGGTTGTTGGTGTGCTCAGATCCGGTTGCGTCCTGGTCGCGG
>JASHPF010000056.1 GCA_030038295.1 Streptosporangiaceae bacterium
CGTGGATGACCACGACGCCCGGCCAGGGTGCGGCGGCGCCGCCGGCCGGCACGGAGAGGTAGCCGCGCCACGTGCGGTCCGCGGCCGGGTAGCTGATGTCGGGCATGCCGCAACATTGCCACAACGCGACCGTGCAACACAGCCACCGCGCGGCCGCCGCCTTGCGATGGGAGTGGCTTTGCTGTCGCTCCAGCGACAGCAAAGCCACTCCCATCAGCCCGGGCAGAGGGGTCAGGCGAATGCCGTGCCGTCAGGCGCGGCCCGTAGCGGCGCCGGCGCTCGCCACTCCTGGCACAGCCGCAGCACGTTGGTGATCACCTGGTGACCCGCGCCGCCCGCGGTCGTCAGGATCGACTCGGGGTGGAACTGCACGGCCCAGCGCCCGCGCGCGGCGTCCTCGATCGCCATCACGACCCCGTCCGGCGTCACGGCAGTGACCTCGAATCCGCCCGTCACCTGCTCGGGGCGGGCGTGCAGCGAGTGGTACCTGGCGGCGGTGAACTCGACCGGCAGCCCGGCCAGCAGCCGGCCGCCGAGCACCTGCACCCGGCCGGGCTTGCCGTGGACCGGCGTCGCCAGCAGCCCGAGCGACCCGCCGGCGTGCTCCACCATCGCCTGCAGGCCCAGGCAGACGCCGAACGCCGGCAGCCCGCGCTCGTCGAGGGCGGTCAGCAGCTTGTCGCAGCCGAAGTCAGCCGGGCAGCCAGGTCCCGGCGACAGCACGACCAGGTCCGGCGCGAAGTCGTCCAGCAGCGCCGGGTCGAAGCCCGCCCGCAGGGTGGTCACGGTCGCCCCGAGCTCGCCGAAGTAGCCGGCCAGGGTGTGCACGAACGAGTCCTGATGATCGACCAGCAGTACCGCCAGCCCATCGCCGGGCCGCGGGGCGAGCGGACCCCGTTCCCCCCGGCCGCCGTCGCCGGCCTCCGCCGAGGCAGCCTCGGCCAGCGTCTCCAGCAGAGCGCGGGCCTTGAGCCGGGTTTCCCGCTCCTCGGCCTCGGGGTCCGAATCGAACAGCAGCGTCGCGCCGGCCCGGACGGCCGCCACCTCGCCGGTGATGTGCGCGGTGCGCAGCGTCAGGCCGGTGTTCATGCTGCCGTCGAAGCCGATCACGCCGACCGCGCCGCCGTACCAGCGCCGTGGCGACGACTCGTGGTCCTCGATGAACTGCATGGCCCAGCTCTTCGGGGCCCCCGTCACGGTGACCGCCCACATGTGCGTGAGGAACGCGTCGAGCGCGTCGAAGCCGGGGCGGAGCGTGCCCTCGACGTGGTCCACGGTGTGGATCACCCGGCTGTACATCTCGATCTGCCGCCGCCCGATGACCCGTACGCTGCCGGGCACGCAGATCCGCGACTTGTCGTTGCGGTCGACGTCGGTGCACATGGTGAGCTCCGACTCGTCCTTGGCCGAGTTGAGCAGCGTCCGGATCTGCACCGCGTCGCCGAGCGCGTCGTCGCCGCGGGCGATCGTGCCGGAGATCGGGCACGTCTCGACCCGGTCGCCGGTGACCCGGACGTACATCTCCGGCGACGCCCCGACGAGATACTCGCCCTCGCCGAGGTTCAGGAAGAACTCATACGGTGCCGGATTGCGGGCGCGGAGCCGCTCGAAGAACGCGGCCGGTGACGGACATCGCGCGTGAAACGTATGGCCGGGCACCACCTCGAACAGGTCACCGCGGGCGAAGTGCGCCCTGGCCTCTGCGACCACCCGGGCATAGCTGCCGGGCCGCGGGTCGGCCGGCACGTCGCGGCGGAGGGTAACGGGCTCATGTCGGCCACCGCCGCCCGCCGGGTCGCGGGAAAGCCCGGCGGTACCCCCGGCCGCGGTCTCGAACTCGTAGCTGAAGCAGGTCGCGGTCTCGCGCTTGCGGTCCACCACCCACAGCCGGTCGGGCAGGTGCAGCACGAGGTCGCGGGCGGTGCCGTCGCGCGGCAGTCGCGGCCGCACCGGCTCGAACTGGAACGCCAGGTCGTACCCGAACGCGCCGTACAGCCCGAGGTGCGGGTCCTGGCCCGCGAACGCGGCGATAATCTCCCGCAGCGCGGAGAACACGGTCGGCTGCCTGCTGCGCTGTTCTTCGGTGAAGACCTCGGTACTCTCCGGGATCACCGCCGTCGCGTGCCAGGCGTCGTGCTGCTGGGCGCCTACGGCGGCGGCGACGACCGGCAGCAGGACCGTGCCCCGCTCGGTCAGCGCGCTCGCACGGATCCGGCGTCCGTGCGCGACGATCTGGATTGGCGGGTCCACGTAGGCCAGATGCCACCGGCTGTACCGGCCGGGGTACTCCATGCCGGAGCTCAGCACCCCGCCCGGGCTGGCCTCAACCCGGCGGGTGATATCCGTCAGCGCGGCCGGATCGAAGTCCTCGGCCCGGCGGGTCACCCGCACGCCGCCCGCGGTCAGATAGCTGGTCTCAGCCATGTCAGCCTCATCTCGGCGGGACTCGGGGGGTCGTCCCCGGCCCGGCCGCGTCTGGCCGGCGAACCGGCCGCCGAACACGGCAGAGGCGGCCGCCTGCCGGGCGGTCGCCTCGTGGTCTGCTCAGCGCGCGAACCAGGCACCGCCTAACGGCGGCGCCACCAGCCTGCGGCCGGGCGGTCTGCGTGCATGGGCGCAGCATACCCGGGCAACCGGCCGCGCGCCACCGGGCGGGACCGACCGCGGCTGACGGGGCGGCGGCAGCCGGCATCGCGGCCGTCAGGCCGCGTAGACGACCGTCACGGAGACGCTGACCTGCTGGCTGCCGGGCGAGATCGGCACCACGGCCGACCCGGAGCTGGCGGCGGCGTTCGGGGCGAAGACCGGCGAGGTTGACGCCGCGACCGGGGTGATGCTGAGCACCGGACCGAGCGGTATGCCGGCCGCGCTGGCGAACTGCTCGGCCTTGGCCCGAGCGTCGTTCACCGCGCTCGTCCGCGCGGCCGCGAGCAGCGGACCGTCGTCGGTGAGGTTGAGCGACACGTCGTCGACGGTGACGGCGTTGCCGCCGGCGGTGACCGCCGCCTGGATCTGCCGGCCGGCCGCGCCGATCTGGTCGAGGGTCGCCATGAGCGACTCGGTGACCTGGTAGCCGACCGGCAGCTGCTGCCCCGGCTCGTAGTTCGGGGAGATCGACAGGCCGGAGGTCTGGATGTCGGCGGCGGCGACGCCCTGCCCGCGCAGCGCCGCGGTGACCTGACTGACCGTCTGGTCGGCCGTGTCGAGTGCCGTGCTCACCGAGCCAGCGCTGACCTGGACCCCCAGCGACACGACGAGCTGGTTCGGGGTTCCGGTGACTGTCCCGGTGCCGGTGACCGTGATGCGCCCGGCGGGCTGTGTCCCGATCTGCGCGGCCGTGGCCGTCGCGGCCGCGGCGGCTGTGCCAGTTGGGTGGCTGGCGCCGAGACTGAAGGCGCCGACGAGCAGCGCTGCCGAAGCGACGCCGATCGCGGCGGCGCGGTATCCGGGACTGGTGATGGCCATGGCTCTGCTCCTGCTCCGCGGGGACGGTGAGTGCTGTCCCTGCGACGCAGCCGGCCACCCGAACGGTTCCGTCAGAAGCTGACCTGGCTGCCGATCACCGCTCCGGCTCGGCCCGGCTGCGTGGCCCGGCGGTACGCGAGATCGGCCGCGGCCAGGTCCTCGACGGCTAGGCCGAGCGACTCGAAGATGGTGATCTCGTCGGTCGCCGTGCGGCCGCGCGCCGCGCCGGTGAGCAGCTCGCCAAGCTCAGCGCGGACGTGGTCAGGGCCGACTGCGCCGTCGGCGGCCGCCAGCCGGTAGTCGCCTGACTCGGCCAGCATCGACTCCCTGCTGTCGGCGACCAGTACCCCCGCGGCGACGGTCGCGGTGTCGAGTTCGCGCGCGTGCGGGAGACACGCGCCCACCGCGTTGATGTGTGCGCCGGGCGCGATCCAGTCCCGGCGGAGCACCGGCTCGGTGGCGTTGGTGGCCGTCACGATGATGTCCGCGCCGTCGACCGCGGCCGCCGCCGACGGGCACGCCAGGACCGGCGCGCGGATTAGCCCGCGCAGCGCCGCCGCCAGCCGTCCGGCCGTGCCGGGGTCGCGGCTCGCGATCCGGACCTCGGCGAGCGGCCGCGCCTGATCGAGCGCGAGGATGTGCGCCCTGGCCTGGACGCCGGCCCCGATGACCGCGAGCGTGCCCGCGGCTGGCCGGGCCAGCAGGTCGGTCGCGACTACCGAGACGGCGGCGGTTCGTATTTCTGTGATCGCCGAGGCGTTGAGGACAGCGACCGGCACGCCGGACTGGCCGTCGGACAGCAGCACCACGCCCTGGTGGGTGTCGAGGCCGATGGCCGGGTTGCCGGGCGAGACACACAGCGCCTTCAGTCCGTACCGGGGGGTGTCGTCGGCCAGGTAGGCCGGCATCAGCGCCACCAGGCCGGCCGCGCCGTCCGGCGCGAACAAGGTCCGGAGCGGCTGCTGCGCGCCGCCGGACGCCAGCAGCGCCAGCGCGCGGCGCATCGCCGCCGCGCAGTCCGCGTAGTCCAGCACCGCGTGCACGTCGGCCGCGGACAGCACGAGGAGTTCCACCCCGGCTAGTCCCCGGTGGTCAGCGCGGGACCCGCCTTCAGGCTCTCGACTGCCTGCAGGATGTCATGCAGCCCGCCCACGGTGTGGCAGTCCAGCAGGTCGATGACATGCATCAGCGACTGACGGGCATCCTCGACGTCCTCGAAGGTCTTGGCAGCCCGGGCGTCGGCGGCCTCGTTCTGCAGGTTCTGCCCGACCATCAGCGCGGGCAGCAAGACGAGCTGGATGAATGTCTGCGCGACCCAGGCGACCAAGGCGATGATGCTCGCCCTGATCATCCACGATGGAAAGGTGTGGGCGAACGGCCCGAACGCGGAGAGTACGGCCGGCAGCGACAGCAGCGCCAGGACGCAGAACGTCCAGAAGCAGGTCATCGTGCCGACGGCGGAGGTCAGCGCGAGGGCGACGCGCTTGTTGAACCGCTGGTAGGCGTTGGCGGTCGGCAGGTGATCGACGGTGCGCCGGTGCACCGCCAGCCCACTCCTGGTAAATCCGTGGGTCGGCCTAGGCTGGCCAGGTGCCAGCAAGTCCTGCGTTGACATCACGAGTCCCCTTTCCCTGGCAACTTGCGGTCAGCGTAGCTGGGCGCGCCCGACACCG
>JASHPF010000353.1 GCA_030038295.1 Streptosporangiaceae bacterium
GAGACGTCGGCCACCTCGACGGTCGTGGGGCTCGTGAAGCGCCCCGTTCCGGTCAGGATCGTCACGCGGTTGCGGGTGAGCTGGCTGCGAACCACGTCGTTCTCCCGGCTGACGACGTGCCGGGTGCGCGCGGTGAGATCGCCGATGGTGATGTCGTCCTTGACCCGATAGCTCTGCCCGTACATCTCGCGCTGGTCCAGGCCGGTCAGGTACAGCACGGCCTCGCGCAGGGTCTTCGACGGGATCGTGCCGGTATTCAGGCATACGCCGCCGAGCATGTCGGGCCGCTCGACGATGGCGACGTGCCGGTCAAGCTTCGCCGCGGCGATCGCCGCCTTCTGGCCGCCCGGCCCGGAGCCGATAATCAGCACGTCGAAGTCGAAGCCACCAGCCACGCTTTCAGTGTGCCGAGGCGGCGGTCCTGGCGGAAGTCCCGTGGCGTGCTGTCACCCGCTCGTAACGTGCTCGCCGTGCGCTAGAGCCAGCTGATCCGCGCGCTCGTCAGCTCTTCGCCGTCCGGAGCCGTGCCGAGCCGCCCCGCCTTGACCTGCTCCAGCATGCTCGTCACGGCGCGCTGCACATCGGGCACGGCCGCGCGCAGGCTGTCGGCGTCGGCGGCGAGCGTGGCGTCCAGGCCGATGCCGGCCTGCGTCAGCAGCCCCTCCAGGTCGGACAGCTGCCTGCCGACCCAGCCGACCGGATCTGCGGACAGGTCAGGGTCGAACACCCGGCCGCGCGGCTCCCAGTCCTGCATCCGCGGGTGATGGTGGGCCCGGTTGAGGCTGCCGGACGGCCCGTCGACGGCCTCGAGCAGATCCGCCCGCCAAACCGGCGCCCCGATGCTGATGGGCCGTGCGGAGTAGACGGAGCCCTTCAGCTCGCCGGGCTCGAGCACGCGGACCTCCAGGCGCACGCCGTGCTCGGCGCCTTCCTGGCCATCCCGCTGCACGGGGTCCAGGAAGTAGAGATCGCCGACAACGACGCCGATCCGGTCAAACCCGAATAGCTGCAGCATGAACCCCTCCACGGGTGCGAATCGCCCTTGCTGCCATCTTCGCTGCCCCGGCGCCGTCGCGCCAGATTGGCGGGCCAGGAGGGCCTGGTCAGCGATCGCGGGGATCCGGCCGGTCGAGGTTCCAGTGCCGGATGACCGCCGGCAGCCACACCTCCTGCTTGTCCGGGTCGTCCGGGGAGTAGCGCCGCAACGCCATCCGGCTGATTACCCGCTGCTGGCCGTCCTGGTCGCCGTACAGCAGGTCGATCGTGACCAGCTCCGCGCTCTTGGCGGCCTCGACGGCCTCGGCGAACTGCGGGTCGTTCTCGTCGCGGAACGCCGCCTCCCAGTAGCCGACGTCGTCCGGGGCGATGGCGAGGTCCAGGCCCTGCGTGCGGAAGCCACCGGGATCGGGGCGCACGTGCGCCTCTTCCCGGCCGGCCATGAACCGCCAGCCGTGGATGACGGAAATGCCCTGCCCAGCGTTGCGCAGCGACAGCGCCAGGTAGACGACGGCGGTGCCGTCGTCGAACTCGACGCAGCCGCGGCCGCCGTCCAGCCGGAACGACTTGCCTTCGGAGAAGAAGATCTTCTGCATCGGGTCGGACAGCCGGGACGGGATCAGCATCGGCCGCATCTGGACGAGCAGCGCCTCCTGGGCCACCCTGGCCGACCGGTTCGACGACCGCACCGCGGAGAACGTGGCGACCGCCAGCACGAGCGTGCCGCCAGCGGTGGCGAGCGACGCAACGGTGTCCCACCCGAGCACGTCATCAAGGCTACGGCAAGCCCCCAGCTGGGCGCAGGCCGCGCATTGGAGGCTGGCCGGGGCAGGCCGCGATTGGTACGCTGGTGAACCGGAGATTAACGGTGGGTGTCTAGTTGGCGCTGATCATCGCGGTGATCAGCGCGGTTTCTTGTTGGGGTTGTGCAGTGGCAGCTGGCGAGCGCGAGTATGTGCTTGGCGAGGTCGCGGGCGCCGGATCGCACGTGCTGCGGGCCCTCGCCGCGACCGGCAGCGACGGCCTGGGCTGGGCAAACGGCGGCTCCGCCCGGACCATCAGGCGCACCTGGCTGGACACCTTTGACTGGCGGCTCTACCGGGCCGGGCTCACCCTTCAGCAGGTGATCGGGAGCGGCCAGCCGCAGCTGCTGCTGACCGACTCGGGCGGCGCGGTCCTGGCTGTCGAGCGCCTCGCCGCGGCGAGCCGGCCGAGATGGCCGCGGCTGGCAGCACAGCTGCCGGCCGGGCCGCTGCAGGCGGCCGTCGCGCCCGTCGTCGGCGTCCGCGCCCTCCTGCCGGTCGCCAGGGCGATCAGCAAGGTGGGCGAGCTGCAGGCGCTCAACGAGGACGCCAAGACCATCGCCCGGCTCGCCGTCGACCGGATGGCCGTCACCTACCCGGCGCGCGCCTCGGTCCCGGCCCGGCTGACGCTGGTACCAGTCCGCGGCTACCAGGGCCAGGCCGGCAAGGTCGACCGGGCTATCGGCACGCTGCCGGGGGTCAGCGCTGGCCACGGCTCAGCGCTGGAGGCCGCGTTCGCGGCCGCGGGCCTGCGGCCGGGCGACCAGCCCGGCAAGTCGGCCGCCGTGCGACTCGCGCCCGAGCAGCCGGCGGCGACGGCCCTCGCGGCCATCCTCACGGCGCTGCTGGACTCGATGGAGGCCAACCTGCCCGGCACGGTCCGCGACATCGACACCGAGTTCCTGCACGACCTGCGCGTCGCGGTGCGCTGGACGCGGTCGGCGCTGAAGCTCTGCGGAGACGCGCTTCCAGCGGGCCTGGCGGTCGAGTTCCGGCCGGAGTTCCGCTGGCTGGGTGACCTGACGACGCCGACCCGGGACCTGGACGTCTTCCTGCTGGGCTACGAGCGGATGACCTCGCGGCTCGTCGGCGCGTCCCCAGCCGACCTGATCCCGTTCCGCGACTACCTGGCCGCCTCGCGCACCGCCGCGTACCACCAGCTCGCGGCCGGCCTGCGCTCGGCGCGATTCGGCCGGCTCCGGAGCAACTGGCGCGCCGCCCTCGCCGGCGTCCGCCCGGTTGGGCGGCTGACGGTGGCGGAACTTGCCGACATCAAGATCGCCGCGGCGCACCGTGGCGCGCTGCGGACGGGCCGGAAGATCACCGCAAGCTCGCCCCCGGAGAGCTTGCATGACCTGCGGAAGCGGTGCAAAGAGCTGCGCTACCTTGTGGAAATGTTCGGCTCGCTGCACGACCCGGCCCGGTTGTCAACGGCGGTGCGGGAGCTGAAGGCGCTCCAGGACTGCCTCGGCGAGTTTCAGGACGCCCAGGTGCAGCGCGCCGAGATCGCCAGCATGGCCGCCCAGCTGCTGGACACCCGGTCTGCGTCGGCGCCCACGCTGCTCGGCATGGGCGAGATCGTGGCCGGCCTGGCCGCCCGGCAGTCCCGTGCCCGTGCCCAGTTCGACGGGCGGTTCGCCGCCTTCGCCGGTCCGGGCAGCCGGGCCAGGATGGGTGGCCTCGCCAGGACGAGCCGGGCATGAAGATCCTTGCCACGTACAACATCAAGGGTGGCGTAGGCAAGACCGCCGCGGCCGTCAATCTCAGCTACCTGGCCGTCAGGGACGGCTACCGGGTGCTGCTGTGGGATCTGGACCCGCAGGGCGCCGCAAGCTTCCTGTTCCGGATCAAGCCGCGGGTGAAGGGCGGTGGCAAGGCTCTGATCCGCGGTCAGCGATTGATCGATGACGCGATCAAGGGCACCGACTTCCCCGGTCTCGATCTGCTGCCCGCCGACTTCACCTACCGGAACCTCGACCTGGTGCTGGACTCGGCGAAACAGCCGGCGAAGCGGCTCGCCAGCCTGCTGACCCCGCTGCGTCGCGAGTACGACGTCGTCGTGCTGGACTGTCCGCCGAGCATCTCGCTGCTCTCGGAGAGCGTGCTGCACGCTGCCGACCTGCTGCTGGTACCCCTGATCCCGACGACGCTGTCCGTCCGCACACTCGATCAGCTCACCGAGTTCATCGCCGGCTTCAACGGCCACCGGCCGGACATCCTGGCGTTCTTCTCGATGCTGGATCGCCGCAAGCGGCTGCACACGCAGATCATGACGGACCTGCCTGCCCGCCGGTGCGACGTCGCCGCCGCCGCGATCCCGGCGCTGTCCGTGATCGAGCAGATGTCGGTGCAGCGCGCGCCGGTGAGCGCGTTCGCGCCTCGCAGCACGGCCGCGCGGCAGTACCGCGAGCTGTGGCACGAGACCCGGCAGCGCGCGCGGCTGCCCGATCCCGGGGCCTAGGGAATCAGCACGATCTTGCCGAGCGTGTGTCCATGCTCGAGCAGCCGGTATGCGTCGCGCACCTGGTCAAGCGGGAACGTGGCCGCGATCGGCACCTCCAGTTGTCCGGCCGCGGCCAGGCCGGCAAGCTCGGCCAGCACGCTCGCGCTCGCCCCGGCCGCATTGCCCTCCGCCTTGACCCCGTACTCCTGCACCGCGGCGAAGTCGGCAATGGTGTCGATCCGGTCCGGGCTGACCCCGAGGTCGACCGCGAGCCGTACGTAGCCGGCGCCGACGGTATCGATGAACGCGTCGGCCTTCGGAGCGACGGCGCGGATCCGGTCGGCCACGCTGTCGCCGTATGTCACCGGGATCACGCCCTTTGACCGCAGCCAGTCATGGTGGTTCTCGCTGGCGAGCCCCACGACCTCCGCCCCGGCGAGCCTGGCGAGCTGCACGGCGATCGAGCCAACTCCGCCCGCGGCCCCGGCCACCACGACGGTGTCGCCGGGCGCCAGGGACACGGCTCGCACCGCCGCGTAGGCCGTGCACCCGGCGACGTAGAGCGAGCCGGCCACCGCCCAGCTCACCGCGGCGGGCTTGATCGTCAGGTGCTCGACCTCCGTGAGCACGTACTCGGCCTGGCTCGCGCGGCTGTCGGTGAAGCCGATGACCTCGTCGCCGTCGGCGAACGCGGTCACGGCCGGACCGACCGACGCGACCACCCCGGCCAGGTCGCTGCCCTCCCCGGACGGGAACGTGGCTGGCCAGCGCGCGTGCAGCAGCCCGGCCCTGATCTTTGCCTCTCCCGGGTTGATGCCCGCCGCCTTGACCTGAACGAGCACCTGGCCGGGTCCAGGTTCCGGCACTGGCACCTCGACGACCTCCAGCACGTCGACTCCGCCGTAGTCCGCGAACCGCACCGCCTTCATTGCCGCTCCTTCGTCCTCAGCCCGGACCCCACGACCATTCTGATCTAGGATCACGAGGTGCACATCGTCGGCCTGGTGCTCCACCCTCGGCGCGACTCCGCCGAAGCGGTGACGGCCGTGCTGGACTGGGCCGCGCGGCGCGACATCCAGGTGCTCGGCATCGAGACCGAGATTCGCAGACTGAACTGCGCCGCGGTCTCCGTCACCGACGCCGAGCTGGGTCGCCGCAGTGACCTCGTCGTGAGCCTCGGCGGAGACGGCACGATGCTGCGGGCGATGCGACTGACGGACCGGCAGCGCGCGTCGGTGCTCGGCGTCAATCTCGGCAAACTGGGCTTCCTGGCCGAGATCGACGTGCCGGAGCTGCCCGGCGCGCTGTCGGCGGTGGACGGCGGGGAGTACACGGTCGAGCCGCGGCTGGCCGTCGACGCGGTGGTCGGCGGGCGAGTGGTCACGGCCTTCAACGACATCGCCCTCGTCCGGTTTCCTGGCCAGCCCACCGCCAAGGTCGCGGTGCGGGCCAACGGCCACCCGTTCGTCAGCTACGCGGCCGACGCGATTGTGGTGGCCACGCCGACGGGCTCGACCGCCTACAGCTTCTCGGCGGGCGGCCCCATCGTGAGCCCGATGGTGGAAGCGCTGCTGGTCACGCCGGCCGCGCCCCACTCGGCCTACAACAGGGGCCTGGTGCTGTCGGTCCGCGACAGCCTCGTCCTGGAGCTGCTGCCAGACAGCGGCGAGCTGGCGGTGGAGGTCGACGGACAGCTGGCCGCCACGGTCAGCCCCGGCGCGAGCATTCAGGTAGAACCGCGGCCGGGTGCCGCGCGCGTGGTGCGGTTCGGCCGCAAGACGTTCTACGAGCGGGCGCGCCGCAAGCTGCGGCTGACCGACTCCCCGGAGATCCTCGTCGACTAGGCGCGGATCCGCGGGCCCAGCTAGCGCCAGTCGCGGCCGATCGCGGCCAGGAAGATCTGGGCACACGCCGACCCGCGCCGCGCCGCGGGGACCAGGACGGCGGGATCACGGGCGAACTCGCACGCGACATACTGGGTGACCGAGCGGTCGGGCTGCGGTACCGACGGCGTGCCCTGCACGATCGAGGCTTCGTAGTCTGTCAGCCGGAGCAGGTAGGTCCCGCGATCGGCCGTCCGCGCGCCGAGCCGCTCGCCCACCGACAGCGTCACGCCGAGTTTCAGCGGTCCGATCCGGGCTGCCGCCGCCCGCTCGGTCTCGCCGGGCAGCCTCGTGACGGCCGGGAAACCCCAGACGCCGGCCAGCGGGTCGTCGGGATCATCGGGGCGCCGCGTCACGAGGAACTCACCCGCGCCGTTGCGGATGACCACCGCTACCGATTCGCTGACCCGGCTCATCACCGGTGACAGTACCAATCGGCGGCGTATCCGCGGGCCGCAGGCAGAATGGTCGTCATGGCAGGTCGGCGAGAGCGGGGCGATCCGCCGGTCCGTCGGCTGGGCGACAGCGACGCGGTCGAACTGCTGGCCGACCCCGACCGGCCGCGGGCGTGGACGCTGCTGGTGGGCAGCACGCCGCAGTCCTACGTCGACCTCGACGATCCGTGCTACCTCGAGTTCGAGTACATGCGCCGGATCGGCCACGTCCTCGATCTCGCGGGGCCGCCCGGCGCGGCGCTCCGCGTGCTGCACCTGGGCGGCGGGGCGCTGACCCTCGCCAGGTACGTCGCCGCCACCCGGCCAGGGTCGTCACAGCTCGCCGTCGATGACGACGCCGACGTGGTGGCGCTCGTACGGGAGCGGCTGCCGTTGTCGCGGCCTGGCCGGCGCGCGGGCCGGACGAGGATCCGCGTCGGAGACGCGCGGGCGGTCCTCGGCGGGCTGCCGGACGCATCGTTTGACGTGCTGATCGCAGACCTCTTCGCGGGCGCCCGCACGCCCGCGCACCTGATCTCGGTCGAGTTCACCGGCCTGGCACAACGAGTGCTGGCACCGGCCGGCGTCTTCGTCGCGAACATCGGCGACGGCGCGCCGCTCGCGCACACGCGCAGCCGGGTCGCCACCGCGCGCGCGGTCTTCCGCGACGCGTGCCTGATCGCCGACGCGGCCGTGCTGCGCGGCCGCCGGTTCGGCAACCTGGTGCTGGCCGCCGCCGACGCCAGCCTTCCGGTTGCCGACCTGACCCGGCTGGTGGCAGCGGATCCGTTCCCCGCCCGGCTGCTGCACGGCGCTGAGCTGGACCGGTTCGTCTCTGGTGCACGGCCGATCACCGACGCCAGGGCCGAGCTGTCGCCGGTGCCGCCAGCGGGCGTGTTTGCGCGCTAACCCAGCGCGGCGAGGAATTCGAGCAGAGCAGCCGTGACCTCGGCGGGCCGCTCCTGCTGAACCCAGTGCCCGCAGCCGGGCAGCAGGACGGTCCTGGTCAGCCTCGGCAGGAATGTCGCGAGTCCGTCCGGGCTGATGGTGCGCAGGTTGGGATCGCTATCGCCGGCAATGAACAGGGCAGGCACGTCGATCAGCGCGTGCCGCCAGGCCGCAGTCAGCTCCCAGTTCCGGTCGATGTTGCGGTACCAGTTCAGCGGGCCGGTGAAGCCCGCCTCCGCGTAATCGCTGACATAGGCGTGCACGTCCTGCTCGGTCAGCCACCCGGGCAGGGCGTCGGGCGCGCGGATGGCGTCGAGCAGCCCGAGCCCGGGCGGCACGAGCGGCAGCGCGGCGGTCTCGCCGGACAGGCCGCACAGCACGGCGCGGAACGTGCGCTCCGGATCGCGGCTCAGTTCCGCGTCGGCGACGCCCGGCTGCTGGAAGTGGACGATGTAGAAGCCGTCGCCGCGGTGCTGGCGCAGGGCTGCGACGGGCGGCCTGCTGCCGCGCGGACGGTAAGGCGTGCTGAGCCCGATCACGCCGCGGATCCGGTCCGGGCGAAACAGCGCGGTGTGCCAGGCCACCGGGGCGCCCCAGTCGTGGCCCGCGACCACGGCACGGTCATCGCCGAGCGCATCCATGAGCGCGACCACGTCGCCCGTCAGGTGGAAGATGGTGTAGTCCGCGACGCTCGTCGGCGCGCTGGTCTGGCAGTAACCGCGCTGATCCGGCGCGACCGCGTGGTAGCCCGCTGCGGCGAGCGCCGTCAGCTGATGCCGCCACGAGTACCAGCTTTCCGGGAAGCCGTGCAGCAGCAGCACCAGCGGCCCTTGCCCGGCCTCGGCGACGTGCATCGTCAGCGAGCCGGCCTGCACCTGGCGGTGGCTAACGGGCGGATCGGCCGGGGCCATGTCGCCGAGCATAACGGATGACACTTCCGCTGCGATATGTCGCTCCGATGGGCGTCTTTCTGGTGAATTGGGGCCGCACTTTAACCCAGTTCGGAGCATCCTGTAGGACAAGAAGTTCCTCGGCAGACACCTGCCCAGGTTCGCTCAGAGGGGGGCCAACGTGAGCCGCAGGTTGCTTCGGCTAGAGGTTCCGGTCTTTCCGGAGCGGCTGATGTTCCGGATCCACGATCCGGACGCAGCTCTCGACGGGCCCGCTGGGCCGACCCAGCCAGTTGAGGCGCTCATCAGCACCAGCCGGGACCAGATGATCGTGTCGTGCGCGCAGCAGCACCTCGGTGTCCAGCTGACTGTCGAGGAGTGGGACGACGCTCCCCCGCCGTTCAGCGACGGCTACGAGGATGAGGCCAAGTGCGTCCTTTACCTGCGCGGCAACCTGAGCGTCGACATGGGAACCGCGGGCCGCGCGGTGGACCGGCTGCGGTTGTCCGGCGGTGTCGGTGACTACGGCGTTCGGCTGTACACCCGGAACCGGACCGCGGCGGTGCAGCGCTACACCGAGCTCTATGAGCGGTTCGCCGATCCGCTGAGTGACGAGTTCCAGCAGGCGCGCAAGCAACTCGAAGGGATGGAGCAGTACCTGCTCCAGCTGTGGCGCGAGTCCTGAGCCGAGCGGCGGCGTTAGTGGTCGAGCGACGTGGTCGGCGTGCCCGCCCTCGTGGTTGATCCTGCGGTGGCTTTCGGCTGCGGCGGCGATGAGTGGCGACCATAAGGGCTCAGCACGAACATCATGATGGTCACCGCGCCGATGAGCGCGAGCGCGACGAGGCAGCTGATCGTCCGCGCACGCGCGGACGTGAAGGCGCCTGGCAGACGCTGCTGCCCGAACTTGTTAAAGCGCGACGCGAGACGCGGGTCATCGGCTGCGAGCTTGCGCTCCATCTCGTCCAGGATGCGCTGCTCTTCCATTGACAAGGCCACAGCGCCACCTCCGGCCGCTTCACAGTCAGTCACGGGCCGCCTTTAATGCGCCGGCCCCTCTCCCTCTGATTCTTGACCAGGCCTTTGCAGTCGGCAAGAGGGAGCGCCACGGTCGCTGCCATTTCCCGCTTGGCGTATATCGAACGCATGTTCGCAGATGCACGCCAGACTCACGCCAGCGGCAGCTGCACGGGCGCGGCGGCCGTCACGGGACTGGCCGTCGGCGCGATCCGGCGAGCCCGGTACGGGCTGGACCGGCCGACGCCGTAGCGCACGGCGAGCGCGGCCACTCGCTCGGAGATCTGCTGCTGGTAGGGCTTCGGGGCGTAGGCACCGCGCCCGTAGAGCTGGTGGTAGCGATCAAGAAGCTCGGGGTGGGTCTCGGTGAGCCAGCGCAGAAACCACTCCCGGGCACCCGGCCGCAGGTGCAGCACGATGGGGCTGACGCTCGCGGCCCCGGCCTCCGCCGCGAGGCGCACGGTAGCCTCGAGCTGGCCGGGCGAGTCGGTGAGGAATGGCAGCACCGGCCCCATGAGGACGCCGCAGCGCAGGCCGCGCGCGGCCATCGCGGCGCAGACGCCGAGCCGTCGCTCCGGACTCGGTGCGCCAGGCTCGACAGATCGAGAAATCGCTTTATCGATAAATCCCACCGAGACGTTCAGCCCGACGTCGGTCACGTCCGCGGCCTCGCAGAGCAGGTCGAGGTCACGCAGGATCAGCGTGCCCTTGGTCAGGATCGAGAAGGGGTTGGCCGCGTCCCGTAGCGCCCCGATGATGCCGGGCATCAGCTGGTACCGGCCCTCGGCCCGCTGGTAGCAGTCCACGTTGGTACCCATGGCGACGTGCTCGCCACGCCACCGCGGGCCGGCTAGCTCACGCCGCGCCAGTTCCGGGGCATTGACCTTGACCACGATCTGGGTGTTGAAGTCGTGCCCGGCATCCATGTCCAGATATGTGTGAGTGTTCCGGGCAAAGCAGTATGCGCAGGCGTGGCTACAGCCCCGGTAGGGGTTGATGGTCCAGCGGAATGGCACCCGGGACGCGTCCGGGACCCGGTTGATGATCGACTTCGCGCGCACCTCGTGGAAGGTGATGCCGCGGAACTCGGGCGTGTCGATCGTCCTCGCCACCGCCTCGAGGCCGAACAGCGGCACCGGCTGCGGGCCAGCATCATCACCCGCGGCCCGGTCGTCGTCGAACCGGAGCTTGTCCCACCGCATGCGCGAAAGCCTAGAACACGAGCCGGTATAAATCAAACACATATTCGAGTAGCTAAGCTTCGCGCTGAAGGGGCGCGACGGCGGCGACCCTGCCGTTCTACGGGCCGCAACGGCACCGTCGCGCCCCCGCGCAGCCGCCGCGGGGACCGGCACCGCCTACCCTTGATCGGGTGTCCCGGCCGGCCCGAGCGCGGAAGGGACCGGCACGAAGGAGCCCCAGCCGAGTGACGCACACGCGAGCCGCGACGGCAGCACAGCGGGTCGGCCCCCCGCACACCTCGTCGGGTCCCGGCGCGGCCGACGTCGCGGCGATCGCGGTCGGCGGCGGCCTGGGCGGCGTGGCGCGGTACCTGCTGTCCGCCGCCTTCCCGGCTGGCCACGGGTTCCCGTGGGCAATCTTCGCGGTGAACGTGTCCGGCAGCTTCCTGCTCGGCGTGCTCGTGGTGTACCTGCTGGAAATCTGGCCGCCCCGGCGATTCCTGCGGCCCTTCCTCGCCGTCGGGCTGATCGGCGGCTACACGACGTTCTCGACGTTCGCGGGTGGCGTGCTGACGCTGCTTGTCGGCGGGGCGACGGCGCTGGCCGACGCGTACGCACTGAGCAGCATCCTCGCGGGACTGCTCGCCGTATGGTGTGGCGTGCACGCCGCGCGACTGCCCGCGCGGCTCCGGGAGCTGCGATCCGGAGGTGCTGAGTGAGCCTGCAGGGACCGGCCAGGCGGATCACCATCTTCATCGGTGAATCCGATCGCTATCACCACAAGCCGCTCTATGCGGAGATCGTGCACCGCGCGCACCAGCGTGGTCTCGCGGGCGCGAGCGTCTTCCGTGGCATCGAGGGGTTCGGCGCGGCGTCCCGTATTCACACCAGCAGGCTGCTGTCGCTGAGCGAGGACCTGCCGCTCGCCATCGTGATCGTGGACACCGCCGAGCGGACCGACCAGTTCCTGGACGAGGTGGCGGAGCTGGTCACCGGCGGGCTCGTCATCGTCGACGACGTGCACGTGCACACCTACACCGGAGGCGAGCAAGGCGGCGGCCGCAGGTGATCGTCCTGGCGGTGCTCGCAGGCGGCATGATCGGCGCGCCCACTCGCTACCTGGTCGACCGCGCCATCCAGGCGCGGCACGACAGCGTCTTTCCGTGGGGGACGCTGGCCGTCAACTTGACCGGATCAGCCGTAATCGGCTTCCTGCTCGGCGCGCAGCGCCACCTGGGCCTGCCGCCGGCCGCCTTCGCGCTACTCGGCACCGGCCTGTGCGGCGGCCTCACGACCTTCTCGACGTTCAGCTACGAGACGCTGCGGCTGCTGGAGGACGGTGCCGTGAGCGAAGCAGGGCTTAACGTGATCGGCAGCCTGGTGGCCGGGGTGCTGCTGGCCTGGCTCGGGTACCTGCTGGCCGGTGTCGCATTACCCGCCATCCCCTCCCGCCGCCGGCCGACGCCCGCCCGTACAGTTGGATGCCGTGAGAGCAGCGCATAGCGGGCCGGGACGGGCATGCCGGACGGTGTGACTGCTGGCGCACCCCTGGTCGTCACGACCACTGCGGTGACGGATCCGGGTGACCTGCTGCATCATCTCCCCGGCCCGGCCGCGTCGGCGTGGATTCAGCACGGCGACGGGCTGGTCGGCTGGGGGGAAGCGGCGCGACTGACGCTGCCGGCGGGAGTCGACCGGTTCGCCGCCGGCGAGAAGTGGCTTGCCGAGCTGTTCGACGCAGCCGACGTCGGCGACGAGGTTGGGGTGCCCGGTACGGGTCCGGTCGCATTCGGCAGCTTTACCTTCGACCCCGCGTCGGACGGTTCGGTGCTGATTGTGCCCTCGGTGATCCTAGGCCGTCGGTCCGGCACGGCCTGGCGGACGACCCTGTCCATCGGCGCGGGCTTGCACGACAGCCAGCCGGCACCCTGGGTGAGCCCGTCGCAGTTGCGCTGGAGCGACGGCAGCCTGACCCCCCTGGACTGGCAGCACGCTGTTGCCGCCGCCGTCGCCAGGATCAGCGCTGGTGAGCTGCGCAAGGTCGTGCTGGCCCGCGACCTGCGCGCGCAGTCGTCCCGAGCTATCGACCCCAGGGTGCTGCTGTCCAGACTCGCCGCCCGCTTTCCCGGCTGTTACACCTTCGCGTGCGCGGGACTGGTCGGAGCGACACCGGAGCTGCTAATCCGGCGTGAGGGCCGCCGGGTCTGTTCCCTCGTCCTAGCGGGCACCATGGCGCGTGGCGGTACCGCGGCAGACGACGCGGTGCTGTCGGCCGCGCTGCTGGGCTCGGCCAAGAACGCCGAAGAACACCGGTACTCGGTGGAGTCGGTACGGCACCTGCTCACGCCGCTGTGCTCCGAGCTGACCGTGGACGACGCGCCGCACCTGCTGCAGATGGCTGACTATCAGCACCTGGCGACTGCGGTCAGCGGCGTTCTCGGCCGCGAGGCCTCGGCCCTCGCCCTGGCCTCGTCGCTGCACCCCACGGCTGCGATCTGCGGCACGCCGACGGAGACGGCCATGGAGCTGATCAGAGAGCTCGAGGGCATGGACCGCGGCCGCTACTCCGGTCCCGTCGGCTGGGTCGACGCACACGGCAACGGCGAGTGGGGAATCGCGCTGCGATGCGGCGAGATCAGTGGCCGCAGCGCCCGGCTGTTCGCCGGCAACGGGATCGTGGCCGGCTCGGAGCCCGCGGAGGAGCTAGCCGAGACCGAGACGAAGTTCCGGCCCATGCGGACGGCGCTGGAGGGCTGACGCCGCCGGAAGAATGATCCTTTTCGACCCGGTCATGATCAGTTACAGTCGAGATGAGGATGCCTGCACGTATCGGCCGCTCCCCTGCGGCGCGGCGGTTCAGACCGGGGAAGAGGCATGCATCTGCGGCTCTGGCTGGCTCTGCCGTTCAGCGCGCTGAT
>JASHPF010000354.1 GCA_030038295.1 Streptosporangiaceae bacterium
CGGCGACGATGGCTGCGACGGCGAGCCCGGCCACCCCGACCCAGCCGCGTGCCCGCCGCGGCAGCCGCCGCCAGGGTCTGCCCACGGTCCGCCCGACCGCCGCACCCGCCGCGCGACCGCCCGCGATCAGCCCGCCCGTCACTGCCTGGCTACGCGCGGTGGTTGCCTGTGCCACGTGCCGGCCGTTCCCGGCAAACGCGGCCGTGGTCGCGCCGCCCTCGCCCGCCTCGGCCAGATAGGCGGCTGCGGCGGAACCCAGCACCAGCGGGGCAACGACCCCGCGCAGCGTTCCGCTCAGATCAGCGAGCTCGCCGTACGCCGCCCGGCAGTCGTCGCAGCCGTCGAGATGCGCGGATACCATCGCCGCGTCCGCGGCGGGCAGCGCGTCGTGCAGGTACGCGCCCATCCGCTCGGCGACCAGCCGGCACTCCGGCCGGGACCGGCCGGCCAGGTAGCGCTGCAAGTAGGACTGGCGCAGCCCGTCGGTGGCCCGGCGATTGAGGGCCGCGACTCCGTTGCGGGTGAGGCCTAACAGGGGCGCCACGTCGGCCGGGCGCGCCTGCTCGACCTCCGCGTGCCAGAGGACGGCTCGCCAGCGCTCCGGGAGTGACAGGTAGGCCCGTGCGACCAGCGTCGCGCCGAGGCCGGCCATGCCCGGCTCGGCGAACGGCTCACCGGGTTCTGGCAGCTGCCGGCTGTCCTGTCGCGCCCAGGTTGGCTCCCCGGTCAACCGGAAATAGCACACCCGGCGCAACGCCGTCAGCAGGTAGGGACGGACCGCGTTGGAAGGCCCGCCACCCCGCTGGGTCACTTCGAGCACCCACGCGAAGGCCTCCGCCACCACGTCGTCGACCTCATACGGCGACGCCACCAGGTGCCGTGCCAGCCGCCTGGCAGCCGCCTCGTGTCGCGCCCGCAGCACGCCGAACGCCTCGACCTGGCCTGAGCGGACGAGATTGAGCAAGCTGGCATCGTCAGCGTCAGGCGGTGTCGGCATGGAATCCGTCACTGTGCGCCCTCCCCTGCTTTCATTGCGCAACCCGAGCCGGCAGCAGAATCATGACCGTTCTGGCGTTCACACGCGACACTTTCGACCGCACTCCGGTGCAACGAGGCGAACAGCGGGCATTGCCCAAGCGGGCAACTAGCCCACTGGTGGAAGAAAAGGAACGAACAGCCGGGCCGGTGCCGACCGCGGCCGGCCTCCGGTCAGGCCCTCGACGAGCTCCTGGCGAAGTACCCGGCGCCGGCCAGCAGGAGCAGGCCGACCACGATGCAGACGCTCAGCCGGATTGCGTGGATGCCGTGATGCACGCTGCCGGACAGGACGTGGATGTGGTTGGCCGTTCCTGTGATGAACAAGATCGCCGCCACCAGCGCAAGGATGCCAAGGATGCCGAGCACCGCGACGACGGCCCACTGGCCGACGGACCGACGCGGAGCTGCAGCGGTGGTGGTCGTATGGGACATCTTCGATTCCTCTGCTTTCCCCAGTTACGGCCGCTTGCCACAACGGCCCCGCAACGTGATTACCCGCGGCACCTGCCCAGCTGGCCCGGTGTGAGCGACCGCGCCCCGCGGTTGCCCGGTCCGTCTGGCACCGCTGGCGCAGGGCCGTCGGCTGGGCGGCTTCGCGGAGCCGTCTCGCCGACGCCGACCGGAGCAGTCATAGCGTACGGTACGGCGCTGACCGCCCAGCGCCGCGATCCCCGCTGCCAGCCGGGCCCGCGCTGCTGCCCGGCTCGCCCGCGCCGGCGTCCGCGAGCTCAGCGATCACATCGGCATGGCACGGCAGCGGAGCGCACCAGCAGCCGATCCGCCCGCCGCGCAGCCGCGGCACCTCTGCGAGCAGGTCGGGACGACCGAGCAGGTATTCGCGGTACCGGGCAACCACCTCCGCGCGGGTCCCGTCTCGCCCTACCCGGTACGGGCAGGCCAGCGGGGAGGCGGCGAGCCGCCAGCCGCCGCGGTACAGCGCGCGGCCTACGTAGACGACGTCGGCGAAGTCCGGATCGTCGCGGTGCCCGGTCAGGTTTACCACCGTCGTGGCGGCCACCACGTCATCATTCCGCACGGCCGGTTCCGCGCGCCCGGCCAGTGGCCGTGGCGCGCTGCGCGGCGTTACCCTGGCTGACAGCATGCGGTTGCGCCTAGGGTTCCGCGCCGTCCCCGCCAGCGAGCAGCCATAACCAGGGGAACGGCGGGCCGGACCGAGCGGCGCCAGGACCCTGCCGGGAGTCCGCCTGCTCGACCCAGGAGGCCGAGCAGGCCGGGTGGGCGACGCGACCGGCGGGTGAACACCTGACGGGATAAAAGCCCCGAGGGCTCGTGTCGGCATGCCCGGAAACGGGTGACGCAGAAGGAGCCCTTCGTGCAACCGCACCTCACCGCCACCATCATCGGCGTCGTCATCGGCGCCGGTGCGCTGCACGCGTGCTGGAACGCGATCGCCAAGCAGGTGACCGACCGGCTCATGGCGTTCGCCTGGATCTCCGTCGCCTCGATGACGGCCGGCGGCGTCGTCCTCGCGATCACCGGCCTGCCCGCGCGCGAGGCGATCCCGTTCGCGATCACCTCGGCCGTCATCCACATCGGCTACAACCTGGGGCTGATGAGCTCCTATCGGCTCGGCGCGTTCAACCAGACCTATCCGATCGCGCGCGGTACCTCGCCCCTGGTAGTGGCCGTCGGAGCGTACTTCCTGGCGGATGAGCACCTCGGTGCCCCGGCGCTGATCGGGATCGCGACCCTCGCGGCTGGCCTCATGAGCCTGGCCCTGTCGTCGGGCCGGCTCACCCGCGGTGACCTGCCGGCCGTCGGCGCGGCGGTACTGACCGGGCTCACCATCGCCGCATACACCATCACCGACGGACTCGGGGTGCGGCACGCGCACGACCCCTATGCGTACACGGCGCTGCTGTTCGTCCTCCAGGGGCCGCCCATGCTGATCGCCGCGCTCGCCCGGCGGCCCCTTTCGGCCTGGCGGGACACCGCCACGATGCGCCGCGGAGCGACGGCCGGCCTGCTGGCCACGGTCGCGTACGGGACCGTGCTGTGGGCGCAGGCCCGCGCTCCGCTCGCGGAGGTCGCGGCCATCAGGGAGACCAGCGTGGTCTTCGCGGCGCTCATCGGCGTCGCCGTGCTCGGGGAGGACTTCGGCAAGCGGCGCGTCGTGGCGGCGGTCGTGATCGCCACCGGCATCGTGCTCATCGGTCTCTGACAGAAGACAAGCCAGAGAAGGGAACGGGCTCGTCCTCATCCGCGGCCGTCCGCCGGGCCGCGGCCGATCGCGCAGGACGGACGGCGCGGTCCGCCGCCGTCTGCCGGCCCGGGCCCGTCCCGCGCTCAGCCGGTCTGCGTGACGTCGGCCGCGACGATCACGCCGTTCTGCACCGTGTCGGTGCCGGTGTAGGTCTGCACCTGTCCGGTGCAGCTGTTGGTGGCGGACAGGTCGAAGCTGACCTGGTCTCCGCTCACGCCCAGCTCGGTTAGCTGCTGGGCCCCGGTGCACGCGTATCCGGCGACGAACTGCTGGTAGCTCTGGCCGGTGGTGGCGCCGCTGCCGATGAGCGCCCACGCCTCCGGGTAGTTGCCCGACTCGATGTCTGCGTAGTAGGCCGACACGACGGCCCACGGGCTCGTTACGTTCGGTACCGTCGCCGGGCCCGGCGGCGAACTGCTCGGCGTGCTGGATCCGGGCGCGGTCGTCGGTGACGGCGAGCTGGGCGTGGAGGTCCTGGGCGCCGACGTCCTGGGGGCTGGCGCGGTCGTGTTGACAGTGGTGCACGCCGCCAGGCCAAGGGCTGCGGCCGACACCGCGGTGACGAGGAAGATTCGCATGGCCCACCTGCCTCAGCCTCGGGCCGAACCAGGACGAGCCAGGACAGATCAGCCGTGACCTTCTTGGCCTAGGGCGGGCATGGCCCAAGCCAGTCTCGCTGCTTTGCCGTGAATTAAACCGACTGTAGTTGACCGATTACTAACAGCCCGATCCGGGGCTGTCGCAGCGTGGCCGCAGCCGGGCACCTTAGCCATGCCGGCGTCTCCGGCGCCTGCGTCACCAGCGCCCGCCTCATCAGCGCCCGCCTCCCCAGCGCCCGCGGTGGACTACCTCGTCGAACGGGCGCCGTCGCGGGTTGCGAACCGGCGCAAGCGGCCGGTCGGCTGGGTAACCGAGCGACAGCAGGATGGCCCAGTCCCGGTCGCTCGGTAGCCCGAGCACCCGCTGGGCCAGCGCCATGTCGGCGACGCCCGCGTGACAGCTGCCGATGCCGAGGTCGGCGGCCGCCAGCGCCATGCTCATCGCCGCCTGGCCGAGGTCGAACTGGGCGCGCCGGTAGGGGTTGTCGGCGGCGGGGCCGACGATTGCGATCGTCGCCGCCGACTGCGCCACGTGGTAGGCACCCGCGAAGACCTGCGACAGCTCGGCTAGCTGAGCCCGGTCCGTGACCAGGACGAAGTCCCACGGCTGCCAGTTTTGCGACGAGGGGGACCGGCGCCCAGCCTCCAGGATCCGGTCGAGATCGTCCGCGGCGATGGGCCGGTCGGCGAAATCCCGGACGTTGCGGCGCGCGGTGATGGCATCCCAGGTCTGCACCCAGACATCGTACGGGCAGGCTCCGGATAGCCGGCCGACCCGCGGTTCAGCCGATTCGCTGGCCGAGTGACCGCTAGACCGGAAGAGAGTCGCGCGAACGGGCAGCCAGTTCGCTGGCCCGGTTCGCGCGAGCGTGCTCGCGTTAGCGGGGCGGGTGTACCTGCTAGTGCTGCCGCCGCCGGTCAGCCTGCTCCCTGCCACCGACATCCCGCCGCTGCCCGGGGTCGGCCGCGCTGTGCGGACCGCCCAGCTTGCGCCGTCGTGGCGCCGATGAACACACGGCTAAGGCCGTGACCGGCGATTGCCGCCGGTCTAGCATCGCGACGTGATGGCTATGCGACCCACCTGAGCGAAGGGACACCGAGATGCCGCTGTACTTGTACCAGGCCGCTTACACCGCAGAAACAATCGCGGCGATGATCAAGAACCCGGTGGACCGGATCGAGGCGGTCAGGCCCGCGGGCGAGGCGATGGGCGTCAAGATCCTCGCGGGCGGGTACCCGTTCGGTGAGTACGACATCTGCATCATCCTCGAGGCGCCTGATGACACGGCGGCCGCCGCGCTTGCGCTCGCAGTCGCCGCAGGTGGCGCATCTAGAGCGGCCAAGACGACTCGCCTGCTGAGCGGCGAGGAGTGGGTCGCGGCGCTGCGGCAGGCACAAGAATCTCAGTACCAGCCGGCCCGCTAGGCGGGGCTGGTCCGCTCGCGTCATGGGCTGCGGCCGGGTCGATCCTGGCGGCGCTGCTCTTGACCGCGCGCTACCGCCATGCTCCGGGCCTGACCGAGAAACGAGGTCTCGGCTCTGGAAGATCGGCAGCTCGCGAAGCCCTCGGCCGACTGGCCGGAGGCTTCCGGCATGTCAGCGAACGGTCAGCGCAAGCACCGCCGCTAAGGTTCCACCTGGCAGAGGCTGATCATGCGTCCGATGGCGGTGCGATCAAGGTTCGGATCGCGCTCACCCGGCCGTCGCGGATCGTAAGGAAATCGACCCCGCGAGCAACAGGCTTGCCTGGCGGTCCGAAACGCCATGCCAGGGCGGCTGCGTCGGTGCCGAGGTAGGTTGGGCCGTCTTCTTCGAAGACGTCGCCTGCCGACGCGCCATCCAGGAGCCCCTGAGCTCGGTCGCTCAGCGCTTGCCACCCCACGAAGTCTCCGTCCGGATCGGAGAACGTCACATCTTCCGTATAAGTTCGGCTGATGGCTGCCCACCGGCGCTCAGGGTCTCGCTCGCCGAAGACCTCGTACAAGTTGCGGTGAAGCAACTCCATCGCTTCTGGCATCGGACTGATCCCCCCTCCTGTCATGCCAGGCAGATCCACCGAACGGTTCCTGCCCGCGGCATTGATCGCTACTCGGTCAGTTCCTGATCCGCGACCGGCCCGGGGGTCGTCACTATTTCACCAAGTGGGATCCGTGGCCGGCGCGACCGTTCCGCCGGAGATGGGATGATTCCTGCGTGCCGCGGGGGACTACCGGCTGAATCTGCCCAGCCAGTGGCGGATTGCCTCCAGATCGAGCAGCAACGCGGTGCCCAGCACGACGCCAATGCCGACCGCGGCTCCAGCGACGGTGTCGGTGAAGTAGTGGTAGCCCAGACCGATCATCGCCACGCCGACGGCACCGGACACGACGACCGCCGCGGCCACGATGCCGATCCGTACGGCTGGCCCTACCCGGCCGGGGGGCGCGCTGATCAGCACGACCGCGAGCGCCGTCGACAGCGCGAACAGACCCGTCGTATGCCCGCTCGGGTACGTCACGTAGTGGCTGGCAGTGATCGTCCGGTGCACGAGCGGCTTGACCACCGCCTCGGTCAGGCCGGAAGCGAGCAGCACGCCCGCGACGGCCAGCACGGCCCCGCTGAGCCGGCGGGCGGCGAGGCACCCGAGCGCCAGCGCGGCGGTCATGACCGTCATGGCGGGCGCGTCGCCGAGCTGGCTGATCAGCTCGAGCGCGCCGGACCGCAGGTGCAGACCCATCACCCAGGAGTCGACCGCCTGGTCGACGGCCCGGCCATGGCTCTGGTGCGCGAACAGAACACCGAGCGTGACGACCAGAACGAGGCAGCCGAGGGCGATGATCATCGCGGGCCGCCGGACGCCGGAAGGCAGCAGCGGCGCGGCGATCCCGGCAGGCCGCCTGCCGGGCCGACGGCGAACGTCGGCGGCGACGGCGACCTGATCCTTCGGTCCCATGGGGTCTCAGGCTAGCTCAGCCGGCTGGTCGGTGCCTGCGGTCACACAGCGTGACCAGGTTGAACCACTGGGTAGCCGGGTACCACCTGGCCGCAGCGGGAGCCAGCTCCCGCGGGCACCGACCGGGGGCAAGGCCCTCGGCCTGGCCCACGCACGGACAACACATCGGGGGAAGTGACACCAAGATGGACCTGGTCGTGGTCTTCTTCGTGATCTGTGCCATCGCATGGCTGCGCAAGGGCTGGGCGTTAGCAGCTCCGCCTGGCCTCGCGGCCAGGACTGCTAGCTGCGCCTGATCGCGGCAAGCCAGGCTTGGGCCTGCGTCGTGCCGCCGATCGGATTGATCTCGAAGGTGTCCGCGGAGATCGACTCGACGGCCCATCCGTCGCGGAATGCGCTGTGCAGCTCTTCCGCACGGACTCGGCGCGGGCCCCAGTCCCCTGGCTGCCGGTCGCTGAAGCACATGAGGTAGCAGCTGCCGCCCGGCCGCAGCACGGCCGCGAGACTGGCGACATACCGGGCCCGTTCCTCGTCGCCGAACACGTGGAACACGCCGCTGTCGATGACCGTGTCCACGTGGAGCCTAAGGCGGCCGAGGTCGAGTGCGTCTGCGACCTCAAACCGCACGCTGAGGCCGCGGTCGGCGGCCTTGGCGCGGGCTCGGGCGATGGCGGTCGGCGCCACGTCGATCCCGATCACGTCCGCGCCGCGGCTGGCGGCGAGCAGGGCGTGCTCGCCCGTTCCGCAGCCGCTATCGAGTACGCGCCCGGCGAGCAGGCCGTCGTCGGCGAGCCGGACGAAGGCGGGCTGCGGTCGGCCGATGTCCCATGGCGCCGGCATCTCGGCAGTGTAGGACTCGTCCCACGGCGGGTGGGGGCGGCGATCCTCGTCCGCTGTCACTGTCATACCTCCCACAGAACTTCAGGCCTCCGAGCCTCTCAGTCTCGCGCGACACGCCCCTGCGCGCGGCGGCCGGGGCCGCAAGGGGTTCCGCTCCTTGCGGCCCCGTCCGGTCACGTCGCGGTGGTTCCCTTAACAGTCATGGAGACGAAACTAACCCTGGTCGTGCGCGCCGACCTGGGCATGGGCCGGGGAAAGATCGCTGCCCAGGCAGCCCACGCCGCTGTCGCCGCAGCTTTGGCGAACGCCGGGACGACCCACTTCCGTGCGTGGCTGCGCGACGGCCAGCCCAAGGTGGTCCTGCGGGCCGACGGCGAGGACGAGCTGCACGCGATCGCCGCGCGCGCCGCGGCGGCCGGCCTGCCCGTGCAGGTGATCCACGACGCCGGCCGCACGCAGGTTGCCGAGGGCACGCCCACCTGCTGCGCGATCGGCCCGGCAGCCGCCGACCGGATCGACGCGATCACCGGCGAGCTGGCCTTGCTGTGACGATCAGGTCCTGACCAGGATCCTGGCAATCCCGGATAGGTCCTCGTTCACCACGCCAACCTCGAAGCCGTCCGGATCGAAATCCGCGGCTGAGGACAGGCCTAGCCACGCCAGCCTGGCGTGGTGGTCCTCGTCGTGCGGGTCGGCGAGCACCGCCAGCATCCGGTAGTAGCCCGCCATGCCGCCGCAGTCTTCCGGCGGGCATGCGCGCTTCCCGCCGGTGCACCGCGGATAAGCCACGCCGGGCTCGGCGGGCTGGACCGCCTCGACCGTAACGGCGTGCCGCCAGCCGTCGCCGAAGTCGTACTCGTACTCAAAGTGATCGCCGGGCCAGTCGGCGACCGCGGACAGCCGCTTGCCCGCGTCACTGCGGACTTCAGGCACGTCGGGATCGCGGATTCCGTACTGCCCGGCCGCCGTCTCAAAGACGTGCAAGTGACTGTCTTGCCAGCCGAAGCCGGCCTGGATCACCGCATGAAGGCGGTGCAGGCTGATGTCAGACGGCACCTCGAACCGGCGCCAGATCGGTGGTTTGCTGCCGCGCAGCGTCACCTTCAGCCGGTGGATGTTTCTCGGCGTCTGCTTCTTCGCCGCGGTCCTGCCGTCCTCGCCTGGACGTGATCGGGAGGCCGGGTGGGCCAGCGGCAGCACCGCCACCCGCGCCCGCAGTAGCTCCACGTAGTCCGCCACGCGGTCGGCCTGAGCTGGCTCGGCCGGGCAAGGCGGCCTCGTCAGCGCGTCGGAGACGAGCGTCCGGGCGGCAGCGCCGTCGTACTCGCGGTAGCGCATGTCCGGATCCCGGCCGGCCGCCCGATACCGCGCGCGGAGCCGCGCGGAGTAGTCGCAGACGTAGAGATCCTTCAGACCGCCGCCCAGCAGGTGGTCGATGACCAGCACGATCGCGTGCCAGCGTCGGCCGTAGCCGAAGGGCAGCACGAGCGACCGCTGCTCGCCATAAGCGTCCTCGTACCCGAAGCAGCTGCCCGGCTTCGGCGCGCCGAGGTCGCTGGCCCAGGGCATGTCGGTAGCGCCCGCGGCGACCATCCGGGCCGCCGCAGCCTGCGCGGCCGCCTTGGCCGCGCCGGGGCCGACCGCACCGAAAGCCCGCAGCGCCGCGAGGGCTTCGCCGCGCGGCTGCCCGGCCAGCTCGCCGATGACGGTGAGCAGTGGCTCGGCGACGTGCGCGGCGTGGCCCGCGCCGCGGCGCAACTCGGCGATGAACTGGCTGGCCGCGATCTCGGCTGTCACCTGGTCAGAGCCGGGCTCGAGCAGTGGCGCGAACCAGGACAGGACGTCGTCGAGTGATCGCTCCGCGTCCGGCATCAGGCCTGCCGCCCGGAGTGAGGCGATGGCCTCCTCCGCTGTCGTCGCGGCTTCGATCAGCCAGATCGCCTCGGCCGGCCGCCCGGTCTCGATCGCCACCCGGCGCAGGTAGGCCAGTCGGCTCAGCTCCGCGGTATCCCACAGCGGCGGCTCGGGCTCGTCGGGCACGGGCGTGAGATGCCGGGCTGGATTGCTCGTCGGTGGTCTGCGCCGGTTCGCCATGATTCCTATCGTGTCAGCGCGGTTGTCGCGGTCGCGGGCCTTCGAGGGTACCGCGGATGTCGGCCAGGACCCGTACGCTCGGAACCGTGGAGACCCTGACCTTCCTGGTCACCGACATCGAGGGGTCGACCACGCTGCTGCGCCGGCTCGGCGGCGACGCCTACGCTCAGGTGCTCGCCGATCACCACGAGCTGATCCGGAGCGCGCTGACCGCGCATGACGGCACCGAGCTCACGATGATGGGGGACGGGTTCCTCGCGGCCTTCTCCTCGCCGCGGGCCTGCGTGGCGGCGGCACTGGCGATGCAGCGGGCGCTCGAAGCGCACCCGTGGCCGGCCGGCGAGCGGATCAGGGTGCGGATGGGAATCCACACCGGCGAGGCCGAGATGACGGCCGCGGGACCGGTAGGGCTGGATGTGCACCGGGCCGCCAGGATTGCCGCGGTGGCGCACGGCGACCAGATCCTGCTGTCGGAGACGACGGCAGCGCTGGTCCAGGCCTCGTTGCCCAGCGGCGCTACGCTCCTCGATCTGGGCGTGCACCGGCTGAAGGACCTCGGCCGGCCAGAGCGCATATTCCAGCTCGCCGCCAACGGCCTGCGGTCCGATTTCCCGCCGTTGCGGTCACTAGGCAACCCCACGCTGCTGAACAACCTGCCTGCCGAGCTGTCGAGCTTCATCGGTCGGGAGGACGAGCTCAAGGACGTCCGGTCTCTCGTGGAGTCCTCGCGGCTGGTGACGCTGACCGGGGCAGGGGGCAGCGGGAAGACCCGGCTCGGTCTGCAGGTGGCGGCCGACCTGCTCGACGGAACCGGCGACGGGGTCTGGCTGGTCGAGCTGGCGGCGGTCACCGACCCGGACGCCGCCCCGGCCACGATCGGTGCTGCGCTGGGCCTGGTCAGCCAGGCTGGCCGGTCCGCTCTCGACACCCTTGTCGACGCGCTCGCGCCGCAGCATCTGCTGATCGTGCTCGACAACTGCGAGCACCTCATCGACGCGTGCGCCAGCACCGCCGACGCGATCCTGCGACGCTGCCCGGATGTGCATCTGCTGGTCACGAGCCGCGAGCCGCTCGGCATCGGCGGGGAGGCAATCTACCGGGTGCCGCCGATGTCGCTGCCGTCAGCAGACGACGACCAGTCCGCGTGGGCTACCTCGGACGCGGTGGCGCTGTTCGTCGACCGGGCTCGCAAGCAGGGTGTGGATCTCGCGGCTGACCAGCAGACCTGCCCGATCATCGTGTCGATCTGCCGGAGGCTGGACGGCATGCCGCTGGCCATCGAGCTCGCCGCTGCGCGGTTGCCAGCGGTGTCGCTCGCCGACCTGCGGGACCGGCTAGACCACCGGTTTCGACTGCTCACCGGCGGTAGCCGGGTCGCGCTCGCCCGGCAGCAGACCCTGCTGGCCACCGTCAGCTGGTCTTACTCGCTGCTGGACGGCGCTGAGCAGCAGCTGCTGCGCCGGCTGGCCGTGTTTCCGGAGAGCTTCGACCTCGCAGCCGCGGAGGCAGTCTGCGGATTCGGCAGCATCGACCGGCTTGACGTCGTCGAGCTGCTCGGCTCCCTGGTGAACAAGAGCCTCGTCGGCACCGAGCCACGGGTCGATGTGCTGCGCTACCGGCTGCTGGAGACAATTCGTCAGTTCGCGGCCGACCGGCTCGTGGAGGCTGGCGAAGAGGAGACGGCAGCGGTGAGCGCCGCACACTGTGCGCACTTCGTAGCTCTCGCAGAGACCGCCGCACCGCACCTCGAGGGGCCGGAGCAAGGCAGCTGGTTCAGTCGGCTCGACGCCGATGGAGCGAACCTGTGGCGGGCTGCCGAGTGGGCGGCGGGCGCCCCGGACGGCGGCCGGCAGGTGCTGCGCCTCGCCGCCGCGCTCCGGCGGTTCTGGATGTCACGGTCCGGCGGAGTGGCGGTGGCAGGGCTGCTCGACCCCGTGCTGAAGCAACCCGAAGCCCGGTCCGACCTCCGTTTGTACGTGGCCGCGGCCATCATGGCCACGGACGCCAGGCGCGAGTTTTCTGTCCAGGACGGATTGCGGGTCGGCGGCGAGGTCATCGACCTGGCCCGGCAGGTCGGCGATCCGCGGCTGCTGGTCGAGGCTCTCGGTAGCCATTGCGGGATGTACTACTTCGCCGGCGAGCCCGAGCGCGGCCTGCCGTTCGGGGCCGAGGCGGTCGAGATCGCCCGGCGGACCGGTGACGACGTGCTGCTGGGCTCGAGCTTGGTGGGATACCTGATGTGCCTGGATCGGACCGACCCGGAGGCCGCTGCGAAACTCTACGCCGAGGGTATCGCCTGTACGCAACGCTCCGGTGACCTGCTGATGGAATACCTGCTGCACAACAACGCGAGCGTGCGCGCCATCCGGGACGGCGACTTTGCGGCCGCCCGTGAGCACCTCCAGCGTGCTGCCGAGGCCAGCGCGGAGATCGGGGAGGAGAACCACGTCGTGCCGGTCAACATGGGCTGGGTGCTGCGCCACGAGCACGACCCAGAAGCCGCGCGGGACAGGTTCGAGAGCGCGCTGCGGCAGAGCCGCCGCGTCGGGGACACGACAGGCCTGGCGTACTGCAGCCTCGGCCTAGCGTGCACCGCGGGTGACATGGGTGACTGGCACCAGGCTGCCGAGCTGCACGGCGTCGCGCAGGCCTGCCTAGACCGGCTGCACGGAGTCTGGCAGGAGCCTGAAGGCGAGTATCGCCGGGAGAGCATCGCGACGGTGCGCAACCATCTCGGCACGACGCAGTTCGACCGGGCGTATGCCAGGGGCGTGGCGATGAACTTCCACGAGGCGATGGCGCTGGCGCTGCGGGCGCACGCCGAGGCCGCGTAGCAAGACCGGCGCTGTCGGCGCCGCCGGATACCGTCATCGCGACATGACCGAACAGCTGTCGCTGACGACCTTCCCGCAGTGCCACGACTGCGCGTACTTTCGCAGCGGAGCGGCCGCGGCGTGCCTGGCCTGCGCGGTCGACCGCATCAGCCGGCCAGGGCCCGGCGCGTGCCCGGTGTGCGCGCAGCACCTCGCGGCCGACGGCCGCTGCCCGAACGAGCTGTGCCGCAATCCGGAGCGCCGCATCGACCGGATCCGCGCGCTCGGTTATCAGGCCGGCCCACTGCGCCGCGCCATCCACAGCTACAAGTACGGCGGCGTGCGGAGCTGGTCGATCGTGCTCGGCCGGTTACTGCTCGGCTGGCTCGAGCAGAACCTGGCGGACGACTCACCCGGCCTCATCGTGGCCAACCCGGGCTACCTGGGGGCAAACGCGCGGGGCGAGATGGCGTTCGGCCACGCCGAGGCCGTGCTGCGCGCGGCCGCCGCCGCCGACACCGCGCAC
>JASHPF010000006.1 GCA_030038295.1 Streptosporangiaceae bacterium
AGCGCGCAAGGGGTGCCAGGGCGCCAGGGTGCCAGCTGCGCCCCGGCCGGCCGGGGCGGGGCGGCCCGCCGACGACCCACCGGAACCGGTCCAGGCGCCCCCTGGCGCGGCCGACGCGCCCGGCGGATAGGGACTGAGCGACCGACCGCTTGAATACATACCCATATAGGCATACGATCTGGCCATGGCCCGGGCAGCTACGACCACCGACGCGTTCAACGCGGTGGCCGAGCCGCGCCGCCGGCAGATCCTCACCGTGATCTCCGCCGGCGAGCTGTCCGTGACCGAGTTGGTCGGCCGGCTGGGGGTGACCCAGCCGCTGGTTTCCAAGCACCTGCGGGTGCTGCGGGAAACCGGACTGGTGGTCGCGCGAGATGACGGCCGCCAGCGGCTGTACCGGCTGAACGGCCCGGCGCTCAGGCCCATCTACGAGTGGGTGCAGGACTTCGAGGAGCTGTGGTCAGGGCGGTTCGCCCGGCTGGACGTCGTGCTGGCCGAGCTCCGAGCCGCCGAGCTCGGCGCAGCCGGAGCCACTGACCCGCAGCGGAGCACGCCACGAACGGAGGACGACAATGGCACGGGTGACGGCCCGGAACTCGGCGGTGGTGACGCTCCCGAGCGACGCGCAGATCCTCATCACGAGGGAGTTTGACGCGCCGCGCCACCTGGTCTACCGGGCGTACACCACGCCTGAGCTGATCAGGCGCTGGTGGAGCGGCGACCGGGGTGAAGTGACCTCCGTCGAGGTCGACCTGCGGCCGGGGGGACGCTGGCGGTACGTCATGATCGCGAACGCCGGCTTCGAGGTCGCCTTCCACGGCGAGTACCAGGAGATCATCCCCGGCGAGCGCATCGTCGCGACCGAGGTGTTCGAGGGTGCTCCCGACGCACCCGCGGTGAGCACGACCACGTTCGCCGAGCATGACGGCCGCACCACGCTGTCGATTCTGGTCCAGCACATCAGCCGTGAGAACCGCGACGCGCACCTGAACTCCGGCATGGAGGCCGGGCTGCAGGAGGCGATGAACCACCTGGAGCAGGTCGCGCGCACGCTGGCGTGAGCACGGCGGCTCGCCGAGCGGCGCGGGCGAGTCTTTCCGGGGGGAACGCCGGCCGTGGTGGCCATCGCCGCCATCAGCCCGGCCCGGCTACCCGGAGAGCTCAGCGACCCGATCTGCGGTCCACAGCGCGGTGACGTCGCGCAGCGGCGTCTCGCACGGCTTGCCTTCGGAGACCTCCAGCTCCGGCAGCCCGGCGGCCGGGACGGTCACGATGGCCGACGACCTCGTGCCGAAGCCGTCGGCGTGCACGCAGGCGGCCGACAAGGCTGGCGCCCAGACCCGCCCGGCCGCGTCGGTACGGGGCTCTGGCATCGCGGGCCGGTGGTCGCGCAGCACCGTCGCCAGGGCCGCGGCCGTCGCCGGAGCACCAGGATCGGGACGCTCGGCCAGCGCCCGCTCGACCAGCTCCGCCACGAACGCTGCCTTGCGCGATCCGGCCTGGATCGGGGCGTTCTCCAGCACGTACTGGCCGGGGCCGAGCTGCTCGACCTGCGGCGCGCTGCCGGCGGGCCCGATGGCGACGGCGAACAGCGCATCGCGGTCCCCGACCAGCATCCAGCACGGGTTGTAACTCGCGGGGTCAACGTTGGCCACCAGCGCCTCGACGGCCTCCGCTGCGGTCGCGTGACTCGCACAGGCCAGCGGCAGCTCGCCGCGCGACCGCTTCGTCGGGTCGCGGCCGTCCGGGGCGGGCTGATTGGTCAGGCCGGCCACCACGCCGCGATCGTTGACCGCCAGCCACGTCCCGCCGGACATGAGATCTCGCCCGCCGAGTATCCGCGGCTCGCGCTCGCGCAGCACGGTGACAGGGACGGCCGGCCGATCGAGTCGCTCATCCCTATTGGCCGCCACCAGCAGCGGGGCGTCCGGGAGGACCTGGAACAGCGCGATGAGCAGGCACACGCCTCAGACGCTAACCGACCGCGACGCCCGGAAATAACCGGAGGGCCCGCTGCATCTGACCCGCCAGAAGGTGAACCGGGGCCGCCAGCTAGAAGACAGCTAACCGAACAATCGGCGCGCCTCATTGTCGAGCTGGCCAGGGCCGTCTGACGCTGGAGCAAATCGCCTCGGAGCCGGCCGGCGAGCTGGCCGGGGCGGCCGCCTCTAGCTCGAAACGGGGGGGTAGTCATTCACGCCGCAGCCGCTCATGGTCTCGATCCGGCCTGGCTACGCGACAACTGCCAGTGCCCGTCCTGCCGCGACCCCGCGAGCGGTCAGCGGCTTATCAGCATCACCGACCAGGCGCCGGACGTGACCGTGGCGGCAGCCGCCCAGGAACCTGACGGCCTGCACGTGACCTTCGGACCCGATGGCCACCAGGCCGTCTTCACGTCGAGCTGGCTGGCCGGGTACGCCGTCCCGGACGTCGACCAGCGCTGTGAGGATGCCAAGCGGCTATGGTCGGCGCGCGACTTCCCTTCGGGGCCGCCCGTGACCTCCTGGCCGGCCTACGCCAGCAACGACGCCGTCCGGCTTCGCTGCCTGCGCGACCTGCTCAGTACCGGATTCATGCTGCTGAGCGGGGTAGCCGCGAAACCCGGCGCGGTCGCCGAGGTCGTCGCCAGCTTCGGTTACATCCGCGAGACGAACTACGGCCGCCTGTTCGACGTCCGGGTCGAGGCTACGGCCGCCAACCTGGCCTTCACGTGCCTGCCGATCGGGCCGCACACCGACAACCCGTACCGGGACCCGGTGCCAACCGTGCAGCTCCTGCACTGCCTCACCAACAGTGCAGACGGCGGGGAGTCCGGGCTACTCGACGGGTTTCGCGCCGCGGCGCAGCTGCGGGCCGAAGACCCGACCGCGTTCGACCGGCTGACGAGTACCCCGGTCACCTTCGGCTACGCCGACGCGACGACCGACCTGCAGGCGACCAGACCCATGATCGGCCTGAACTCGGCGGGCCTGATCCGCGAGGTGCGGTATAACAGCCGGTCGATGCGGCCGGTGCGACCGCGGTCGGGCACTTCGCCTGCCGAGGCAGCGGACCAGATGCGCGAGTTCTATGTCGCGTACCGGACGTTCGCGGCCATCCTGATGCGGCCCTCGCTCACCCTTCGGTTCATGCTCCGGCCCGGCGACTGCGTGGTCTTCGACAACACCCGTCTGCTGCACTCGCGCACCGGCTTCAGCGCGGCCGGGGGCCGCCATCTGCAGGGCTGCTACGCCGACCTGGACGCGGCCGAGTCCACGGTCGCCGTGCTCGCCCGGAGCTGCCGCCGGCGCGCCAGCTGACCGCCGCTAGCATCGACCCGGTGATCCTCGCGGCCGGCCTGGCGGCGCCTAGCGGCGTGCCGTACTACTCGCAGTGGGAGTCGCCCGAGCTCGTCCCGCGGTTCGTGGACGGCACGCTCGACCCAGCCGCGGATCCCCGCTGGGCAGCGTCCGGCGCCCGCACGGCCGCCGAGTACGGCTTCTGGTCACGGCGGGTCTGCGGCCTGGCCTGCCTGCGCATGATCCTCGCCTCACGGGGCAAACCGGTGCCGCCAACGATGGCCCTGGTCGAGCGCGCGCTGGCGTGGCGGGCGTACATCCCGGACGGCGACCGGGTCATCGGGCTGATCTACCGGCCGTTCGCCGACTGGGTGGGCGCGGAGTTCGAGATCAAGGCGGAGGTCTGCACCGACCTGACGGTCGGCACGATCGCCGACGCCGCAGCGCCGGCCACGCCCGTGATCGCCTCGGTGCACTACTCGATCCGGTGGCCGGACTGCACGCCGCCGACCACCGGCGGCCACCTGGTGCTGGTGACCGGCGCCGCCGCCGGCCTGCTGCGGCTGCACAACCCTTCGGGACTGCCCGGCGTGAGCCAGCGCGACGTCGTCCTGCCAGCCACGGACTTCGGGCGGTTCTTCGCCGGACGCGGCCTGCTCGTCAGCGCCTGATCGGCGGTATCGACCGGCGCTGACCTGTCCGCCAGCGGCCTGCCGGGCGCCGGCCTCGGCGCGACCGCGCGGGAGCGACCTGCCAAGCCGACCTGCTGAGCCGGCCTACCGCGGCGGGCCGGGCCGGCCGGCGGCGGGGCCCTCTGGCGGGCGCGCGGAGCGCAGCCAGCGGTACCCGGCGATGAGCAGCGCCAGCACGGTCGCGAGGGTCATGGCGATGAATCCGCCCGCGATCCACTGGGCGGCGCTCAGCGCGAGCGCCGTGCTGGACGTGTCCGTTGCCCGGTCGTGGATGAGCCCGGCGATGACCGCGGCCACCGCGTAGGCCAGCGCGGGCACCGGGAAGATCAGGTAGACGGCGCCAGGCCGCACGGCGAAGGCCGCGGCCACCGTGCCGACCACGAGGAACACGCTGAGGATCACGCCCGGCTCACGGCCCAACAGCACGGTGATCACCAGGCCGAGCAGCGTCGCGCCGATGACGGCGAATACGCCGAGCCGACCAGGGCGGGTCCCCCACAGCTGGGTCGCCGGGTCCGGCTGCCGCGGCAGCGCCGACCCAGGCCCCGCGCCCGGCCCTGATCTTGACGGCGCGCCTGGCCCACCCGTGCCGGGCCTGGTGCGCGGCATCTGGCCCTGCGGCCCGCGTGGTTCCGTGCTGCTCCCCCCCGTGGCTCCGCCGGTGTCAGGCGCGCCGAATCCGTGCTCGGGTGGTTCAGAGGCCTGGTTCTCGCCCATGTTGACACAGCGTTCCCGGTTACCGGGTGGTGCCACAGCGGGCAGATAGTGTGTTGCAAGCAAAAGTGACCGGGATGGGGCCGTGCGTGCACGGGGAGGCGGGCCTGAGTGGCCGGTAGCGGCGAGGGGGATGGGCAACCGTCGACCGGGCGGCCCGGCCCGCGCCAGGAGAGCCACAGCCAGCAGAACCGGAGCCAGCAGCGCCCTGGCCAGCGCCAGGGACAGCCGGGCGGTGGCCGCGTCGGGCTAGCCCCCCGACCGCCCCTGCGCCCCGGCGGCCCGGTCGGCCGACCCCGGCCTCGCAGGCCAGGGCGGGCCTACATCGGAACCTGCGTGCTGGCCGCGCTGATCCTGGTGGCGAGCGCGTTCGCCTATCGGACCGTCCGTGCCGTGGCCGGCATCGGCAGCTCGAACGCCATCAGCAGCGGGCCCTCGACCGGGGCGCAGAACATCCTGCTGATGGGCATCGAGAGCCGCCGGTACTGGAACGGGGCCATCCTGCCCCCGGCCATCCTGGCCCAGCTGCACGCCGGCAGCGCTCAGGCCGTCGCGAACGGCGTGGGCGGAAACGACACGAACACCCTCATCCTGATCCATATCTTCCCAGACGGAAAGCGCGCCGTGGGGTTCTCGATCCCCCGCGACGACTGGGTCCAGTTCGCCGACACGATCGGTCCGCAGCAGTCGGGCAAGATCGACCAGGCGTACGGGGTCAGCATGTTCTACCGGGAGCAGCAGCTCAGCCAGCAGAACCCCAACATCAGCCAGGACAGCCTGGCGGCCCGGGGGAACGAGGCCGGGCAGGCCGCCGCCGTGGCCACCGTCGAGCGGCTCACCGGCGTCCACATCGACCACTTCGCCGCGGTGAACCTCTACGGGTTCTACGAGATCGCCAAGGTGCTCGGCGGTGTGGAGGTCTGCCTGAACCACGCGGTGGACGACCCCAACTCCGGGGCAGACTTCCCGGCCGGATATCAGCACCTGGACGCGGCACAGGCGCTGGCGTTCGTACGCCAGCGCGACGGGCTGCCCAACGGTGACCTGGACCGCACCCACCGCCAGCAGGCGTTCCTGGACTCCGTCATCCACCAGCTGCGGACCGAGGGCGTGCTGAGCGACCTCACCAAGATTCAGGCGCTGATCAACGTCGCGCGCCAGTACGTGATCACCGACTCGGGCTGGAACCTGCTCGACTTCGCCGCCGAGGCCCGGAACCTCACGAACGCGAACCTGGTCTTCCACACACTGCCGATCTCGGGCTACGCCGTGATCGACGGCCAGGACGCCAACACGGTCAATGCGCCCTACATCCGGCAGATCGTCAACGCGACCTTCTATCCGAAACCGGCGGCCCACGCCAGCGGTACCGGTCCGGCGTCAGGTTCGGTGAGCGCCCACGACATCACGGTGGACGTCTTCAACGGCGGCCAGACCGAGGGCCTGGCGCACAGCGTCTCGGCTGCCCTGGTATCGGCGGGCTACCGGGCCGGCCAGATCGGCAACACCAGCCCACGGGCCACCACGGCGGTCCTGTACGGTCGGGGCGCGCAGCGGAGCGCGAGCAAGATAGCCGGGCTGTTCGACGTCTCCGCGGTCGCCGGGGCCAGCATCCCCGCCGACCATGTCCAGATCCTGCTCGGGGCCGACGCCACGCTGCCCGCCATCACGTCCACGTCGCTGGGTCTGTCGAGCCCGTCACCGTCGCCGGTCATCCCCACCGCGGGCCCGCAAGGCGGCGCGGTGGCCGCCAAGAACGGCATCCCCTGCGTCAACTGACGGCGCAGTGCCGCAAATCCGGTGATGTCGGGCGCCGACACCGCCCCATAAGGTAGCAGGCTTCCAGCGCTCCAGCTAGGCGTCCTCCCCCGGCGCCTGGTCGCGGAGCCACACCATCAGCCGGCCGCTCTCGCCGGGCGCCTCGGGGCGTCGCTCCTCGATCCGGTCGAGCCGGTAACCGAGCTTGCGGGCCACCGCCGCGCTCGCCGCGTTGGCGGCGTCAACGTGGATCTCGACCCTGGTCACGCCGGGCATCGCGAGCGCGACGGACGTCATCGCCTCCGCGGCGAGCGTCGCGTAGCCGCGGCGCGCCTGGCCGGCCGCGATCCAGTAGCCCAGCTCGACACTCTGCCCGCTGTCGCGGAGGTGCAGGGCTATCTCCCCCACCAGCGTCCCGTGCTCCGCGGTCAGCACCGAGTAGACGAAGCCCAGCCCGGACTCCCAGTTGTGGTCCGCCTCGGCGACCCGCACGAGCTGGTTGCCTCGCTCGGCTGCCTCCCGCGTGGCCCACGGCATCCATGGCCGCAGATGATCCAGGCTGGCGCTCACGGCGGCCGCGATGGCGCTCGCGTCCGACGCCTGGACCCGGCGCAAGATCAACCGCCCGGCGGCGACCCGCTCGGGTGGCGCGGTGGCAGGCGTGGGGGGCATCGCTCCATCGTAAGGACAGGCCAGGCGCGGTGCGCACGGCAGCCGCGGCAGCCAGCGCCGAGTGGGGAACGGGCACGACGTCGCACCCGGCCGCCCGCCGGGCCGCAGCCGGGCGCGCGGTCGGCGGCCGGGCGATCACGATCGGCGGCCCCGCCGAGCTGACCCTGGCTGGCCCGCCCCGGCGGATTGGTCCGCAACCGCCGCGGACCCGCCCTCGTACGCGGCGATCCGCCGGGACACCGCGTCGTCCAGCCGGTCTTCCAGCGTGCGGATGACTTCCCGGCACCGGGCCAGGTCGTCCTCGGCGACATCGCCAAGCAGGTCCCTGGCGAGGGCCTCGTAGGACTCGCGCAGCCTGGCCAGGGTGCGCTCCGACGCGGCGGTCAGCGAAATGATCGTGGCGCGACGGTCCGCCGGGTGCGGGCTGCGCGTGACCCAGCCATCGGCCTCCAGGGCGTCGACTAGGCCCGTCACAGTGCGCGGTGAGATCCGAAGCGCCTCGCTGATTGCCCGCATGAGCACCGGCCCCGAGTCGAGCAGGGCCCACAGCACGCGACCGCGCGCGAACCCGAGACCGTAGTCGCGGGCGCCCAGATCCTCGATGTCGACCAGCCGCGGCGCAAGCCGGAACAGCTGCCCGACGACGCTCACCGCCAGGTCGGGCGGGCTGGCCTGGCCCGGCGACGCGCCGCGGGCCGCCTCCAGGTCGACTGTTCGCCGGTCCGGCGCCCGGCGCGCCTGCGCGCGGCCACCCCGCCCCCGCCCGCCAGCATCACGGCCGTCCGGTTCGCGCCCGCCGGGCTCGTGTCCGCCCGGCTCGCGACCATCCGAGTCATCCGACGCTGCGCGTCGTGGTGCCGAGCCAGCACGGGAGGCCGCCACACGGCCACCGCGCCGCGCTGACCCGCTCGAACCAATTCGTGAGGCATCCATATTGTCCGTCGTCCTCACTAAGGGCTACCCTCACAGTGTGCTCGATCTTATATCGCCCGGTGGCGCGCCGGCCATCGAGGCCGCGGATGTCGTCAAGTCGTTCGGCGCGCTCACGGCGCTGACCGGGGTCAGCCTGTCGGTCGCGCCGGGGACGCTCGCGGCGTTGCTCGGCCCGAACGGCGCCGGCAAGACGACCCTGGTCCGGATCATCGCCACGCTGAGCCGGCCCGACTCAGGGCGGGTACGAGTGCTCGGCGTCGACGTCCTCGCGCAGCCTGCCAGGGCGCGCGGCCTGATCGGGCTGACCGGCCAGTACGCCGGCCTCGACGAGGGACTGACCGGACGGGACAATCTCGTGCTGATCGGCCGGCTGGCCGGCCTGCGGCGGCTGGCAGCCGTCGACCGGGCCGCCGAGCTGGGCGCGGCTTTCGGCGTGGCGCACGCCCTGGACCGGCTGGTGCGGACGTACTCCGGCGGCATGCGGCGCCGACTGGACGTGGCCGCCAGCCTCATGACCCGGCCGGCGGTGCTCGTGCTGGACGAGCCGACCACGGGGCTCGATCCGGCCAGCCGCAGGCAGCTCTGGGAGGTCATCGCCGGGCTGCGGGCTGACGGCACGACCATGTTGCTCACGACGCAGTACCTGCACGAGGCTGACAGGTTCGCCGACATCGTGCACGTGCTCGACCATGGCCGCATCATTGCCACCGGCACCGTCAGCGAGCTGAAGAGCCGGGTGGGCCGGCCAGTTGTCGAGATTCGGCTGCAGCACCCGTCCGCTGCTCCGGCCGCAGCCGCCGCGGTGCGCGGCCGGCTGGCCCTGCCGCCCGCCGACGTCCGTGCCGACCCGGCCTCGGGCTGGCTGACCGTGGCCGCGGCAGACGACACGGGCACGCTGCTCGCCGCCGCGGCCGCGCTGCGCGCAGACGGGATCGCAGTGACCGGCCTGGCGCTACGCGAGCCGTCCCTCGACGAGGCGTTCCTGGCGCTGACCGACGGCCGCCAGGGCGTCGGCGAGAGGCCAGCCCTGGCCTACGAAGCACCCGCACGAGGACGCGCGCGCCGCCTGTGCCGCCCGCTGGGTGCTCGCGGCGGGGGCGACCGGGTGCGGCCGTGACCGCCGGGAACGTCGCGACGGCGCGCCCCGCGGTCTGGCGAGGCAGCGCGCTGATCGCCGGGCGGCAGCTGCGGGTGCTGCGGCTCAACCCCAGCCGCATGATCTACCCGCTGGTGCAGCCCGTGGTGCTGCTCGTCCTGTTCGTGTCGGTGCTCGGCAACCTCGCGGTGAGCCGGGCGGGCGGCACCGAGTCCTATCGCCAGTTCCTCATCCCCGGCATCTTCGTCCAGAACGCGGTGCTGACGGCTCCGACGTCCGGTCTCGGCGTGCTCCGCGATGCCGCGAGCGGCGTGGCTGACCGCTTTCGCTCGCTGCCAATGTCTCGCGGCGCCGTGCTCGCGGGCCGGCTGTGTTCCGACGCGATCATCTTTGCCGCGCAGGCGATCCTGCTGCTCGCCGTCGCTCCCCTGGTGGGCTTCCAGATGCGCAGCGGTGTGCCGGGGATGGTCGGCGTCGTGGCGGTCACCGTCGGCGTCGGCGTCGGCTTCGCTACCGCGTCCTGCTGGCTGGCGCTGTTGATCGGAGACCCGGAGGCGGCCGAGCGGGTGCTGTTCTTCCCGGCCATCGCGCTTGCCTTCGTCAGTTCGGCCTTCGCCCCGGTCAGCGAGCTAGCGAGCTGGATGCGGCCGATAGCCGGCGTCAGCCCGGTGACCGCTGCCGCCGACCTGGTCCGGGCGCTGGCGGCCGGCGGACCGGCAGCGGGCCCGCTGCTGCATCTCGGGTGCTGGATTGCGGTTCTCACCATCGTGCCGGGCCTGCTGGCCGCTCGCCGCTGGCAGTCCGGCCGGTAGCCGTCCCGGCCGATCCGGTCCGGTGATCGACGCGACTCAGCCCGGCTGCGCGGCCACCGGCATCAGCAACGACTACAGCGGACGCTAATCGTCCGGAACCGGTGACAGCATCGGTGCAGCACCGACCTCACGGGACGGTCAGCCCACCGTGCGCGAAAGGACCTGGCGATGTCGTACTCCATCCGCCCGCTCGACGCTACGACCTGGGACGCGTTCGCCGAGCTTGTCGAGCGAAACAACGGGATTTTCGGCGGCTGCTGGTGCATCGCCTATCACCTCGAGCCGGCCGAGCGGGGCACCGATTACCGCGCCGCCAAGCAAGCCAGGGTTCGGGACGGTCGCGCCCACGCCGCGCTGGTCTTTGACGACAGTGGCGCCGCCCAGGGCTGGTGCCAGTACGGCAGCCCCGCGGAACTCCCGAATATCAAGCACCGACGGGAGTACGAAAAGGACGCCCCGCCGCGGCCGGACTGGCGGATTACCTGCTTCTATGTCGACAAGAAGCATCGCGGCCAGGGCGTCGGGCGCGCGGCGCTTGAAGGTGCGCTCGACCAGATCGCACTCGCTGGCGGCGGCGTCGTCGAGGCAATCTCCGAGGTGACAGCCGGCCGCGAGGCGCAGGGCCGGTTCCTGTTCAGCGCGACGGTCGAGCTGTTCGAGCAGCACGGCTTCTCGCGCGTCCGGCAGGTCGGCAAGCACGCGTGGATCGTGAGCCGGTCGGTCAACACGCGCGAGAGGTGCTGAGCAGCTGCTCAGGACGGCGCTGCGGCCCGCCGGGCGAACTGCGCAGTCCACGGGCCGGTGGGCTGCCGAGATGCCACGTTCAGCCGGTTGAACGCGTTGATTGCTGCGATCGCGACAATGAGCGCCGCGAGCTGCAATTCGTCGTAGTGGCGTGCGGCCTCGCCCCAGACCTCGTCGGGCACTGGGTCGGCCCGATCGGCGATCCGGGTGGCGGCCTCGGTGAGGGCCAGCGCGGCGCGCTCGGCGTCGCTGAAATAGGGGGCTTCGCGCCAGGCCGCGACCAGGTGCATGCGCTCGCTGCTCTCGCCGGCCTGCTCGAGTTCGCGAGAGTGGATGTCGACGCACACGCTGCAGCCGTTGATCTGGCTCGCGCGCAGCGTCACGAGGTAGAGGGTGGTGTCGGGGATGCCGGCGTGGGTCGCCGAGGCCGCGAAGCTCTGCAGCGCCTCGAACGCGCCCGGAACCTTCACCGCCGGGTTCGTGATTCTTGCCTGCACGATCGTCGTCCTTCCCAGGTTGCCGCGGCCCGCCCGCTGGCGCCGCCGGAGATCGCGGCTCGGTGCCGCGGTCCTGCGGGTGTAAGAGCCCTACTTGTATGACGGACGGCGAGACCGCAATCTGACCGGTGAACGAATCGTCGGCACCGAGCCCCCGCACGAACCGCGACAGAACGGAGCCAGCCATGGCGGTCGAGCTGAATCACACCATCGTCCCCGCGCACGACCCGCAAGCATCGGCGCAGTTCCTCGGCCACATCCTCGGCCTGCCCGTCGACCCGCCGGTGGCGCACTTCACCCCTGTGACGCTCGCCAACGGCGTCACGCTGGACTTCGATCACCACGACCACGTCGACGAGCATCACTACGCGTTCCAGCTGAGCGACGAGGAGTTCGAGGCCGCCTTCGGCCGCATCAAGGCCGGCGGCATCACCTACTACGCCGACCCCGGCTGCCGGCAGCCCGGCCAGGTCTATACCAGCCAGAGCGGCCGCCGCGGCACCTACTTCCGCGATCCGAACGGCCACCTCATGGAGATCCTGACCCCGGTCTCAGCTGGGCCGGCCTGAGCGCCCTCGAGCCCGGCGGAATGACGCCGCACGCCGACTGCGCCGTGCTCCGCTGCGGCCAGGCATAGATCAGCTCGCGCAGACCGCTAGGAGCGTCCGGCCGGACGCGGGAAACGCAGCGGGCTGAGGGCTAGCAGGTCGATGTCGAGCAGCGCCGGACGGCCCGATGCGATGGCGTCGCGGAAGTGGGACTCGAACTCGGCCGGGTTCGTCACCCGGCTAGCCTGCACGCCCATCGACAGCGCCAGCGCCGGGAAATCGGGGGTGGTGAGATCGACGCCGGTGGTCCGGCCGTCGAACTGGCGTGCCTGGATGCCGCGGAGTACGCCGTAGCCCCGGTCGTTGAACAGGCAGATCACCACGGGCACGTCATGCTGCACCGCCGTGACCAGCTCGCCGACGTGCAGCATGAACCCGCCGTCGCCGACGATGAGCACGGTCGGCTGTCCGCTGCCCACCGCAGCGCCCAGCGCAAGCGGCAGGCCGGGGCCGATCGCCGCCGACGCCGGGCGTATCGACGTCCGGGGCCGGAGGATCGGCAGGAGCCGGTCACCCCACAGGTAGGCCGGGACGGTCGCGTCCCTCACGATGACCGACTCGCGCGGAGTGTGGTGCCGGATGGCGTCCATGATCTGGCAGTGGTCCTGGCCGAGCTCGGCGCGGGCATCCGCACGCGCCGCCGCGGCCGCCGACCGGGCCTTTTCCGCATGGTCGGGATCGGTGCTGACCCGGCTGACCGCCCCGAGCAGCAGCTCGAGGCCGATGCGGGCGTCGCCGACGACCGGCAGGGCGGTGGGGTAGCTACGCCCGATGACGGCTGGGTCGGCATCCAGGTGCGCCAGCGTGCCGCCGAAGGAGAGGCTCCAGTTGCGCGTGCTGTTTCCCTGGAACCGGGTGCCCACCGCGAGTACGACGTCGGCGCTCGACACGATGTCCTCAACGGGCGGGCTCGTCGTCAGGGCGCCGAGGCACAGCGGGTGGTCTTCGGGAATCGAGCCGCGGCCCTCGATCGTGGTGACGACGGGGGCGCTGAGGCGCTCGGCCAGCGCCACCAGCGCAGGCCCGGCGCCGGAGCTGACGACACCGCCGCCAGCCCACAGCACCGGCCTGGTGGCAGTCGAGAGCGCCTCGGCTACTTTCGCCACGGCGTCGGCGTCCGGGACGTAACCGCTGTCCGTGCGCGGACCGGGCACCACTACCTCGGCTCGACGGTACTGCTGGTCGACGGGGATCTCCACCGCGCCCGGCTGGGGGCGGCCAGTCCGGATCTCATCCGCCACGGTGATAATCGCCCGTCCGATGTCCTCGGTTCGGCGCACCGTGTCCACCCGCCGGCACAGCGACGAGAGCATGAGCCCCTGGTGCTCGGCCTCGTGCAGGAAGCCCTTGGCCTTGCCCAGGTAGCGGCTGTCAATCTGCCCGGTCACGAGCAGGACCGGAGAGGAGGCGAAGCTCGCCTCGAACAGCCCGGTCATGGTGTTGGTCGTGCCTGGCCCGGTGCTGGCGATGACCACGCCCAGCTCGCCGGTGGCGCGCGCGTAGCCGTCGGCCGCGTGAGCAGCCGCCTGCTCGTGCCGCACGCCGACCGGCGTGATGGTGCCGCGCCGCGCGATGGCGTCGTAGATCGGCAGGTTGTGGACGCTCACGATGCCGAAGACATGGCGAACGCCGAGGGTCTCGAGGGCGCTGACAACCGCGTCCCCTCCTGTCATCTGCATGGCCGTCCTCCGCTCGGTCAGAACTTGATCGAGACCTTCAGCGCGTTGTCAGTCCGGTCATGGGCGATCCGGAAGGCGTCCTGGACTTCCTCGATCGGCAGCAGGTGGCTGAGCAGCGGCGCCACGTCAATCGCGCCGTTCTCGATCAGCCGCACGGCATACCGGAACGACTCCAGCCCTGGTTCACCCTGGGCGGCGGAGGCGGAGTAGGCGGTCAGCCGCCGCAGGAAGAACTCACCGAACGAGAACGGGTAGTCCCCGGGGCCCTCGGGCAGGCCGAACCAGACAATGGTCGCCCCGGCCGCGGCGAGCGCCACGCTCTGCGGGAAGGTCTCCCGGCTGCCGACCGCCTCGACGACCACGTCCGCGCCCCGCCCGCCGGTGGCCTCCAGCACCGCCGTCTGGAAGTCGCCGGCGCCGACGTCCACGGCAAGGTCCGCGCCCAGGGTCCGGGCGTAGTCCAGCCGCGCGGGCGACTTGTCCGATACCAGCACGCGCGCCGCCCCGGCCCGCTTCAGCAGGAACGTGAAGAACGCGCCCGCGGACCCCTGCCCGATCACGACCGCGTCCTTGCCGACGACATCCAGCGGGTGCCAGCGAAGGGCGTAGATGACGGTCCCGAGCTGCTGCGCCATGAGCAGGTGAGAGAGTGGCGCCGCGGATGGTAGCTGGATGCAAGCCGAGCCAGGCAGCGCCTGGTACTCCGCCAGGCAGCGCCCGCCCAGTGCATACGGGACCGTCAGCACGCGGTCCCCCGGCTCGAACCCGGCGCACCGCGACTCCACCACCTCGCCGACGCCCTCGTGCCCGAGATAGCCAGGTAGTCCGCCCCTCGGGGGCGCGCCGAGGAACACGATGTGCAGATCGGAACCGCAGATGGACGCGTACGCGGTCCGGACCAGGATCTCGCCGTCCGCAACCGACGGGACCGGCACCTCCTCGCAGATGACTCGTCCCACGTCGATCCAGCGGGCCGCCTTCATCGATGGCACTCCGATCGCGGAACGTTTGCCAGGCTCATTCTCGATGCTGAGCGTTGACCAGGTCAGCACCACGAAGCTTCCTCAAGCTAGATGGCGATTCTAGAATCAGAACCCAGCAACACGCCCGGACGCTGACAGCTACCCCGAGCCTTGCTTCGTCACGGTCCTGGACCGTTGGCCATGTTCCGGTGCCCGGCGCAGGCATCGTGAAGGAGGCGGAAGATGACCGAGCCTGTGGCAGGCGGCAAGATCCAGGAGACCCAGATCACTCGCTACCGGTCAACGCGCGGACTCGACTACGGGTCGGTGCCGTGGCGGCTGTGGGAGAAGTCCAAGAAGCTTTTCTGGGATCCCGCCGACATCGACTTCTCGCAGGACGCCATCGACTGGCAGCAGATGTCAGAGCAAGAGCAGGTGATGGTCGGCCTGTCGGCCCGCGGCTTCATGGTCGGTGAAGAGGCCGTGACGCTCGACATCGTCCCGCTCCTGCGCTGCATGTCTGACCTCGGGCGCCTCGAGGACACGATGTACCTGTCCATGTTCGCGATGGAAGAGGCCAAGCACACCGACATGTTCCGCCGGTGGTTCGATGCCGTCGGCCTTGACCCCGCGTCCCTCGACGACCTGGTCCGGGACCAGCAGGCCGCCATCGGCCAGCGCCGTCCCGGCCTGTTCGACGGGGCGCTGACCAGGGTGATGCGCAGACTCGACACCGACCAGTCGCCGAGAGCCATCCTGGACGCCACGCTGATCTACAACCAGCTCGTCGAGGGCGTCGCCGCCATCGCCGGCTACCGGCGCTGGGACCTGGTCCTGGGCCAGCTCGGCAAGCTCCCCGGCCTAGCAGCCGGCCTGAAGCTGACCCAGCGCGACGAGCGGCGGCACATCGCCTACGGCACTTATCTCGGACGGCGCATCCTCGCCGAGAACCCAGAACTGTGGGACTGGCTTGAACAGCGATGGGCGAAACTGACCGCCGG
>JASHPF010000355.1 GCA_030038295.1 Streptosporangiaceae bacterium
CGCTGGCCTTCGTAGACCGTGATCTCGCAGGTCGAGACCTCGGCCATGCCAACCGGGAGGACGCACATGAGCCCGATAGCCGGGTTGTCGGCCTCGATGAAGATCATCGCCCGGGTGGCGACCTGGGTGATGTAGGCCTGCGAAGCGTTCGGCCCGGCTGGGTCATATCCTTCGGCGGGGGTCTCGGAGTAGTACGTGCCGTCCTGTACGTACGCCTTGACGATCTGCCCGTCGACCGGGCTATGCCAGCGGTGGTAGCTGAACGCGCTCAGGAAGGCCTGATAGATGCTGCCGCCGATGAACCGCTCCGTCCAGGGATCATTAGCCAGCATGTGCGCAACCGAATACGGCTGGCCCTTGATCCAGAACCGATCGTGGCGCTTCACGTTCCGGCTAACCCGGTAGGGCGCCGACTCGCACGCGTTCACGACGACGTCCGGATCGGCGGGCGAGGCAACGGGCCGCGCGCCCGCGCGGAACTGCCGGGTGAAGAAGTCGTCCCAGGACGTGAAGCCGTAGTGCGGCCGGGCCGGATCACACACGAAGTCCTCAGCCAAGTGCGGCATCTTCGCCAGCGCGGCTGGCCCGAGCCACCCCGAGCTGGTGCTGTTGAGCACAGCGGCGGAGTCGGCGGACTTCAGGAACACGCCCCACTCGTTCAGCAGCTTCTTGAGCTGGGTGTTGACCCGGTCGTTCAGAAATGCGGCGAACCCGGCCCGGGTGCCCATCGCCCAGTCCAAGATCGCGTTGATGGGGCAGCCCACCAGGCCGCCGCCGTTGTATTCCGGCGCGTGCGAAAGCACGTAGTTGAACAGCCTCAGCAACTGCTCGACTGTCTTCACCTGCGGCTCATGCGTCAGCGACCTGTGATGAGGCACCTGCTGGAGCATGAACCGGAACAGCATGTACACCTCGGCGTCGTCCTCGATCAGTCGCCGAAACTCATCGACGACCGGCAGCAGCGGCTGCTCGCCCGCCGCCTCGACCGTCGTAATCAGGTCACCCACCCACTGGTCGAGGGTCGCCTCATCCGCAGGAAGCCACCCGCCGACCCGAAACGGTGCCGTCGCAGTCATCTCCTCTCCTCGCCCGCCGCCAAGGGCGGGCCCAAGCACGGGCGCGCATCGGTTCTGCGATGCGACGCGGTCTGACTGTCACGCCGAAGCCTCGCGGGGCATCTTAAGCCAGTGAATCGTGCCCAGAAGACCTGCGCCCAGCGGCACAACCGGATGCCGGCCTCGTCGCCAGCTTGCCATCCGCTGACTCTGGTGCTGGTGATCATGAGGGGGAACGGCGGAGCTACGGGGCATGCTCGTCCGCCCGCACTCGGTCTCCATCGGCGAGTCAGTTAGCCGGCAGCCCGCTCTGCGCACCAGATGGCGACAAGCCCGCCAGCTTGCGCCCTGTTCGACCTGGGCATCCCGATCGCTATCCCGCGGTTGGGCCTACCGCCTTGTCGCCCGGTAGATGCGATAGGCCAACAGGCCGTTCGCCACCGCGCCCGCGATCGTCACCAGCGCCCAGCCCCAGTATCCGTAGGCCAGCAGGATGCCGGTCAGGGCGAGCAGCCAGGCGGTGACCAGCACACGGATGAGTATCACGCCGCGCGGATGCCTGCGGCCGAAGCCCGTTGGCGCGTTCATGATGATCTCCCTCTGTCGCAGGATAACGCCAGAGTCTCCGCACCTATGCCATAGCTCTCGCAGGCTAAGACCGTCTACTGCACCCGATCAATCGCGCGCTGAGTTTTGGATCTGGGTAGCGTCGGTCACCAGCTTGTCGTCGGCCGCGCTCGCGCTCAGCTTCCAGGTGGCCGGGTAGTCGGCAGCCCGAAGCTCGGTTATCAATGCTTTCTGCTGCGGTGTCATGGTCTCGTTCTCCCTGGGCAATCTCCCTGCGCGATCCGGTGGCCAGGACCGGGTAACCGGTAGCGGAAGCCGTCGAGGAAACGGCGGAATACCCCGCCGTCACGAGGGAGGGCCGGTGCCGGAGCCGGCGCGATCGTGCGCTGGCGCGCGACCGGCTGGTCGTAGTCGGTGCGGATGATGGCGTCAACGATCCGAGACTCGTCGAAGTCCTCAGAGCCTTCGATCCTGGGCACGTAGCCGACGAGCATGCCATCGTGCATGACCAGAGCCTTAAGGCTGGCCGTCCCGTCACTGTCCCACTCGGCTTCGCGCCCGCCAGGCAGCGGCAGCCGGATGCCGAACTTGCCATTGCCCCCACGGAGCAGATGAGCATGGACGCCACGGTCGCGAAGCGAGTCGACCAGCCGGCGCGCTCTGAACTCATCCATGTACTGGACGGTAGCCTCGGTTCCTGGAGGGCCCCTGAAAGATCGCTGGATGCCCACGCAGTGAGCCCGGCGGTGCCGTTGGCGCTCCCTCACAAGCTACGAAGGCATGGTTTGGGGTCCGTGATACTGCGCGATCGACAGGCAGTCTCTTAGCCTGCCACCTAAGGCTGCTCCGTTAGCGAGGCGCTCAGCGGGCGCGGATCCCTTGGAGGCGGCGATTCTCTCCGCCCTTTATGACCAGGAGGCAGCGGCATTCACTTGTCTGCAATCCCTGTGTCTTATCGAGAAGTGCGGGCTGGCTGCCTCGTCCGGCGAGAGCGTTCCGGCTGCCGGCGTGTGATGCGTGCTCATGTCCGAGCTCGGACGCTCGTGCCACGGAAGACAGAGAGGATGAGCACGGATGGTCATAGCAGACGCAGGTGAGCGGACGTACGACGTTGTCGAGGGCTGGGGCGAGCTTCCGGATGGCTGGGAGTGGGGGCAAGTCGCCGCGGTTGCGGTCGACTCAGCGGACAACGTCCACGTCTTCACCCGCGCTGACCATCCCTACCTGATCTTCGATCGTAACGGCAAGCTGCTCGACCAGTGGGGTGCTGGCCTGTTTAAGCAGCCGCACGGAATATGCGTCGACGCCGACGATTCCGTCTACTTCGTCGACGTGCACGCCCACATCATCCTGAAGTTCAACTCGGAAGGCCGCCATCAGCTGACCCTCGGAACACGCGACACACCCTCGGACACGGGTTATACACGCGAGATCAGGGAGCCGGATCGCCCAGCCGGTGCGGGTGAGCTGCCGGGCGGAGGTCCGGGCTCGTACACCGAGGCCCTCGCGATGATCAATGGCGTCGCCCACGCGGGCGGCCCTTTCCATCAGCCGACCGATGTATCGATCTCAGCGAACGGCGACATCTACGTCAGTGACGGTTACCGTAACGCGCGCGTTCACCGCTTTTCCAGAGACGGCGCGCTGATCCAGTCGTGGGGAAAGCCGGGGAACGCCAGGGACCTCCGCAACACGCGAGACGCGCCAGGCTCATTCCACACTCCGCACGGCATCTGGGTGCATAAGGACCGGGTCTATGCGTCCGACCGCGAGAACAATCGGATCCAGATCTTCACGCTCGACGGCGATCACGTTGACACGTGGCTCGGATATCTTCGGCCGACGAAGATCTACGTCAGTCCGGCCGAAGAGGTGATGTATGTCTCCGAGCTCGATGACCGGGTCAGCATCGTCGACCTGACGGGAAATGTCATCGGGCATCTTGGACCAGGTCACGTCATTGGCCAGTCTGACGGTGGCCGGAGTCACGAGCCTGGGAAATTCTGGGGGCCGCACGGGGTCTGGACGGATTCCGAGGGGTCAATCTATGTCGGCGAGGTACTCGAGGGACGGCGCCTGCAGAAGTTTGCTCGGCGCACGTAGCCGTCTTGGTGCCGGACCAGGACGGGCAGCCTGCATACAGACGCAAACGGAAGGTGCGTACGTGGAGATCATCGATGGCCAGTTTCACGAGCCATCGCCGCCGAAGCCGATTGGCGACGAGTTCGATGCGGCGACGTCGCAACTGATCAACGTGGAGCTGGCCCGGGAGGCGATCGATTGCGTCGGGGTCGACAAGGCGCTGGCGTTTGCCAGCCAGCCGTACATCGAGGCCTGCGTGGCGAGATATCCCGAGCGCTTCGGGGGTGTCCTTGTATTCGATCACCTAGCCGACGACCTTGAGGAACAGATCGCGACCTATCGGTCGAAGCCAGGGTGCCTCGCTGGCCGGAACTTGGTCGCCAACGCCGCCACCGCCGAACTCCGCCCTGAATTCCGGGAAGGCAAGTTCGATCGCTACTGGTCCTACGCCGAGCAGTACGACTTGCCGTTGTTTTTCTCGACGCATGGGTGGGCAAGCGTGATGGCCGAGGTGGCGGAGCGTCACCCCGGCCTGACCATGATCATTGATCACCTTGGGGTCAGCCAGTCGCCGGTATCGCCCCCACGCGATGAGCCGTGGGACAAGCTGGATGGCCTCCTCAGCCTCGCGAGATACCCGAATGTCCAGGTGAAGCTTTGCGGTGCGCCGCTGCTGTCGTCGGAGCCTTACCCCTACAAAGACGTGTGGCCGTACCTCCATCGCGTCTTCGAGGCGTTCGGCGCCCAGCGGATCCTGTGGGCATCGGACTTCACGCGGATGCGCTGGCTGCCGTCGCTCCAGGCAACGGACACGCGCTATGCGCCTTTCAAGGACTGGAAGTACTACAGCGACTGCCTGAACTACCTCCGGGATACGAACGAGATCTCGGAGTCCGACAAAGAGTGGGTGTTGGGTAAGACCGTCCGGCGTGTGCTGCGCTGGCAGGACTGAAGGACCGGAGTCGCCAGGAGAGTCAGCGCTGTGGGCAGCGCGCCGCAGCGAACCGACCGAGCGTCGACCGCCGCGGCGTTCAGATCGCCAGGAGTTCGGTGGCCTGGCTTGCCGCGCGCAGGCTGTCCTGCAGCGCTGCGGAGCTGATCGCCGCCCGGTCGGTCAGGTCGGCAAGCTCGGCGATGGCAACCTCGTCCGCGGCGGTCGCGGCGACAAGGTCCAGGTACCTGTTGTTCAGGTCGCTCAGTTGCAGGGCCTCGCGCCAGTCCCGGTACGCGGCGTCCGCCGCCGCAACGCAGGCTGCGAAGCGCTCCAGAGCGGCGACCCGAGCCGCCGTTGCTTCCTGGGCGACCTCGAGGGCTCGTCCCTGGGCCTCGAGTACGCGCACGGTCCTCGAGCCGGCCGGGCGCTGGCTGGCATGGACTGCCCGCAGGTCAGCCACCCTGCGCAGCGCGGTCGCGATCTCCCACTCGTGCCGACGCAGCGTCGGCTCGTCAGCTTCCACGAGCCCCGCGGCGCGAACCTGCGAGCGCAAGATGGTCTCGATCGCCGACTGCGCCCTCGCCAGGATGGTCCGGCATGTGCCGTCGAGATCGTGTGGGTAGACGACGCTTTCGGCGTTTCCGGCCAGTTCGCGTACTGGCGAGAACCGCAGCCCCAGCGCGGTCGCGGCACCGGCCGTCGCGGCGGCCAGCGCGAGCCACGTTGCGGGATAGATGGCAGGCAGGGGATTCGCGATGGCCGTGCCCAGACAGGCAGCCGAAGCGGCCCAGCACGCCAGGACGCTCGATCGGACGCTTGGCGCCACCGCAGCCAGCCAGCGGGCGGTGCGGCTGGTGACCTCGCCCTGGCGGTGCGCGAGAGCTCGCAGTCTTGGCGCCATCGTGGGGTTGGTGGCTGGTCTGGCCCACAGAGCCGTGCCTTCGGTCATTGGGTTGGCCTCCTGACCTCGCGCTGCCTCTAGCATGCGCCGCGGCGTCGGCTCGGTGCCAGCCGGCCGTTGGCCTTCGCCGACCCTGGCACGATTTCGTCATCTTGCTTGCGGTTGCCGATCTTGATGTTGGTTTTGGCCTCGACCAGCAGCCGGGCCCGCTGGCGGTTGCCGGGGTTGACACCTCGCGGTCGCAAGTTAGTATCAGAACGAGAATATCTCGAACTGAGAAGGACATGTGGACGAAGCGGTCAGCGAGGAGGAGTTCCTCGCCAGCTACGACCCGCGGGCGTTCGACCCGATCGCAGTGACCGTCGACGTCGTCGCGCTGACGATCCGCGATGGCGAGCTGCACGTGCTCCTGGTGCAGCGCGGAGTGCCGCCGTTCCGGGGCTACTGGGCGCTGCCTGGCGGGTTCGTGAAGACGCGCAAGGGCCCGCAAGGCGAGCGCGTCGAGGAGGACCTGGCCGCAGCTGCAATCCGGGAACTGGCGGAAGAGACCGGCCAGCAGCCGGGCCCGAACATCGCCCGCGTCATCAAGAAGCGAGTGCACCTGGAGCAGCTGGCGACCTACGGCACACCTGGGCGTGATCCGCGGATGCGCGTCATCTCGGTTGCTTACCTCGCCTTCGCGCCCGAGCTACCCGACCCGCAGGCGGGCAGCGACGCGCAGGCCGCGGCGTGGGTGCCGGTCAGCTCGCTCGGCCTGGCTGACAATGCCGTCGGGCAGCGCTCCGGCACCACCAGGAAGCTGGCGTTCGATCACGCGCGGATCGTTGCCGACGCGCTGGAACGGGCCCGCTCCAAGCTGGAGTACACGCCGCTAGCCACCGCGTTCGTGGCCGAGCCGTTCACCATCTCCGAGCTGCGCGCGGTGTACGAGACGGTGTGGGGCGAGCCGCTGCACGCGGGCAACTTCCACCGCAAGATCCTCTCGGTTCCCGGTTTCGTGGAGAGCACCGGCGAGACGACCGAGACCGGCGGGCCACGCGGCGGGCCGCGGGCCAGGCTGTACCGGCGCGGCGACGCCCGGCTGCTGCACCCGCCGCTGTTGCGGCCGGGTCAGGAGGAGGGAATCCGCTGACATGACCGGCGACGAGGCGATCCTGGTCATCGAGGCGGCCGGCGATCCGCAGGCGCTGTTCGGCCGGGATCCGCAGCGCACCTACCGGCGGCTGGCGCGGCTCACCCACCCCGACGCCAATCCCGGCAGCACGCGCGCGGCCACGGCCTTCGCGAGGCTGGCCGCCCTGTGGCAGCACTGGCAGGGCCGGCCCGGCGGGCTTGCCGCAGTCGGCGACATCGCGAACCTGTACGAGCACGAGCGCGGACTGCTCAAGCTGACTCGTGACCCGGCCGATAACGACCTGCTGGACCGGGAGGCCGCTGCGCTCATCCGCGTGCACCGTACCCTCGACGCGCGGTTCCTGCCGTACGTCCCTGTCCTGATCGACCGCCAGCGGCACCAGGACCCGGCCACCGGCGCGGAGCGCCGGGCCAACCTGATCGGCCGCCTCGACGGGTTTGTCACGCTGGCCGATGTGCACGCCGCCTATCCCGGCGGAGTTGATCCGCGGGACGCGGCCTGGATGTGGCGCAGGCTGCTCGTCGCGGTTGGGCTCGCCCACGGTGCCGGTGTGATCCACGCCGCCGTGGTGCCCGACCATGTGCTCATCCACCCGGCTGAGCACGGCCTGGTCCTCATCGACTGGTGTTACGCCATCACGCTGCCGGGCGAGCTGGCAGTGGCGCTGCCCGCCAGGTACGCCGACTGGTACCCGGCCGAGGTACGAAGCCGCCAGGCTCCCGGCCCGGACCTGGACATCTGGCTGGCCACCCGGTGCATGACCGACCTGATGGGCGACCTGACCCCGCCGCTTCTGGCCGCTTTCGCCCGTGGCTGCATGCTGACCAGCCCCGCAAGCCGGCCGCGCGACGCGTGGCGGCTACTCACGGAGCTGGACACGGTACTCGACCGCCTGTACGGGCCCCGCAGGTTCCGTCCCTTCGCAATGCCTGCGTGAGGGACAGCGAGAGAGGAAGACAACATGGGAAGCGGACGATGGTCCACCAACGTCTACGACGCCGCGGCGCGGTTCCGCGCCGCAACCGGCGCCAGCGCGTTCGCCTACAGCGACGCCGGCGCCACCACTGTGCACCCGCTGCTTGACCCGCGCGACGTCACGCGGGAAAGCCGCGACTCCGCCGAGCACCCGCAGTCGCTGGCGATCGCGGTCTTGTTCGACGTCACTGGCTCAATGCGCCAGGTACCCAGGGCGCTGCAGATCAAGCTGCCACAGCTGCTCGGCCTGGTCCTGCGGCACGGGTACGCGCCGCACCCCCAGATCCTGTTCGGCGCGATCGGCGATGCCACCTGCGACCGTGCGCCGCTGCAGGTCGGCCAGTTCGAATCCGACAACCGGATGGACGACGACCTCAGCCGGATCCTGCTCGAAGGCGGCGGCGGCGGGCAGAAGACCGAGTCTTATGAGCTGGCTCTGTACTTCATGGCGCGGCACACCGCTCTTGACTGCCACGAGAAGCGCGGCAGGCGCGGCTACTTGTTCATCGTCGGCGACGAGATGGCGTACCCGCACGTGAAGCACGCCGAAGTGCGCCACCTCATCGGCGACGGCCTGCAGGCCGACATCCCGCTCGCGGAGATCGTCGGCGAAGTGCAGCGCAAGTGGGACACCTACTACATCCTGCCGGACGGAGCCAGCTACGCCGGTGACCGCCAGGTCCTGAGGTTCTGGCGCAACCTGCTCGGCCAGAACGTCATCGAGCTCTCCGACCTGGACGCGGTGTGCGAGACGATCGCGCTCACCATTGGTCTCGGCGAGGCCGCGATCGACCTCGACGAGGGGCTGGCCGACCTGCAGGACGTTGGGTCGGCAGCCGGCGGCGCTGTATCGAAGGCACTGGCGACGATCGGCTCAGAGCGCGGCGCGCTCGTCGTCGCCTCCCCGCCCGCCGACCTCGGCCACGCAGGCGGGAACATCCGGCTGTGAATCACGTCATCGTGGTCGACCTCGGCTTCGGTGACGCCGGCAAGGGCACCGTGGTGGACTGGCTCTGCTCCCGGCAGCACAGCAGGCCAGTCCACGCGGTCGTCCGCTTCAACGGCGGCGCTCAGGCCGCGCACAACGTGGTCACGCGTGACGGCCGGCACCACGCCTTCGCGCAGTTCGGTGCCGGCACCTTCACGCCAGGCGTGCGTACCCACCTGTCGCGGTTCGTCCTGGTGGACCCGCTGGCACTCGCGGCCGAGTCCGCGCACCTGGCCAGCCTCGGCGTGCCGCACGCGCTGGACTTGCTCACCGTCGAGCGCGAGGCGCTGCTAGCCACGCCCTACCATCAGGCCGCCAACCGCGCGCGCGAGGCCGCCCGTGGCGACGGCCGTCACGGGTCATGCGGCATGGGCATCGGCGAGACAGCCAGCTACGCCCTGACGCACCCGGGCGACGCACCCCGAGTCGGCGACTGCGCCACGCCGCGTGTCCTGGCCCGCAAGCTCACCATGCTTCGCGACCGGCTGACCAGCGAGCTGGGCCCGCTCACGGCACCACCGCCAGCCGACGTGGCCGACGCCTACCAGGCTTTCGCCGACCGGGTCACGGTGGTGGACGCCAGCTACCTGACCCGCCTGCTCCGCTCTGCGCCGGTCGTCTTCGAAGGCGCCCAGGGCGTGCTGCTGGACGAGTGGCGCGGCTTCCACCCCTACACCACGTGGTCCACCACGACCTTCGCCAACGCCGACCAGTTGCTCGCCGCCGCTGGCCAGGAGGCGATCCGGCTCGGCGTGACCCGCACCTACATGACTCGGCACGGGCCCGGGCCGTTCCCCACCGAAGACCTCTCGCTCAACCTGTCCGAACCACACAACGCCCATAACCACTGGCAGGGACCAGTCCGCACCGGTCACCTCGACACCATCGCGCTGCGGTATGCCATCGAGGTCACGGGCGGGGTGGACGCCATCGCACTCACCCACCTCGACACCGCCGCCAGCCACCCCGAGCTCCGGATCTGCCGCGGCTACCAGGTCACGGGCCACCTCGTGACCCGGCTGCCACCCGGACCGGACCGCGACCTCGACTACCAGCAGCAGCTCACCGCCACGCTGCTCGCCGCCCGGCCGGTCTACGCACACCTCGCCACGGACTGGGCCGACCTGGTCCAGCAGGAAACCGGCGCTCCGGTCGTCCTGCGCTCCGGCGGCCCGACCGCAGCGGACAAGGCTGGCTCAGGACGCCTCGGCTTCCTGGCTGCAGCGTGATCCCGGCTGGCTGATGTTGGTCGCGCGGCGACGCGGGAACTGCAGGGTCCAGGGCCGACGCGCGCCGTCGATGCCACCACCGGTCAAAAGACGGTGGCAAACGCTCTGTACACCGGCGTGCCCGGCTGCCGGTCGTACACGGCGAAGACGATCTGCTCGAACCAGCGCGCCCGGTCAAGCGCGCCGGCGAACGCATCAGCGACAACAGCCGGGTCATTGCCGAATACTCCGCAGCCCCAGGCGCCCAGCACAAGCCGGCGGTGCCGGTGCGCCGCCGCAATTTCCAGCACGCGCGCGACTCGGGTCCGCAGCACCGTGGGCACAGTGGCCGCAGCCTCCGGCTGAGTGGCGGTGATCGCGGTCAGATTGGGCGCCGCGGCGGTCAGGAATGACACCCGGTACGGGCTGGCGAGCAGCACCCCGTCGTCATCGCGGAAGGTCGGCACGGCGGGGGAGTAAATCACCCGATCGCTGTAACACAGGTCGGCGTGCTGGCGGTGGAAAGCATAGAACTCTGGCACCGCGCGCAGGCAGGCATACAGCGCCGAAGCGCGCGCCACGCTCTCCTCCTGGGCCTGCGCACCAGTCAGGAACCCGCCACCCGGCTTCCTCGCCGACGCAAACACCAGGCAGGCCACATCGCCGCCGACACGGCGCGCGGCGGCGAGCGTGGTCTCGCCAGTCACCTCGACAACATG
>JASHPF010000356.1 GCA_030038295.1 Streptosporangiaceae bacterium
CGGCAGCAGAGCTTCGGGCCGCCGAGGCGCTGGCGTGATGCGGCGGGTCGGCGGCCGCGGCGCTGCGTGGTGGCGCGCGCTGACCGGATCGGCGTCGGCCGCGGCCGCAGCGCTCGGACTGCTGATCTGTCTGTGCACCCTGCTGGCGGTGGTCGGCCCGCGAGCCGCCGGCGAGCTGCGCACGAGCGCCCTGCGGCAGCTCATCGCCACCACGCCGGCCACCGACAAGGCCGTGATCGGCACCGTCACCGACTCCGCACTGGGCGTCGGCCAGCCGCTTGGTCTGGACGCCGGCCTGATCGTGCGGACCAAGGACCAGCTTCGCAGGAACCTGCTGACGCTGCCGCTCAGCCCGGCGGCGGCGGACTGGAGCAGTCTCACGACGCCATTCCTGCACGTGAGCGGCTATGGACCTGCGGCCACGGCGGAGGCGAGGCTGCCACCGCAGCTGGAGCTCAGCTACCGGGACGCGCTGGCGCGCAACGTGCGCGTCATCGCCGGGAAGCTGCCTGCTGGCCGTCCGGGCTCCGGGTCCACGCTGACCTTGCCGACCGCCGTCACCGAGGCGACCGCGCGCAGGTTCGGGCTCGCGGTGGGCTCACGGCTGACGCTGCCGGGCACGAGCATCGTGCTGGCCGTGACCGGGATCGTCCAGCCGCGTGACCCAGCGGCGCCGTTCTGGACCGTCGACCCGGTCGTAGCGGAACCACAGCTGGAGAACGCGACGACGTACCCGTACTGGCTTGGCGGCTTCTTCATCGCGGCTGACGCCGTCCGCGCCGTGCAAAGCCAGATCAACACCGGCCAGGCGCAGGTGACCTGGATGTTCCCGCTGGCCATCGGCCAGCTCACCGCCGCGCAGGCCGGGCAGCTGCTGTTGACGCTGACCGGGGCGCTCGCGACCGCAGGCCACATCACCGTGCGCAGCAGTCAGGGAACAGCGCCGATCCCGGTACCGATCACGCTCAGCTCTGGCACCAGTCAGCTGATCTCTGGCTTCGAGGCCGAGGCCGGTTCTGTGGCCAGCGTGCTGGACTTGCTCTCGGTGAGTCTCGCCGTGCTGGCGGCGGTGGCGGTGCTGCTGGCCGGGTGGCTGCTGGCCGAGCAGCGACGGCAGGACTTCGCCATGCTCCGCGCGCGCGGTGCGTCCCGGCGGCAGCTCGCGCTCGCCGTCTTCCGCGGTACCGCGGTGACGGCGGTGCCGGGGGCGGTAGCGGGAGCGGCCGTGGCGACGGCCGTGACGCCGGCTAGTCCCGCGGTACTGAGCTGGTGGCTCGCGGCGCTGGTGCTGGTAGCCGCGCTGGTGGGGCCGGTTCTCGTGACGGTGCGCGCGCATCGGGGGTACGCGGCGCTGGTCCGGCCGGATGCGCCGTCTGCTCGGTTGTCGGCGGTCCGTCGGCTGGTCATCGAGGCGGGGCTGGTGCTCGGCGCGGCGGGCGGACTGCTGGTGCTGCGAGACCAGGGCAGCGGGGCGAGCGGGGATGTCTACGCCAGTGCCGCGCCGGCGCTGCTGGCCCTCGGCGTGGCCGTCATCGTGCTGCGGGCCTACCCGCTGCTGGTGCGCGCGGTGCTGCGGCTGCGCGGCCGAAACGCCAGCGCTGCGACGTTCCTCGGGCTGGCACGGGCCTCTCGGGCGACGGCCGCGGCCGCGCTGCCCGCGTTCGCCCTGGTGCTGGCCCTGGCCGTGGTCTCGTTTGCGGGCATGGTGCGAGGGGCTGTGGTGAGCGGCCAGGTCCGAACGTCGTGGCAGCAGGCCGGTGCCGACGCGGTGATCAGCGAGCCAGGGACCGTCAGCGAGGCGCTCCAGCGCGCCGTCGCCGCGGTGCCCGGCGTCGAGCACCTCGCCACAGTCGGCATCACGACGGCGGGCGTTGCCGGCGGCGGCCAGCTCGACGTGCTCGTGGTCGATCCGGCGCAATACGCAGGGCTGGTCGCGGGCACTCCGCTGCCGCAACCGCCGGCCGCATTCCTGGCCGCAGCCAGGGCTGGCGGCATTCCGGCCCTGGTTGCACCGGTACCAGCCCTGGCCGCACCGGGGCTTGCGGCCGCGCTCGGCAGTGGCCCTGTGAGCCTGCTGATCGCCGGCTACTACCTCCAGGCGCGCGTGATCGGTCAGGCCGCGACCATGTCCGCGCTTCCGTACGTGTCCAACGGCTACCTCGTGCTGCCGCGTCAGGCGCTCGGCGCCGCGGCCCCGCCGCCGAGCTCGCTGCTGGTCGAGGGCCCGGACCTGAACCAGGTGGCGCTGCGGGCCGCCGTGGCGCGGCACGCGCCGGGCGGCACGGTGGTTTTCCGGTCCGCGCTGGTGGCCGGGCTCGCGGACGCGCCGCTCCAGCACGGCGCTGTGCTCGCGATAACCCTCGGCGGCGCCGCCGCCGGCGTCTGCGGCCTGCTTGTGCTGCTGCTGAGCCTGCTGTTGTCGGCGCCGGCCAGGGAGCTGGCACTGGCCCGGATGAGCACCATGGGCCTGTCGCCGACCCAGGGGCGAGTGCTGGGGCTGGTGGAGCTGGCGCCGCAGCTGCTGGCGGTGCTGGCGGGCGGCCTGGCGTGTGCGGCGGCGCTGGTGCCGCTGACGGGTCCGGCGCTGGGTCTGTCGGTGTTTACCGGGTCAACAGGCGAGGTGCCGGTGCGGGTTGAGCCGGCCTGGCTCGTAGCGGCCGGGGCCGGGCTGGTGGTGCTGGCGGCGGTGACGGTAGCAGGGCAGGCGATGCTGACGGACAAGAACGCGGCCCGTTCGCTGCGCATAGGGGAATGAGGCAGGCGTGCGGAGCTGGGCGTGCCGGTGCAGGCGGCCGCCGTTCCGCCCGGCCGTCAGCGCGCGGGCTGCGCCGCCAGCAGCTCGCGGGCGATGATGAGCTTCTGGATCTCGCTCGTGCCCTCATAGAGCCGGTACAGCCGGCAGTCGCGGTACATGCGCTCCACGACAGTGGATCTCAGATAGCCGAGTCCGCCGTGGATCTGCACACCGCGGTCGGCGACCCGCGCCACCATCTCGCTGCAGTACAGCTTCGCTGCCGCCGGGCCGGCGGCGACGTCGGCGCCCTCGTCGTAGCGCTCGGCCGCGGCCAGCGCCAGGCTGCGGCCGGCCGCCAGCTCGGCGTAGGACTCGGCGAGCATCGCCTGCACGAGCTGGTAGTCGCCGATCGGTCGGCCGCCCTGCCTGCTGACCGCCGCATGCCGGACCGACTCGTCGAGCACACGCTGCGCCGAGCCCACGCACATGCCCGCGATGTGCAGCCGCCCCCGCGCCAGCACGGTCATGGCGCTGCGGTAGCCGCGGCCCTCGGTGCCCACCAGCCGGCCTTCAGGGACGCGAACGTCATCGAAGTGCACCTCGGCGGTCCAGGCGCCGCGCTGGCCCATCTTGTGGTCGCGGGGGCCGACGGTCAGCCCGGGGCTGTCGGCGTCGACCGCGAACACCGAGATGCCGTGCCCGGGGCGGCTTGACGACTCCCCGGATCCCGCGGCAGAGTCGGCCGTCGAGCCGGTACGGGCGAACACCACGAACAGGCCAGCCAGCGGGGCGTTGGTGATGAACCGCTTGCTGCCGGTCAGCACCCAGTCGGTGCCGTCGCGGCGGGCAGACGTCTTCAGCCCCGCCGGGCTCGAGCCCGCTTCCGGCTCGGTCAGCGCGAACGACGCGATCAGCTCGCCCGACGCCAGCCGCGGCAGGAACGCCTGCTGCTGCTCCGGCGAGCCGAACCGGGCGATCACTTGTCCGGCGATGCCGTTGTTCGTGCCGAACATCGAGCGGAAGCCGGGCGCGGTGTAGCCGAACTCGAATGCCAGCCGCACGTCCTGCGCGACGGTCACGCCCGCGCCACCGTAGGCCTCAGGCAGCGCGTAGCCAAACAGCCCGAGTTCGGCCGCCGCCGCCCGCAGGTCGTCGGGGATCGCGTCGGTCTCCTCGATCTCCTCCTCGCGGGGCAGCACCCGCTCCCGGACGAACCGCCGCACCGCCGCGCATACCTGCTCGAATGAGGCGTCGTCCACGTCGCCCTCCTGGTGCCGCTCGCCGTTCGCCGGACAATGCTGCCATGGACTTCACTGACAAGGTTGCCGTGGTCACCGGTGCCGGCTCCGGGATCGGGCGGGCCATCGCGACCGCGCTGGCGGGGAACGGGGCCGTGGTGGCGGCGGCCGACCGGGACCTGGCGGCCGCGGAGCAGACGGCGGCGGCGCACGACCGGATCATCGCGGTCTTCCTCGACCTGACCTCCGACTCGTCCATCCGGTCCGCGCGCGACGAGGTGGTGCGCCGGCTGGGCGCGACCGCCATCCTGGTGAACGCGGCGGGCTGGGACCAGCCCGGGCCGTTCCTGGAGACCGACGAGCAGTTCTGGCGGGACGTCGTCGACATCAACCTCGTCGGCCACGTCCGGGTCTCGCACGCGTTCCTGCAGCCGATGATCGAGGCCGGCCGCGGCGGCAAGGTCGTCAACATCGCCAGTGACGCGGGCCGGGTCGGCAGCGCCGGCGAGACCGTCTACGCCGGCGCCAAGGGCGGCCTGATCGCGTTCACCAAGTCGCTGGCCCGCGAGCTCGCGAGGTACCAGATCAACGTCAACTGCGTGTGCCCCGGGCCCACGGACACGCCGTTGTTCCGGTCGCTGCCGGACAGCATGCGGCAGGCCCTGACCCGCGCGATCCCGTTCCGCCGGGTCGCCCAGCCGGCGGAGATCGCCGACGCGGTGCTGTTCTTCGCCTCCGACCTGGCGAGCTACGTCACCGGTCAGGTGCTCAGCGTCAGCGGCGGCCTCACCATGGCCGGCTAAGCCCATCCAGGCAGCGTGCGCCACCGGGCGATCAGAACTTCGGACCGACGAACTCGTCGAGCCGCGTGACGGCCTCGCGGCGCGCCACCGAGATCGTGTTGCGGCGGGAGTACCCCCAGGTCACCCCGAGCCGGTCGAGCACCTGTCCGCAGAGCGCGCCGACATCCGCCGACTCGTTCGTGAACAGAGAGCGCGGATAGGCGTACCACCGATCGCCGTCCGCTAGCGGCCGCCTTACCCGATTCATCAAGCGACAGCCGTCGGAGTGAAACAAGCCCCTGGCGAAGTCATGGGGATACGCGTCGACGATTTCCTGCTGCCAGGGCTCCAGCACGATCGGGCGCTCGTGCTTCCGGCCCGGCCCGTGCTGCGGGAACAGGCACGGCCAGTGGCGCGAGTAGGCAAGTACGTCGGTGCAGCCGTCCCGTTGCTGGGTGCTGACCCGATTAGCGGGGCGGATCGCGCTCATCGCGCGCTGGCATTCCGCCGTCAGGCCGGGCCAGGCGTCGGCGCACGTTATGCGCACTACCCAGATGTGCTTCGCCGGGTTGCCGATCAGGGTTATGCAGCCGTCACCAAGAGAGAGGCCCAGCAGGTAGGCATAGTCGTCGGCCGGACGCGGAGGCTCTGTTCGCCGTCGTACATGTCCCCAGGGTGACATTCGACACAGACATCTTCGGAAGCCAAGATCAAAGTGCCCCGAGTGGGAGTCGAACCCACACTGAACGGTGTTTGAGGCCGCTCTCTCTGCCGGTTGGAGTATCGGGGCGTCGCCCTCGTCGGCGGGCGCTCGGCGCTAATGTACCGGGCTTTCGGTACGCTTCGCTCGTGACCAAGACGCCCTTCAACGTCGTGATAGCCGAGGATGAGGCGCTGATCAGGCTCGATCTGCGCGAGATGCTGGAAGAGGAAGGCTACGTCGTAGCCGGTGAGGCCGGGGACGGCGAGACCGCGATCAAGCTGGCCGAAGAACTCCGGCCCGACCTGGTGATCCTGGACGTCAAGATGCCCGGTCTGGACGGTATCTCCGCGGCGGAGCGGATCTCCGAGGGCCAGCTCGCGCCGGTCATCATCCTCACGGCGTTCTCGCAGCGCGACCTCGTGCAGCGGGCGAGCGAGGCCGGGGCGATGGCCTACCTGATCAAGCCGTTCACCAAGGCCGACCTGGTCCCGGCGATCGAGGTGGCGGCGAGCCGGTTCGCGGAGATCTCGGCGCTGAACGCCGAGGCGGCGAACCTGCGCGACCGGCTTGAGGTGCGCAAGCTGCTCGACCGCGCCAAGGGCGTGTTGCAGGACAGCCGCGGGATGACCGAGGCGCAGGCATTCCGGTGGATCCAGAAGACTTCCATGGACCAGCGCAAGACCATGCGCTCGGTCGCCGAGCAGGTGCTGGCCGAGGCGGCGAAGCCCGCGCCGGAGGCGCCGGCCAGCCCGTCGGACGGTGATCCGGCGAGCTGACGAGCCCGGCAGCCAGCCGATAGCCAACCCCGCACGGCAAGCCGACGGGGCCGGCCACCTGACCCCCGTTGTGACCGGCTCCCGTCGCTTGCGGCCGCCGAAGCCGGAAGCGGTCGACGGTCATCTGAGTCAGCGGACCTTTGGTGCCATGTCGGCCTTCCCCGGGCCGGCACGTTCTCTACTCGGTCTCGCTCGCTCTGCCCACCAACGTTAGCGACGGGTGGCGGGGCCGCGCAAAGACACCGCGATTCCCCTGCCGGAATGACGGAAACATCACCGGGGCGCTACAGCGCCGCCCTCGCGTTGCGGGTGGTTCGGACCGGTTCGCGACCCGCGGCGCGCCCGCCGAGATCAGGGTTCGCCGGGCCCGCCGGGCACGGCGTCGCGGTGCAGACAACTCAGCCGCGCCGTGCACACTCGGCGGCCGTCCTCGTCGGTGATCACCACGTCGAACGTGGACAGCGTGCGGCCGCCATGCGCGAGCGTCGCGACGCCGGTCACCTGGCCGCTCGGCGCGGCCCGGTGGTGCGTCGCGTTGATCTCGATGCCGACCGTGATCCGGTCAGGGCCGGCCTGCAGCGCCGAGCCGAGCGAGCCGAGCGTCTCCGCGAGCACGCACGACGCGCCGCCGTGCAGCAGGCCGTATGGCTGGGTGTTGCCCTCGACCGGCATGGTGCCGACGACGCGCTCGCGCGATGCGGATACGATCCGGATGCCCATCCGCCCGGTCAGCGTCGCGTTGCCGGGGTCGTTGAACATCGCAATGATCTGCTGCTCACGCTCGGACGAGACCGGCGCCGAAGCTTCCACGTTCCCTGCCTTAAAGATCTTCTGCGGTTGGCTGCAGCCAGCGTAGGGGCTTCCGGCCGGCCGGCCCGCAGGCGCCCGCGAACCCGGTCCCAGTGTCAGAGCCGAGCACTAAACTCCGGGTGTGACAACCATGGACGGCGCAGCAGGCCAGGGTCAGGCTGAGGCAGGCGGGCCCCGGTCGCGGCTGCTCCTCCTGGACGGGCACTCGCTGGCCTACCGCGCATTCTTCGCGCTGCCCGCGGAGAACTTCGCCACCACCACCGGGCAGCCGACCAACGCCGTCTACGGGTTCACCTCGATGCTCATCAACGTGCTGCGCGACGAGCAGCCCACGCACGTGGCGGTGGCGTTCGACCGCGGTGAGCCGACATTCCGGCACGAGCAGTACGTGGAGTACAAGGCCACCCGCAAGGAGACGCCGGCCGACTTCCGCAGCCAGCTCAGCCTGATCTTCGAGGTGCTGGACGTGCTGGGGATCCAGCGCCTGTCGGTTCCCGGTTTCGAGGCCGACGACCTGATCGCCACGCTGGCGACGCAGGCCGGAGACGACATGGACGTGCTGATCGTGACGGGCGACCGGGACGTCCTGCAGCTCGTCACCGACCACGTCACGGTGCTGTACACCATGCGCGGCATCAGCGAGATGGCCCGGTTCACCCCCGCGGCGGTCGAGGCGAAGTATGGCCTCACGCCGGCCCAGTACCCGGACTTCGCGGCGCTGCGCGGTGACCCCAGCGACAACCTGCCCGGCATCCCCGGCGTCGGCGAGAAGACAGCCACCAAGTGGATAGCCGAGTACGGCTCGCTCGCCGCGCTGGTCGACCGGGTCGATGAGGTCAAGGGCCGGGCGGGCGACGCGCTGCGCGAGCACCTGGCCGGCGTGCTGCGCAACAGTGAGCTGACCCGGCTGGTCAGGGACGTGCCGCTCGAGGTCGCGCCGACGGACCTGCGACCGGTGCCATGGCAGCGCGAGCAGATCCACCAGCTCTTCGACACCTTGCAGTTCCGGGTGCTGCGCGACCGGCTGTACGCCACGCTGCCGAATGGCATCGGCGTGGTGCCGAGCGCGGCCGCGACGGGCGGCGAGGCGGGCGGCTTCGAGGTGGCGGCTGCCGTGCTCGGGCCGGACGAGGTGGCCGACTGGATTGAGGGGAAC
>JASHPF010000357.1 GCA_030038295.1 Streptosporangiaceae bacterium
TCGAAACAGGCGATGTCGGTGATCGCCCCGGCCGGCTCGGCGACCCACCGCGGCGCGACGCGCGTACCGATGTGCACCCGGTCCGCTCTCCCCGCGTCGACGGCGTGCAGCAGCGCGGTGTCCGCGCCGTCGAGCCGGATCAGCGCCCAGGCAAACGGGTGACCGAGCGGCTGACCCGGCCGGGGGAACGGCTGCCAGGACCAGCTCACGACCGTCCCGGCTGGTCCGACCTCGACGAGCTCGGCCGGCGGCGCGAACGTGACCGGGTCGTATTCCGCCGGCGGCACGTGCACCCGGCCGTCGGCCCCGCGCGAGCCGAGGATGCGGCGCTCCGCCAGCGCGGACATGAAGCGACTGAGGACGGGCCCGAGCGACCTGGTGTAGTCGAAGCTGATCTCCAGCGGCGCGCTGAGCGGGGCGGTCTCGGGCAGCGTCACGGTGAAAGTGAAACACGTTCTAGCGGTGGGCGCCAGTCGCGCCGCCCGGCCGCCCGCCGGAGGCCGATCGGCCGGTGGCGCCGTGGCTAGTGGCCAGAAAAGTTTGGTTTGCGCTTTTCGGCGAACGCGCGCGGACCTTCTCGCGCGTCGTCACTCGCGAAAACCGCCATGCCGAGCTTGGTCTCGAGGGCAAACGCATCGTTCTCGGCCATGCCCTCGGACTCGCGGATCGTGCGCAGGATCGCCTGCACCGCGAGCGGGCCGTTCGCGGCGATGAGTTCGGCGAGCTCCAGCGCCTTCGGTAGCGCCTGCCCGTCCTCGACGACGTGTCCGACGAGGCCGACCGCCAGCGCCTCCGCCGCGGTGATGTGCCGGCCGGTCAGCAGCAGGTCTGCCGCGATCGTGTAGGGGATCTGCCGCACCAGCCGGACCGCCGAACCGCCGAGCGGGAACAGGCCCCAGCGGGCCTCTGATATCCCGAACCGAGCGCTGCGGCCGGCCACCCGGATATCAGTGGCCTGCAGGATCTCGGTGCCGCCGGCGATCGCCGGGCCCTCGACGGCCGCGATGAGCGGCTTGGTCAGCCGCCTGCCCTTGAGCAGCGGCTCGATCACCGACGGGTCGAATGCCCCGCTGGCAAACGACTCGCCGGGGGGTGCGGTGGTCATCGCCTTCAGATCGGCGCCGGCGCAGAACGCACCGCCCGCGCCGGTCAGGACGCACACCCGGACCTCCGGGTCGCGGTCGACCCGATCCCAGGCAGCTTTCATGATCGCCATCATGGGACCGCTCAGCGCGTTGCGGGCCTGCGGTCGGTTCATCGTGACGATCAGGACGTGCCCGCGCAGCTCGACGAGTGCGTGCGGCGGCTCGGTATCGCCCTGGCCTGCAGCCGTCACGCTGATCACCTCCGCGGTGCCGCTCGGGCCCGGAATTAGGGACGCTCCGGTTGTGCCGAACGATAACACGTTCTAGTTTCTTACCCATGGCGCTGAACATCGCGGACCTTTTCGAGCACGCAGTCGACGCGGTACCCGAGCGCCTGGCCATCGCGTGCGGCGACGCGGAGATCAGCTATCGCGATCTGGAGGCGCGCACCAACCAGCTCGCCCACTGCCTCGCCGCGGCGGGCGTCGGCGTCGGCGACCATGTCGGCGTCTACGGGCGGAACTCCATCGAACTCGTCGAGGCCTTCCTCGCGGCCTACAAGCTGCGGGCCATCCCGGTGAACGTCAACTACCGGTACGTCGAGGCGGAGCTGCGCTATCTGTTCAGCGAGGCCGAGCTCAAGGCCCTGGTGTTCGATCGGCAGTACGGCGACAAGGTGGCAGCGCTGCGGCCCGATTTTCCCGACCTTCGCCGGGCGCTGGCGATCGACGACGGCAGCGGCGCTGCGCTGCCCCCGGGCGCGGTCGACTTCGCGACGGCGATCGCCGGCGAGTCCGCTGACCGCGACTTCGGGCCGCGCAGCCCCGACGACATCTACCTCCTCTACACGGGTGGCACCACCGGCTACCCGAAGGGCGTGCTGTGGCGCCAAGAGGATGTCTGGCGGACGCTGGGCGGCGGCATCGACTTCGCTACCGGAGAGCGGCTGGCCGACGAGTGGGAGCAGATTCGCCGCGGTACCGCGGGACCTACGGGCATGATCCGGCTCGCCACCGCGCCCCTCATCCACGGCAGCGCGCAGTGGAGCACGCTCCCTGCCCTGTTCGCCGGGGACTCCGTCGTACTCATGTCGCAGTTCGACCCGCACGAGGTCTGGCGCGCCGTGCAGCGGCACAAAGTGAACACGATCGTGATGGTCGGCGACGCGATGGCGAGACCGCTGATCGAGGCCTATGAGCAGGAACGGTACGACTCCTCGTCGGTCATCGCCGTGTCCAGCAACGGCTCTATCTTCTCGGCAACCGTCAAGGAGCAGTACCTCGCGCTGCTGCCAAACGTCGTCATCACCGACGCGATCGGCTCGTCGGAGACCGGGTTCACGGGCCTCGGCTTCGTGTCCGCCGGCACCAAGAAGACCGAGGGTCCCACGGTCACGGCCGGACCGTCGACGATCGTGATCGACGAGCAGAACCGGCCGGTCGGCCCGGGCGAGGTGGGCCGGATCGCGCGCGGCGGTCACATCCCGCTCGGCTACTACAAGGACGCGGTGAAGACGGCGGCGCTGTTCGCCGACGTCGATGGTGTCCGGTACGCGGTGCCCGGCGACTACGCCAGGGTCGAGGAGGACGGCTCGATCACCCTGCTCGGTCGCGGGAATACGTGTGTCAATACCGGCGGCGAGAAGGTATTCCCCGAGGAGGTCGAGGGCGCGCTGAAGTCGCACGCCGACGTGTTCGACGCCATAGTGATCGGCGTGCCTGACGAGCTGCTGGGGCAGCGCGTGGCGGCGCTCGTGCAGCCCCGCGAGGGCCGCGACCTCGACCTCGGCGCGCTCGACGCGCACCTGCGCACGCAGATCGCCGGGTACAAGGTGCCCCGGTCGGTCTGGGTGGTCGACGAGATCGGCCGCACCCCGGCGGGCAAGGCCGACTACCGGTGGGCGCATCGCTATGCGCAGGAGCACGCCGCTGCTGCCGCCAGCGGCCGGAGGGCAGCCGCCACGCCCGCCGCGGTCGGGCCGCAGCAGGGCGCGGGAGGCTCGTGATGCGGACCCCGCTGTGCGACCAGCTTGGCGTCGAGCACCCGATCGTGGGCTTCACGCCGTCCGAGCACGTCGCGGCAGCGATCAGCCGGGCCGGCGGGCTCGGCGTCCTCGGCTGCGTGCGGTTCAACGACGCGGCCGAGCTGGACAAGGTGCTGTGCTGGCTGGACGACAACACCGGCGGCCGGCCGTACGGGGTCGATGTCGTGATGCCGGCGAAGATCCCGACCGAGGGCGCGGCGCTCGACCTGAACCAGCTCATCCCGGCCGCGCACCGCGACTTCGTCGAGCAGACGCTCGTGCGGCTCGGGGTACCGCCGCTGCCGCCGGGCGAGCACGCCGCGGACGGCGTGCTCGGCTGGCTGCACTCGGTGGCCCGGACCCAGGTGGAGGTCGCGTTCGGGCATCGAGCCCGGCTGATCGCCAATGCCCTGGGGTCACCACCCGCCGACGTCATCGCCAGCGCCCACGACCGGGGCATGCTCGTCGCCGCGCTCGCCGGGAAGGCGGCGCACGCCCGATCGCACGTCGCGGCGGGCGTCGACATCGTCGTTGCCCAGGGCTATGAGGCCGGCGGCCATACCGGCGAGATCGCGACCATGGTGCTGGTGCCCGAGGTGGTGGACGCCGTCGGGCCGAATGTCCCCGTGCTGGCGGCGGGTGGCATCGGCAGCGGCAGGCAGATCGCGGCCGCGCTGGCACTCGGCGCGGCCGGGGCGTGGATGGGCTCGGCGTGGCTCGTCACGGCTGAGTACGCAGCGCTGTCGCCGCTGCCGGCGGTGCGGGCAGCGCTGCTCGCGGCCACGTCATCCGACACCGTCCGGTCGCGGATCTACACCGGCAAGCCCGCCCGGCTGCTGAAGAACCGGTGGACGGCGGCCTGGGAAGAACCGGGTGCGCCGGACCCGCTGCCGATGCCGCTGCAGAACCTCCTCGTAGCCGAGGCGCATCAGCGGCTGATGCTGGCCGGGGACCCGGCTGTCATCCCGCTGCCGGTCGGCCAGATCATCGGCCGGATGAACGAGGTCAGGCCGGTCGCCGACGTCATGCGCTCGCTGGTGACCGAGCTCGACGAGACGGTCAGCCGGCTGGCGGGCCTGCGCTAGGCGCACAGCCCAGGGTCAGGTCGGGCGGTCCTTCCTCGGCAGCTTGGCGACGATCGTGTCGTACGACGCGTCGACCGCCTCCAGCAGTTCCTCGTCGGGGATGCCGCCGCCGATCCGCAGGCTGTTCCAGCCGGACCGGCCGATGTAGGGCATCACCGCCACGTCGGCCGGGTAGCGGGCCAGCCACTCGTCGGCGACATCGCGACTCGGGCCGCACTTGAGGCCGACGCTGCCACCCGCCGCTGACCCGAGGAAGGCGAAGACCTTGCTGCCCACCTTCGCCACCACGTCCCCGTCCCACGGCTCGTCCGGCCAGGCGCCCGCCTTGGCCAGGCAGTAGCCGAGCAGCTCATCCCAGGTCACCGGGTTCTCCTCGCGCGGTCTGGGCCGGCCCCAGGGGGCTACGCGGTGCCAGGGCGCTGCAGGCCAGGGCGGTGCCCGATCTGATCCCAGGCAAGGGGGTGGCACGTCCGGCACCCATCGACCGGATAGACCACGACGTTGCCGGTGCCATGGCCCTTGAGTCCCATCCGCTCGAAGATGCCCACCCACTTCGGCGCGTGCTTGCGGTCCAGCAAGATGGCGCCGATCCTGGCGGTCCTGACGTACGCCTCGAAGTCCCGCACCCCAGCCGGCGAGGCGTGCGCGAGATCCTGCACCGGCCGGGGCAGGTCGGTGCGCCTGGTGATGGACTGATTGATGTAGCCGCCGGCCAGCCGCATATAGAAGTCGGTGTCCGCCTGCCAGAGCATTCCGGCGTTGCCGATGTCCGAGACGACCACCACGGTCTCGCCTGGTGACAGCTCGTGCCGGTAGGTCCCGGTGGCGATGAACGCCGGCACGGTGTTGTGCGGCGCCAGGTCGAGGCTGATCGCGTCCTGGTAGAGGGCGAGGATAACCAGCAGTGCTAGCGGCACCCGGAGCCAGTACTTGCCGGTGGTACTGGCGAGCCACAGCGCCGTCATGACGGCCAGCGTCAGGAACGCGAACAGCATCAGCCGCGACGGGTAGGCGTTGCGCACGATCGGCAGGTTCCAGAGCCAGGACCACGGCAGCGTGACGACCCGGCCGCCCTCGAAGTACAGCGACGGCCCCAGCGACGCCACGATGATCAGTGCCAGCATGCAGACCAGGAACCGGACGAACCTCCTCGACCAGCCCGTCACCGCGAGCAGCACCGCCAGCACGAGCAGCGGAAGGCCCACATAACCGGCGGCCGACACCGGGATCGGCCCGATCGCGAGGTGATGCAGCCAGGACAGCCCCGTGGTGCGCTCCGGCCGCGGCACGACGAGGCTGAGCAGGTCCAGGTCGGTGTCGGCCTGCAGCTTCGGCGCGCTGGTCGTGAGTGCGTACGCCAGGTAGGGCAGCGCCAGCAGGAAGGCCACCCCGTAGGCGTAGAGCAGGGACCTGGCCAGCCGGAGGACCTCAGTCCGGTGCACCCGGCCGGCGACGAGGATGGCGACCACCAGCGCGAGGGCCAGGACCGCCGTGAGGTCGGCGAAGGTCTCCAGGAACAGGTAGAACTGCAAGGCCATCGTGATCCCGGCCACGATGACGAACAGCCGGGTGCTGATGGCTTTGTCGCGCCACAGCACAACCTGATAGGCGAGCAGCGGCAGCAGCAGGCTGTAGGTCAGGTTGAGCTGTCCGGCGGCGACATGGTTCATCTCGTAGGCGGAGAAGCCGAAAACGGCGCCGCCTACCAGGGCGGGCCAGAACTTCCGGGTCAGCCGGCGACACAGGACGAACGCCGCCCACGCCGATAGCGGCAGCGCCACGGCAGCCAGGACATTGAACGCGACGATCGGACCGGCAACGAGGGTCAGCGGCGCAGCCAGCAGGGCAACCGGCGGAATCGTGGTAACCCAGGCCAGCGAGTGGCCGGCCGGGGCCCAGATCAGGTGGGAAAAGAGCGGATTCAGACCGTGCCCGATCGCGTAGGGCCACCACTGCAGGCACCAGGTGTAGAAGTTCGGGTCCATGCTGAACTGGTCGAGATGGGCGGCGCTGACGTGGTGCAGCATGTGCCGCCCGACCGTGCTGAACCAGGCCGCGCCGTAGAGCAGCAGGGCCGCCAGCCCCTGCGCAGCAGGCCGCAGGCGCCACGGCCGCGCTGACGGCGGTGGCGCGTCAGCGGGCTCGGCCTGCTCGGATGCCGCCGAGCCCGCGACGGTCGCCTGCCCCTGGCCCGGCCGGCTCAGCGGAGCCTTCATGACGGCGGCAGGGGCGGAACGCGCTGACCCCGAATCAGCGAGTCCTGGCTGGCTGCTGGCCACAGCGACCCATTGGCGTCCTGGCTGCCGCGGGTGAAGCCGCGTGCTTCCCGCACGAGGTAGAGCGGGCGCGCCCTGGCCTCGTCATAGATCCTGGCCACGTACTGACCGACCATGCCAATCACAATCAGCTGGACTCCGCTCAGGAAGGTGATCGTCACCAGCACCGAAGCATAGCCCGGCACATAGGAGATGCCGGCCAGCTTCATGGCGATCAGCGCAATGCCGTAGAGAACCGCACCGACTGCCATGACCAGTCCGACAGTCAGCGCGACGCGCAATGGCGCGGTAGAAAATCCGATAAAGCCATCCAGCGCGAGCCGCACCATCTTTCGCAACGGGTACTTGCTCTGCCCGGCCTCGCGCGACGCCCGCGTGTACGGCACGGCCGTCTGCCGGAACCCTATCCACGAGAACATTCCCCGGACGTACCTGTTCCGCTCGCGCATCTGGAGGAAAGCGTCCAGCGCCCGGCGATCGACCAGCCGGAAGTCGCCCACCTCGGCCGGCTGGTCTATCTCTGCCAGGTGGCGCTGCAGGCCGTAGAACACGGAGGCAGTCTTGCGCTTGAAGATCGTCTCGCCTTCCCGTCGCTCCCGGACGGCGTAGACGATGTCGAAGCCCTCCTGCCAGCGGGCGACGAGCTCAGGTATGACCTCGGGCGGGTCCTGCAGGTCCGCGTCCATGACGACAACGGCCTGGCCAGCGGCCAGATCCATGCCCGCCGTGATGGCGATCTGATGGCCGAAGTTCCGGGACAGCTGGACAATCTTGAATCGCGGATCCCGTCGGTTCGCCCCGATCATCACCTGATAGCTGGCGTCCCGGCTGCCGTCATCGACCAGCACCACCTCGGCGGGCCCGTCCAGCTGGTCCATGACCGTGCGCAGCCGGTCAACGAGGGCGGGGAGGGACTCCTGCTCGTTGTAGATCGGGATGACGATGGAGTACTTGACAGAATCCACTGGGCCTGACTCCCGATCCCACATCGTGTGCCCCCTGGCCACAATCCTGGGTATACTACGTGAATTATCCGTGTCGGGCGATTTGGGTAGAGCTTAGCGCTGCCCGCTAGGTCGCGCCGGGCTGTGCACCACGTAGCCAGGATTACCTGACGATACTGGCACAGAGCACCAGGGTCGTACGCCATGCTCCTGAGGCACAGCCTGCACCTGCTCGCGCCCGATGCGACGCGCCGATGGTCGGTGTGCCTGGTTCCCGGCACAGCAGTGGCTCGGCATTCTTGGGTAGCGCCCACATTGACTGTAGTGGCAGGGCCACACAAAGTGGCCGTCAGCATTAGCCGAACCGGCGGGAGAGCGATGTGAAAACAAAGGCAGCGATACTGCGTGGCGTCGGCAAGGACTGGGAAATCGTCGACCTCGAGCTGGACCCGCCGCGAGCGGGTGAGGTATTGATCCGGTATGCAGCGTCCGGGTTGTGCCATTCCGACGATCACGTGCGGACCGGTGACATTCCCGTGCGGTATCCGATCGTCGGCGGCCATGAGGGCGCGGGAGTCGTCGAGCAGGTCGGGGACGGAGTGGCCGGGCTCAAGCCTGGCGATCACGTGGTCTGCTCGTTCCTGCCCGTCTGCGGCCGCTGCCGGTTCTGCTCGCGCGGCCAGTCCAACCTGTGCGACCTCGGCGCCCTGCTCGTCGAGAACTGCCTGCCCGACGGCACGTTCCGATTCCACGCCGACGGCGAGGACTTCGGTCAGATGTGCCTCGTCGGCACGTTCTCGGAGTACGCGACCGTGTCGGTGCACTCGTGCATCAAGATCGACGACGACCTGCCGCTGGAGGTCGCGGCGCTCGTCGGCTGCGGCGTGCCGACCGGCTGGGGCACCGCGGTCAACTCCGGCGGTGTCCGGCCCGGGGACACCGTCGTCATCTACGGGATCGGCGGGGTGGGCATTAATGCGGTGCAGGGCGCGTCCTTCGCCGGCGCCCAGCACGTGATCGCCGTCGATCCGCTGCCGAACAAGCGTGAGATGGCCGAGCGGCTCGGTGCCACGCACACCGCCGCCAGCGCCGCCGAAGCGCAGGAGCTGATCACCGAGCTCAGCCGCGGCGTCGGCGCCGACCACGCGCTGGTGACCGTGGGCGTCGTCACGGAGGACGTCATCGGGGCCGCGTTCAACGCCGTCCGCAAGCACGGCAGCGTCGTGGTGACCGGTCTGGCCGGCCCGGAAACGATCAACATCAAGCTGCCCAGCTTCGCGCTCACGCTGTTCGAGAAGGAGATCAAGGGCGCGCTGTTCGGCGGCGGCAACCCGTTCGACGAGATCCCGCGGATGCTCGAGCTGTACCGGTCCGGCCGGCTCAAGCTCGACGAGCTGGTGACGAACACCTACCGGCTCGAGGACGTCAACCAGGGCTACCAGGACCTGCTGGACGGCAAGAACGTGCGCGGCCTGCTGATCCACGAGCACTGAGCTCGGGCTCGCGCTCAGGTACGTCCCTGCGCATCGACGAGCGCACGGCGGACGAGCACCCTGGCCAGGTGCTCGCGGTAAGCCCGCCCGGCGGTCAGGTCCTCCGGCGGGCTGGTGCCCTCGGCGGCGTGCGCCGCGGCCTGCTGTGCGCTGGCGCCGTCGGCCAGAGCGGCCTCCACGGCGGCGGCCCTGACCGGTGTCTGGCCCATGTTCACCAGCGCCACCCGGCCGCCCTGCACCACCACGCCGACGATCGCCCAGTCAATGGCGCGCTTGGTGAACTTCTGGAAGGCCCAGCCCGGCGCGCCGGGCTTGGCGATCCGGATCTCGGTCAGCAGCTCGGCGGGCTCAAGAGCCGTCTCGAACAGGCCACGGAAGAAGTCCGCGGCGGCGATCTCGCGGCGGCCCGCTGGCCCGCGAGCCACCACGGTGGCGTCGAGCGCCAGCACGACGGCCGGCAGATCGGCCGCCGGGTCGGCGTGCGCCAGCGAGCCGCCGATCGTGCCGCAGTGCCGGACCTGCGGATCCCCGATCTGGCCGGCGACGTGGGCCAGCAGGGGCAGCTGCTCGGCCAGCAGGCTGGATGCGGCCAGCTCGCCGTGGGTCGTCGCGGCGCCGACGGCGATGTGATCGCCCTCGTCCCTGATGTAGCTGAGCTCGGTGAGCCGGCCGATGTCTACCAGCGTCTGCGGCACGGCCAGCCGCAGCTTCATCAGCGGCAACAGCGAGTGCCCGCCGGCCAGGAACTTGGCGTCCTCGCCATCGTGGGCCACGAGCTCGACCGCTTCTTCGACCGACCAGGCACGCCGGTAGGTAAAGGGTGCCGGGATCAACGAGTCCGCCTTTCGCCAGCCGCGGCCAGGACGGCGCGGACGATGTTGTGATATCCAGTGCACCGGCAGAGGTTGCCTTCCAGTGCGGTCCTGACCTCTGCCTCGGTGGGGTCGGGGTTCTCCGTCAGCAGCGAGACGGCGGCCATCACCATGCCCGGCGTGCAGAAGCCGCACTGGAGACCGTGCTCATCGCGGAAGGCCTGCTGGACGGGATGGAGGTCGCCCTGGCCGTTGGCCAGGCCCTCGAGCGTCAGCACCGCACGCCCGTCCGCCTGCGCGGCCAGCAGCGTGCAGGACTTCACCGACTGGCCGTCGAGCAGCACGGTGCACGCGCCGCACGAGCTGGTGTCGCAGCCGACGTTGGCCGCGGTCAGGCCTGCCTGCTCGCGCAGGAAGTGCACGAGCAGCGTGCGGTCCGGCAGCTCCGCGGCGACCTCGGTGCCGTTGACCGTCACGGTGACCTTCACTGGCCCTCCTCGGTTGCTGAGGTCGCGGTTGCCTCGGTGATCGCGGCCCAGACTCGGGCCGGCGTCGTCGGCATGTCGATGTGCCGGATGCCAAGGTGGCTGACCGCGTCGACCACCGCGTTCTGCACGGCGGGCGTGGCGCCGATGGTGCCGGCCTCGCCGATCCCCTTGGCGCCCAGCGGGTTGCTCCGCGCGGGCGTCTCGCTCGACAGCAGCTCGAAGCTCGGCAGCTCGGCAGCGGTGATGATGGCGTAGTCCACGAGCGTCCCGGTGACCGGGTTGCCGTCAGCGTCGTAGACCATCTCCTCGAGCAGCGCCTGCGCGGCGCCCTGGGCGATCCCGCCGTGCCGCTGCCCCTCGGCGAGCAGCGGGTTCAGCACGGTCCCCGCGTCGTCGACGGTCACGTGCCGGACCAGCCGCACTTTGCCGGTCTCGGTGTCCACTTCGACCACCGCGAGGTGCGTGCCGAACGGGAAAGTCGGCTGGCCCTCGGTGAAGTTGACATCCGCCGCCAGCCCGTCGGTCCCGGCGTGCGCCGCCACCTCGGCCCACGTCCGGCTGGACGCCGGGTCGCCACGCACCTGCCAGACGCCGCGCTCGGTGTCGAGCTCGAGGTCGGGCTCGCTGGCCTCGAGCAGGTCGGCGGCGACCGTGCGCGCCTGCTCCTTGACGTCGACCGCCGCCAGGTGCACCGCGGTCCCGCCGAGCTGCAGCGACCGTGACGCATACGTGCCGGTGCCCAGCGGAATCAGGTCGGTGTCCCCGTGCAGCACCGTGATCTTGTTCATCGGGATGCCCAGCTCGCCCTGGACGAGCATCGCCCACGCGGTGTGGTGGCCCTGGCCGTGCGCCGAGCTACCGGTGTAGACCGTGGCTGTGCCGTCGTCGTGCACCACGAGCCGGGCGGTCTCACCACCCGCGGCGTCGGCGGCGGTGATCTCCACGTAGCTCGCCAGCCCGAGACCGAGCTGCAGGGTGTCGCCGCGCTCCCGTCGCCGGGCCTGCTCGGCGCGCAGGTCCGCATAGCCGGCCACGGCGAGCACCTGGTCCAGCGCCTTGACGTACTCGCCGGTGTCGTAGACGGCACCACCACCGGAGCTGTACGGGAACTTGTCGGGCGGCACCAGGTTGATCCGGCGAACCTCGGCTGGGTCCATGCCGATCTCGGCCGCGAACAGGTCGACGGCGCGCTCGACCGCGGCCGTTGCCTCGGGACGCCCGGCGCCGCGATAGGCGGAGATCGGTGTGGTGTTGGTGACCACGACCCGGTTCGCCGTCTCGACGTGCCCGATGTCATACGGCCCCGAGGCCATCAGTCCGGTGAGGAACGGCAGGAAGCCACTCATCCGCGGGTACGCGCCGGTGTCCTGGATCACCTCGTTCCGGTAGGCCAGGATCCGGCCGTCCCTGGTTCCGCCGATCGTGATGCGCTGGCGCTGCGCCCGGCCGTGCGTCATCCCCACGAGGTTCTCGCTGCGGGTCTCCACCCAGCGCAGCGCGCGTCCGGTGTGCCTGGCCGCCCACGCGACCAGCAGCGCATCCCGGTCGAGCCCGATCTTGGCGCCGAAGCCGCCGCCGACGTCCGGCGCGACGACCCTGATCGCAGCCGGGTCGAGCCCGAACGCGCCCGCCAGGATGAACCTGCTGAGCTGCGCGTTCTGGGTGCTGACCCACACGGTCAGCTTGCCGTCGGCCCAGCTGGCCGCCGCGGCCCGCCCTTCCATCGATACCGGCGCCAGGCGCTGGTTCACGATGGTGCGCGCCACGACCACGTCGCAGCCGGCGAACCCGTTGTCGTCGGCCGGCGCGCCCGCCGTCACCGCGACGTTCGTTCCGGCGGCCGGGAACAGCAGCGTCTCGCCGCTGACTGCGTCGTCGAGGTCGATCACCGCGGGCAGCGGCTCGTAGTCGACGCTCACCAGCTCGGCGGCGTCCTCGCCCTGGTAGCTGTCGTCGGTGAGGACCATCGCCACCGGCTCCCCGACGAAGCGCACCCGGTCGACAGCCAGCAGCGGCTCGGCCCAGTGCCCGCCCATCGGCAGCGGCGCAGCTTCGCTGCCGGGCGGGGGCTCGCCCTCCGGCGGCGGCGGTGGCGGCGGCAGGTCGTCGATGTCGGCGACGGTCAGCACGGCTACCACACCCGGTGCCTCGAGTGCCGCCGCGACGTCGATCCCCGTGATCAGCGCGTGGGCGACGGGGCTCCGCACGAAGGTGACCCTGGCCGCTCCGGTCAGCTCGGGAACTCGCAGGTCGTCGACGTAGGTGCCACCGACGGTCAGCAGCAGCGGATCCTCGGTCCGCACTACCCGGGTGCCCAGAATGCTCATCAGGCCTTGCCTCTCTGCGGCGGCGATACCTCGGCCGCCGGTTCGCATTGTGACGATCCTCGGGGTCTGCCCCGCAGTTCAGCCGGCGCCGCACGACAGGTTGCCGGTTATCTTCGCGCCGTGTCATGCCGACGTTGGCACAACCGTGATCGTCGGCGCAATGACGCCGGCCGCATGTTTTCGCCTGGCGAAAGGCCGGCCGCGGAGCGTGATGGCTAGGCGGATGCGGGCAGCCACCCCCACGGGTGGGTACCCCAGCCAGGCGAGAACTCCTCCCCTGCCTTGATCGTGTACACAGGTGCCAGCCCGTAGCCGCCCTGGAACGCGGTACCGGTGGTATCGGTGAAGGTGAAGTCTCCCTCGGCCACGTCGAGGATGGTGAGATCTGCGTCGCGGCCGACGGCGATCGCGCCGATCGTGTCGGTTAGTCCGAGCGCCCGGGCCGCGCTCGACGTGGTAGCCCTCACCACGTCGGCCAGCGTGTAGCCCACCGACATGAACTTGGCCATGCACTCCAGCAGGCTGTGGAAGGTCTGGCCCAGCGCAGTGAGGTCGCTGCTGATGGTGTCCGGGTACAGCCCGACCTCGGCCTGGCGCCTGGCCACCTCGATGCCGAAGTTGCCGCGGCCGAGCGCGGAATCGAGCACGACGCCGTTGGCGCGTGCCTCGGCAACCTCCGGATAGGGCCGACCAGAGGGGTCGAGGACGCGACCGGAGTTCGGGGTGCACAAGTGGGTGAGGATGTCACCCGGCTCGAACGTCTTGAGCAGGAACCGGGTCAGCTCCCCGCGCCGCGCCGCTGACGCCGCGTCCTTGGCGGTGAAGTCGCCGATGTGCACCATCAGCGGCACCCCGAGGTCGTTGGCGGCGGCCTTGGCCTTCGTGATGATGTCCTCGCCGATCTCGCCGAACGCCGGGCCGACGATGCGCAGCTTGACGCCCGCGATCAGGCCGGGGTTGTGCTCGGCGGCCGTCACCAGGGCATCCCTGTTGATGTCGTCGAGGGAGCTGACGTCCGCCGGTCCGGGCATGGTGTGCGCGTAGCTGCCGACGTTGACCATGGTGATCACCCTGGTCTTCGCGTTCGGCAGGATGTATGCAGGGAAGACGCCGAGGTTGGCGACGCCCACCGACCCGCAGTCCGCGACCGTGGTGACGCCAGAGTGCACGCCGATGGTGTCGGGGTCGCAGTTGCCCATGCCAACGCCCTCGGTGATGGCGCCGTTCGCGACGTGCGTGTGGATGTCGATCAGGCCGGGTACCACGTGCCGGCCCGCGCCGCGGATCTCGAGCACCCTGCCGGCCTCCTCGGCCGGGATGTCCGCGGCGATCTGACTGATCTTGCCGCCGGAGATGGCGATGTCGAGCGTGCCGTCCAGGCCCTGACCCGGGTCCAGTACATGGCCGCCCTTGATGAGCAGGTCGTAGGTCACGTCAGTCACCCCGCAGTCACTTGCCCCAGAGTTGCTTGCTCGCGAGCTCGGCGCCGTGGGCCATCGCCGTCAGCTTGGCCCAGACGATCTCCTCGTGGCCCACCCGCGACCCGATGCCGCAGTCGGTGCCGGCCTGAACGTTCTCCCGGCCGACGACGCTGGCGTAGTTGACCAGCCGCTCGGCGACCAGGCCGGGCGCCTCGACCAGGTCGGTCGCGTGCGAGATGACGCCGGGCACCAGGATCTTGCCGTCGGGCAGCTTGACGTCGCGCCAGACGGTCCACTCGTGGGCGTGCCGCACGTTGCCGGCCTCCACGGAGTAGGCCTGTGCGTTGATCTTCAGCAGCAGGTCGGCGATGTCCTTCAGGTCGATGTCGGTCACGTGTGGCCGGTGGCCAGAACCCCAGCAGACGTGGAAGCGGATCTGGTCCTCTGGCAGCCCGGCCAGCGCGTGGTTGATGATCTCGACGCAGGACTCCAGGTACTGCCGGTATCTCGGCACGTCCCAGTCCGGGTAGAACTGCCACGAGGTGGCGAACTCCGGCTCGTCGATCTGGACGATGAAGCCGGCATCGGTGACCGCCTTGTACTCCTCGTGGACCACCTCGGCGACGGCGGTCATGTACTCCTCCTCCGAGGAGTAGTGCTCATTCCTCGCACTTGCGCCGAGGCTCAGCGGCCCCAGCGCGGCCACGAACCCCTCGACCTCGTCGGGCTTGCCCGTCAGCGCCTTCTTGAGCGCGTCCACGTCCGCCTTGATGGCGTCGTAGCCGATGTAGGTCACTGGCCCGGTCGCCACCCGCTCGGTCGTCGGCTCGGGAGGCCGGCCCGGCTTGAAGTAGCCCGGCCGCACCGGCCCGCCGGAGCCCTGCAGCCAGAGCCCCGACTCATAGAAGCCGGGGAACATCCGCCGTTCCCGCCCGCCCACGCCATCGCGCTTGCGCGGTTTGGCCGGGTCGATCGGCAGCACCTCCCAGCCGCTCACCCGCTGGTGGATGTAGCCGGCGTAGCTGCCGCCGCCGGCGGCCTTCACGTACTCGCCGTCATTGATCACGTCCACGCCGCAGTCCAGCTGGCGGTCGACCACGTACTGCACCGCGGTCGGCAGCTCTGCCGCTACTTCAGCCGTCACCACCGGGCCCTGCTGCAGCAGCGCGTCGAACTCCGCGGGCCGCGGCAGGTTCCCGCCATGCGTGGACCGGATCCGATCGGTGCTGTGCCTCATCTGTTTTCGTCCTCTCGCTGGGTCACGCGGTGCGTCGGGTGAACTTCTGGATCTGGTGAGCGGCGGCCTCGGCGGGGTCTACGCCGTTGGCCCTGACCCCGAAGGTGTACGACACTTCGCACACGTACACGTCGCCGCGGGAGTCGACGGCGATGCCGTGCGGAGCGATGAAGTTGCCCGGCGCCGTCCGGCTGACGGTGCTCGCGCCCCACCGGGCCGCGATGCCCCCGTGCCGGTCGAAGATGGTGACCCGGCCGGGCCGGTCTTCGGGCATGAAACCGTGCGTGAACGAGCCCTTGCCCTTCGGCCGCCACAACTCGGCCACGTATGAGTAACCGTCGGCGTCGACGGCGATGTGGCAGGGGCGCTGCACGTCCGTCCACTGGCTGAGGTAGTTGCCGTCCGGGTCGAAGACCTGGATGCGGTCGTTTTCCCGGTCGCAGACGTACACCCGGTCGTCCGGGCCGACCGCGATCCCGTGCGGCAGGTGGAACTGGCCTGCGTCGATGCCCACCTCGCCCCAGGAGGCGATCAGCTCCCCGTCGGGCGAGAACACGTGCACGCGGCAGTTGCCGTAGCCGTCGGAGACATAGATGCGCCCGGCCGAGTTGATGGCCAGGTTGGTGCAGCCGTTGAACGGCGGGCCGGGCCGCTCCACCGTCTCGACGTTGTGCACGATGAACCCGCCGCCCTGCCGGTGACCAGTGTCGGACGGCTCGCCCGGTCGGCCAAGCGTCAGCAGCAGCTTGCCGTCCGGGGAGAACTTCCGCACCGAGTGGTCGCCGTTGTCGACGGTCCACACCGCGTCGTCCGGGCCGACGGTCAGGCCGTGCGGGTTGGTGAAGTGCTCGCCACCCCAGGCGGTCAGGAACGTGCCGTCCCGCTCGTACACCAGCACGTTGGAGTCGTACCTGGTCAGCAGGTACACGCGATCTTGGGAGTCGGTGTCCACCGCCGACACGTCCTTATGCGCAAGGCCGGCCGGGAGCTGCTCCCACTGCGCATCGACGTCGAACCTGAAGTCGGCGGCCTGCGGCGTCGTGTCACCTCGCACGGTCCGTTCCTTCCGCTACTCGGCGGCACGCTCGGTGGTCGACCGGGGCGCCAGCGCCTCGATCTCGGTCACCACGTTGATCACGGCCGGTCCGTTGCTGGCGAGGGCCTTCTCCAGCGCTGCCTCGAAGTCGGCCGCCTTGCGCACGGTGAGGCCGAGCACGCCCATGGACTCGGCCACCTTCGCGAAGTCGACGTCCTCGAAGTGCCAGAGCTGGCCGTGTTTGCCGTGCAGGGAGCCGCCGTATGCCCGGCTGTACACGTTGATCTCCTGGTTCAGCGACCGGTTGTTGTTCACGACGGTGATGGCCGGAATCTTCCACCGGGCAGCGGTCTCCAGCTCGCCGATGTGATACCAGAGCCCGCCGTCACCGGTCCACAGGATCACCGGCCGATCGGGCGCCGCCACCTGGGCGCCGAGCGCCGCCGGGAGGCCCCAGCCCAGCGATCCGGCAGCCCGGATGTAGCCCTGGCCAGGGGCGGTCAGGTCGACCATGCCGCCGGTCCACATGCCCGAGTGACCGGTGTCGGAGACCAGCAGCGCGTCGGCCGGCAGATGCCGGGTGAACTCGGCCGCGAGCCGCTCCGGTCGGATCGGCTCGGCGTCCGAGGCCATCAGCCCGGCGTACTGCTGCCACCACTGCCGGACGATGTCCTGCACCCGCCGCACCCAGGCGAGCCTGGCCGGGCTGCTGTCCGGTCCGGCCGCCGCGGCGAGGTCGGCAAGGCCGAGCTTCGCGTCGGTTACCAGGCCGAGCGTGTCGGGGTAGTGCCTGCCGAGCTCGGCGGGCTCGATGTCGAGCTGGATGACCTTGGTATCGAGCGGGGGGATCTGCCAGTTGAGCGTGACCTGGTTGGCGATCTTGCTCCCGACGTAGAGCACCAGGTCGGCCTCGAGCAGCACCTGGTTCGCGCTAGCCCTGGCGTAGACGCCCGGCACGCCGACGTTCAGCGGGTGGTCACCCGGCAGCGTGTCCTTGGCGTTGAGCGAGGTGGCCACCGGGATGTTGAGCTGCTCCGCCAGCGCGCGCAGCTCGGCACCGGCACCCGAGGCGCGCACCCCGCCGCCCGCCACGATTACCGGACGGCTGGCGGCGGCCAGCAGCCGCGCCGCCGCCGCGATCGCCTCGCCGGGCGCGCGGGTTCGGTACGCGGGCACCGTTACCGGGCGCGCCGCCGGCACCGGAACGTCGACCTCGCCGTCCTCGACGTCCTCGCCCGAGTGCCCGAACACCTCCAGGTGGGTCGGTCCCGGCTGGCCCGCGACCGCGACCGAGAAGGCGGACGCCAGCAGATCGGGCAGCCGCCCGGCATCGGTGACCTGCGCGCTGAACTTGGTCACCGGCTTGAACAGCGGGAAGTCCTCGATCTCCTGGTAGTAGTTCCGGCCGCGGCTCCAGTTGTACGGACCGCCGGTCAGCGCCACCACCGGCGAGCAGCCGAGGAACGGGTCACGCAGCCCGGCAGCCAGGTTCGCGGCACCGACGGTCTGTGCCATGCACACGCCCGGCCGACCGGACGCGCGTGCGTAGCCGTCGGCCATGTACACCGCGGCCTTCTCGCCGTGGGTGAGGATCCGGCTGATGCCGGTGTGCACCTCCATCTCGTACAGCGCCTTGCTGAGGATGGTCGGGACGAAGAACACCGCCGTGACCCCGTAGGCCTCGAGGGTCCGGGCCAGGTACTCTGCGCCGCTCGTCTTCGTGGGTGCCATGTCGTCGTCTCTTCTCCTGCGCAGATGTCCGGAACGGGGTCGAGGGTGGTGGCACTAGCTGCGAAGCGGTCTGAATCGGGGCAGCGCAGCGCCGTCGCCGGTGTCGTGGAACACGACTTCGACCGGCAGCCCGACGGCGAGGTCCGCGCCGTCCGCCTCGACGATGTTGGTCATCATCCGCGGGCCCTCGTCGAGCTCCACATAGGCCAGCACGAACGGCGACGCGCCCTGGAAGGCGCCCTCGCCGCGGTGGTTGACCGTGTAGCTGTAGATGCGCCCGCGGCCCGAGACCTGCAGCCAGTCCGTGTGCAGGCTGCCGCACTGGGGGCAGATGCCCCGGGGGTACCAGATCAGGCTGTCGCAGTCGGCACACTGCTTCACCAGCAAGCGGCCTTGCCCGGTGGCGGCCCAGTACTCCTTGGTCTCCGGGTTGACCGCCGGCGCCGGCGCGGGCAGCGGTTGCGGCTCCGGCGGCGTTGCAGCGGGCGTGGTCATGCGTCCTCCCGGCCCAGGATCAGCGTCGCGGCGGCAGACCGGGTGCCCAGCGACCCGCCGTTACCGTTGACGACCGCGATCTCGCAGTCGGGCACCTGCACGGGAGCGTTGGCCTCGCCGCGCAGCTGCCGGACCGCCTCGATCACCTTGGTCATCCCGCCCCTGTTCACCGGGTGGTTGTTGCACAAGCCGCCGCCGTCGGTGTTGAACGGCAGCCGGCCGTGCGGCGCGACCAGCGCGCCGTCAGCCACGAACGCGCCGCCCTTGCCCTTCTCGCAGAAGCCGAGGTCCTCGATGGTCTGCAGGACGGTGATCGTGAACGAGTCGTAGATCGACGCGTAGTCGACGTCGCCCGGCGTGACGCCCGCCTCCTCGAAGGCCCGTGGCCCAGACCAGACCGCGCCGGTGTGCGTCAGGTCGATGCGGCCGCTGCTGGTCAGCTTGGGCGCCTCGCCGTGGCCGAGCACCTTGACGGTCCGTCGTGGCAGCGCGGCCGCGATCTCCGGCGCGACGACCACGAGCGCGCCGCCGCCGTCGCTGATCACGCAGCAGTCGAGCCGGTGGAGCGGGTCGCTGATCATCGGTGAGTCCAGGACCTCGTCCACCGTCACCGGCTTCGGCAGCATCGCGTGCGGATTGTGCTGCGCGTGCTGCGAGGCAGCCACCTTGATCGCCGCGAGCTGCGCGCTGGTGGTGCCGAACTCGTGCATATGGCGCCGCGCCGCGAGCGCGTACATCGACACCGTCGTAGGCCCGAACGGCTGCTCGAACCCTGCCTCGGGCGCCAGCGAGGACGCCGAGGGCCGGGGCACCGGCTGGGATCGCGGCAGGCCGGCCAGCGTGATGAGAGCGACCCGGCACTTTCCCTCGGCGATGGCCGCGGCCGCGTGGCCGACGTGGGCGACGTAGGACGAACCGCCGGTCTCGGTCGAGTCGGCGTAGGTCAGGTTGGTCAGGCCGAGGTAATCAGCCATCGAGATCGGCCCGAAGCCCGGCGCGTCACCCGCGCAGAAGTACGCATCGACGTCGCTCAGCTCCAGGCCGGCGTCCGCGAGCGCGCCGACCGCTACCTCGGCGTGCACTTGTGCGATCGACTTGTCCGGTATCTTGCGCTCGGGGTGCTCGTACGCACCAGCAATGGAGGCCTTGCCGCGAATGGTCACGCGCCGCTCCCCGCGACGGCCTTACCCGGTTCCGGCGCGCGCTGCCCGACATAGCTGGCGACCAGGAGGGCCGGATCCCGCATCAGCCGCTCGCCCGTCTCGTGCAGGACAATGTCGCCGTGTGACAGCACGTAACAGCGGTCGGCGATCTCCGTCGCCAGCTGGACGTGCTGCTCGACGAGGAGCACCGCGCAGCCGCTCTCCTGGGCATATGCGCGTACCACGGGCAGCAGCCGCTCGACGAGCAGCGGCGCCAGGCCGAGGCTGAGCTCGTCCAGCAGCAGCAGCTTCGGGCGGCGCCCAAGGGCGCGCCCGACCGCGAGCATCTGCTGCTCGCCACCGGACAGCAGCCCGGCCTTCCGGTCCTTCAGCGGTTCGAGCGCCGGAAAGTACTCGTACACGACTGCCGGGTCAACGTGCTCACCGCGGAAGCCCAGCCGGAAGTGCTCAGCCACCGTGAGGCCGTAGAAGATCCCGCGGCCCTCAGGCACGTGTGCGATTCTTGCCCGGGCGCGCAGGGTAGGCGACTGCTTGGCGAGATCGGTGTCGCAGAAGAAGACGGTGCCGTGGGTCGGGCGAATCACTCCGGAGATGACTCGGAGCGTCGTGGTCTTCCCGGCGCCGTTCGGGCCGAACAGCGCGACTACCTCGCCGACGCCCACGGTGATGTTGATATTCCTGATGACCTCGGCGCCCGCGTAGCCAGCGGACAGGTCCTCGACTTTCAGGATCGTGTCGCTCACCGGAGCACCTCTCCCGTCTGGCCGGCCGGGGCAGGCTCGGTGCCGTCTGGCTCCGGCCCGGCCGCCTCGGTAACCGTGGCCACGCCGCCGAGGTAGGCGGCCAGCACCTTCTCGTTGGCGCGCACCTCCGTGGGCACGCCGTGGGCCAGCACCCGGCCGAAGTCGATCACATAGACGTAGTCGCAGACACTCAGCACCAGAGCCATGTCGTGATCGACGAGCAGCATCGCCACTCCCTCGTCCACGACCCGCCGCAGCCGACGACCGAGGTCGAAGCTTTCCTGGGTGTCCAGGCCAGAGGCCGGCTCATCGAGCAGGATCAGCTTCGACTGGCCGGCCAGCGCGCGGGCGACACCGACCAGCTTCCGCTTGCCCTGCGACAGCTCGCTCGGCATCCGCCCGGCGACATCGTCGAGCTCGAGGATCCTGATCGCCTCGTCCACCGCGGCCTGAGTCGGCTGGCGCCGGCCGAGCACGATCTGCGCCAGCGTGCCCAGCACGGTCGGCCGCCGGGACGCGACGACACAGTTCTCCTGCACGCTCAGGTCGTCGAACAGCTCGAGCGTCTGCCACGTCCTGGCTAGCCCGAGTTGAGACCGGACGTGCGGCGGCTCCGCGGAGATGTCCCGGCCGCCCAGCGCCACCGTGCCGGTCGCAGGCACGAAGCCGGTGACGGCGTCGATAAACGTCGTCTTGCCGGCGCCGTTGGGCCCGATCAGGCCGACGAGCTTCCCTGGCGGCACTTCGAGATCGACGTCCACCAGCGCGTTGACCGAGCCGAAGCTCACGCTGATCTTGCTGGCTTCCAGGACTGCGGTCATGACGCCACCTTCGCCTTGTCGATGCCTTCCACCAGCGCAGGGCTCACCTGCGGGCCGGCCCGCCGGTGCAGGAACGGCGGCAGCGGGATGGGCGGCTTATCGCCGTAGAACAAGGCGGTCGCAACACCCTCCGGCCGCTGTACCAGAGTGAGAATGAGCAGCGCACCGCCGGCCAGCGTGAACCACTCGCCCTGGAGGCCAAACCAGTCAAGCAAGGCGTAGGCAGAGATGCTGCCGATGAAGATCATGCCGCCCCAGACGGCGCCGGCCACGGTCGAGATCCCGCAGATGTACGCGAACGCGATCAGCGCGAGCGAGGTCGCGGTGTCGTAGCTCGTCGGCGTGATCGAACTGTAGGCGTAGGCCAGCAGCACACCGGCGATGCCGGCCACGCCGGCCGAAATCGCGAAGCCGAGCAGCTTGGTCTGGCGGATATTGATGCCGGCGGCCGCCGCGGCCCGCTCGTTCGCCCGGACCGCCAGCATGTCCTGACCGAGTGCGCTGCGCCGCAGGTTGGACACCAGCAACCCGACGATGACCACGACGATGAGCACGAACCAGCCGAACAGCGGGCTCGGCTCGGCACCGAAGAGCCCGTGCAGCGAGGCATTCGGTCCCCACTGCCAGCCGAACAGGGACGGGGCCGGCACCGGCGAGCCCTTGAGGCCGCCGCCCCAGGTGGTGTTGCCGAAGCCGAAGTTCTCGATTGCCACCGCCGCGGCCAGCGTCACGACCGCCAGGCTCACGCCGCGCACCCGCAGCGCGGGGATCCCGCAGAACACCCCGAGCAACACCGCGATGAGCACACCCAGGATGGGCGCCCACGGGAAGCCGATGCCGAAATTCGTGGCGAAGTGTGACACGGCGAACCCGGCCGCGCCGCCGAGGGCGAACTGGACGATGGAGACCTGCCCCAGGTAGCCGGTGATGATCACGACGGACAGCAGGAACACCACCATGATCAGCGAGACGCCCAGGGTGTTGCGGAAGCCGCCGGGCAGCAGCAGGATCGCGACCGCGCCGATCGCGAAGCAGATGAGCGCGCTGCGCAGCGGGTGCTTGGGGGCCGGCGCCGCGGGCAGCCGGCGTTCCAGCACATCGCCGCGACCAGGGATCTTGCCCGCCCGGAAATACATCGCCACGACCAGGACCAGGAAGATCAGCAGGTCGGTGATGCCGGGCAGCGGGTAGCCGGGCCCGCCGTCATTGGGAAACCAGGACTGGTCCGACAGGTAGATCAGCAGCGACTCGGCCATGCCCAGCGCGATGCCGGCGACGCAGGTGATCCAGAAAGAGGTGAACCGGCCGAAGATCGCGACGGCCAGTCCCGGTATCACCATCAGCGGCAGGGTGCTCGGATCGGGCTCGATGACCGACGCGGCGAGCAGTCCGGTGACGCCCATCAGCAGGGTCATCAGCACCGTGTTCGCCAGCGACAGCCAGTTCGGCGACAGCCCCATGAACATGGCGTGCGCCTCGTTTTCGGCCGCGGCGCGGGTGCCGAGCCCAAACCGGGTCCACCGGTACAGCGACACCAGCCCGCCCATGATCACGAGCATGACGCCGCCGATGATGAAGTTGTACACCGGAATCGGGTCGCCGAAGAGGATCACGTTCGTCGACGGCAAGATGACGGGCTGAGGTTGCGCCGACTCGCCGAATGTGATGACGACGAACGACTGCAGGATGAGCAGCGCCCCGAGCGTCGCGATCAGCTTCGCGAGCGGCGTCGCGGTCCGCTGCGGGCGTATCACCAGCAGGTCGAACAGCACCCCGACGACCACCGCAAAGACCAGGGTCAGGATGACGGCGGGAACCGCGGGAATCGTGGCGAACTTCCCGGTGCGGATCGACCAGAAGAAGTAACCCGCCAGCATGGCGACGGCCCCGGTCGCGAGGTTGATGACTCCGGCGCCGCGGTAACTCAGCACGACGCCCATCCCGACGCCCGCGATCAGGCCGCCGGCCCCGATCCCGAGCAGCAGGAACACGATGATCTGGGACACGCCATGCCTGCCCTTCGTGTGGACGATATTCGGTGGGACCGGTTAGACCCGCGCGGCCAGGCTCTCCGGGGTTACGTTCTCCTGCTCGGTGACCTGCTTGATGACGAAGTCGAAGCGGCCGTGCTTGACTCCGTCGGCGTCGAGCGTGCAGGGCACCATCAGTGCCGGGTGGTAGAACTCGTCGTCGGTGTTGCCCGGCTCACCCTCGATGTACAGCTGGGTGGTGATGGGGCTGCTGTTGCCCTGCACCTTCACGTGGATGTGCTTAGCCTCCCGCGGCTCGTAGCAGCCGGGGATGATCGTCGTGACCGCGTACCGGCCCTGCTCGTCGGTCACCACCCAGCCGTTGTACCGGTAGCCGACCATGTCGTAGTTCCCGACCGCGTCCGACGACCAGAAGCTCACGACCGCGCCAGGGATGGGCGCGCCCTTCTCGTTGAGGACCCGGCCGGTCAGCACGATCTCGGGCTTGTCGCCCGGCTCGAGCAGGCTTGACCGCTGCGGCGCGCCGAGCCGGTAGTACGGACCCTCGATCTCCTGCGGCGTCTGCTGCAGCTCGCCCGGTCCTGGCGCCGGCGTCTCGGGCACGCCGGGGAACTTGCCGGCCATCGCTCCCGGCACGCCCCGGTCAGCTACTTCCGCGGCCCTGGTCTCGTCTTGCACCGTCATTGTGATCTCCTCTTCGTCCTGCCGCACAGGACCTCGAACTGACCCGTCGACAAGGAGTCGAACCCTTTCCGCGCTCGTTGACGTCGTTATGAACCCCAGAATCGCTGGGACGCGATTTGTGCGCCAGCCACCAGGGACTCAAATTTGGCCCACATCACCTCGGGATGAGTGCGTTTGATGGCCGCCGCCTGGGCGAAACCGCAGTCGGCGCCCGCGATCACGCCCTCCGGCCCGGCGATCTTGGCGAACCGCTCGATCCGCTGCGCCACGAGCCGCGGATGCTCGACCGTGGTCGTGTGGTGGGTGATCACGCCCGGGATGAGGATCTTGCCAGCCGGGACGCCGGCCCGCTCCCACACCTCCCACTCCCACTCGTGCCGCGGGTTGGCGGCCTCGATCGAATAGGCGCCGGCCTTGACCTGCAGAATGAACGGCAGCAGCGCCTCGAGCGGCGCGTCGGCGACGTGCGGGACGTGCCAGCTGCCGAAGCAGACGTGGTAGCGAACCCGGTCCTCGGGGATTCCTTCGAGCGCGTGGTTGAGCGCCTCGATCCGCAGCTGCGCCCAGCGCCGGTAGGTTTCCTCACCCTGCTCCACCAGGTGGTCGTACATGTTGGCGAGCACCGCGTCGTCGACCTGCAGCAGGAACCCGGCCTCATGGATGGCGAGGTACTCCTGCCGCAGCGCGTCCGCGATCGCGTAGATGTACTCCTCTTCGGTGGCGTAGTACTCGTTGATGCCCTGGTACGCCGTGCTCGCCGGGGCCACGCTGGTGAAGAACACCTCGCCGCCAGGGAAGGGTGCGCTGGCGGCCTTGAGGTTGGCCAGATCCCGGTTGACCTGATCGAGCCCGGTGTACTTGATCGGGCCGACGCACACCTCCGCCGGAGCCCCGGTCAGGGCCGGCGGGATTTCCGCGTTCTGGGTGAAGAAGCCCTTGAACCGCTCGCGGTCCCGGCCCAGCCAGTCGAGCGGCTTGAGCTGGTCGGGACGGATCTCGAAGCCGCTGACCCGGGCGAGCACATACGCCGACCAGCTCGACTTCCCGAACTCGCCGTCGTTGACGACGTCGAGACCGACACCACGCTGCTCGGCGACCACGTCTGCCACCGCCGTCCGCAGCGCGCGCTCGTAGTCGGCACGCGTGCTGGCTTCGGCGTCGGGCGCAGGCTCCGCGACCAGGCTGTCCGGGCGAATCAGGCTGCCCGTGTGCGTGGTCAGAAACCTCGTGTCGCTGCGTTGCACGGTGTGTTCCTTTCCGCTCGTTCTGGTGTGCCGTGATCACGCCGGTGGCCGCCGGTCACGGCCAGGCCGCCGGCAAGTCGGTAGCGCGCACGACCCAGCCGCGCTCCAGCGCCTCCAGCTGGTCCGCGAGCCCCGCCCCGGCAAGTACCGCCTTCGCATCCTCGCCCGGACGACGGGGCGCCCGCCCCACCCTGGCGGGTGTGTCGGACAGCCGCACCGAGATGCCCGGCATCGTGCAGCTGCCCGCGCCGGTTACCTGCTGGGTCACGCTGAGCCCGCGCGAGCGGACGAGCCCGTCCGTCATCAGCTCCGCGATCGGCACCACCACGTGCGCGGCGACGCCGACGGCAGTGAGCCGCTCGACCAGCGGGCCGGTGTCCGCCGTCGCGAACGCCGTCTCGAGCGCCGCCTCGAGCTTCTCGCCCGTCAGCTCGGCCACGTCGGGCCGCCCGGTGACATCGGCCAGGGCACCGCGGTCCTGCGGCCGGGCGGCCAGGAAGAACCACCGGTCCGCGGCGCGGTAATAGCGCTGCAGCGGACCCTCGCCGAGGGCGAGGTAGCCACGCGGCTCGGTGGCCAGGTAGCCAGGGAAGTCGAACATGAACGCCGCCTGGTGATAGGTGGCGGTCTGCGCGAGCGACGCGCTGGCGAGCTGGCCCCGGCCGGTCGACTGGCGATGGTAGAGCGCCAGCGCCGTGACGAACGCGCCGAGGATGCCGGTGCCGATGTCGACGATGTTGTAGGGGCCGAGCACCGAGGGCAGGCCGGTCCGCTCCATGATCCCGGTGACGGCCTGGCCCTGCCGTTCCCAGCCGCGCCAGTGCGTCCACGGGCCGCCGAGGCCGTAGCAGCTGATCGAGGTGTACACGACGTCTGGTCGGCGCGCGTGCACCTCGTCGTAGCCGATCGCGAGGCGCTCGGCCGTGCCAGGGGAGAAGTTCTCCAGGACGACGTCCGCGTCGTCGACAAGCCGCCAGTACACCTCCTGGCCGGGCAGCTTGGTGATGTCGAGCAGCAGCGACTCCTTGCCGCGGTTGAGGTACCCGGACACGCCGGCGACGGGGTTGCCGACCTTCACTACCTCGGCGCCGAATTCGGCCAGGATCCGGCCGCAGGTCGGGCCCGCCAGTGCGAGGCCGAGGTCCAGGACCCGCATCCCGGCGAGCGGCTGGTCGAGGTCCGGCTCGCCGCCGGCGGTGATCTCCGGCACCGGGCGGTCGCCCTGCTGGCCGAGTTCGGCCAGCACGTCGTCCGTGTCCGCGCCGGGCAGCCGACGCGGCACAGGCCGCGGCACGGGAAACTCGCTCAGCGCCACCGGCAGGCCGGCACACCAGAGCGGGCCCAGCTCGGGGTCGGCTACCTGGGCGACGGCGCCGATCTGGCGGGCGTGCTCGGTGCCGATCCACTCGGCCGGCGTGCGGATGAACCCGATGGCGGCACCGGCCGCGTTGCCGATGGCTTCCCAGTCCGCCGCGGTCCGGGTCAGGAACTCCTCCCGCAGCCGCGCGTGCAGCCGCTCGTTGACCTCGGGGCGGGCGGTCGCGGCCAGGTCGAGCAGTTCGGTGTCCCAGCGGCCGAGCAACCCGGCGGCACGGGCGAACCACGGCAGGTGCCGCGGGCTGGACGTGTCGAACTGCACGTACCGGCCGTCCTGGCAGCGGAACGCGCCGGAGCCCCGCACGTGGATGGGCCGCGGCGGGTGCAGGCCGCGATCGTCGGCGTAGGCCCCGCTGTGCCCGATCAGCGTGAACATGGCGTCGAACAGCGGCACCTCCACGCGCTGCCCGCGGCCGGTGCGCCGGCGCGCGACGAGCGCCATCACGATGCCGACCGCCGCCAGGTAGGCGGCGAAGCTGGAGGCGAGCGGGAGGGCGGAGTAGGTGGGCCGGGTCCAGTCCCAGCCGGGCGGCTCCTCGCCAGTCCGCGGCTCGCAGTTGGCCGTCGCGGCGGCGATCACGCCCTCGTAGCCGCGCGTGCCAGCCCGCGGGTCGTCGGCGCCGAAGCCCGGCATGCTGCACGCGATCAGGCCAGGGTGCGTGGCCCGGATCGCGTCCAGGTCGAGTCCCAGCCTGGCCAGCACCCCGGGCCGGAAGTTCTCGATGACGATGTCGGCCGACGCCACCAGCCGGTGCGCCGCGGCGAGGCCGGCCGCCGTCTTGAGGTCGAGGATGATCCGTCGCTTGCCGCGGTTGAAGAACGCGTCCGGGACGCCGGCCAGCCGCGGGCCGCCTGGCGGGTCGACGTGGACGACGTCGGCGCCCTGGTCGGCCAGTAGCACGGCGGCGAGCGGTCCGGCCACGTACTGGCCGAAGTCGATGACCCGGAGGCCGGTCAGCGGGCCAGGCACGGTGCCGTCCTCCCCGCGGGTCGTCCGAGCCGGAAGGCCTCCTGCCACGCGCGGTAGCCTGCCGCGGCCGGGTCGGCCTGATCTGTCCACAGCTCGACCACGAGTCGCGGCTCGGTGAGCCGCTGCACGTCGTCCGCCGTGAACCCCGCGGCGCACTCCCGGAGCACCAGCCCCCGCTCGTCCCGCTCGATGACGGCGAGGTCGGTGACGATGAGGTCCACGCAATCCGTGCCCGTCACCGGGTACTCACAGGTCCGCACGATCTTCGGCCGCCCGGACCGCTCGGTGTGCCGCATCGCGACGATCAGCTTGCCCGGCCGCACGACCAGGTCCATGGCGCCGCCGATCGCACCGCCGCCCATCTCGGGTGTGGTCCAGTTGGCGAACGAGCCGTCGCCGCCGACCTGGTACGCGCCGAGGACGACGGCATCCAGCCGTCCGCCGCGGGCCATCTCGAACGCCGCGACGGTGTCGAACGCCGCGGCGCCCTTACGCAGCGAAACCGGCTCCGAGGCCGCGTTGTAGATGTTCTCGTCCGCCTCCGCGACGGTCAGCCGGGCGCCGTAGCCGAGAAGTCCGTTCTCGGCGTGCAGCACGATGTCCCGGTCCAGCAGATGATCGGAGACATGCGTCGGCAGGCCGACGCCGAGGTTGACATAGCTGTGCTCCGGCAGCAGCGCGGCGATCCTCGCCCCGACCTCGCGCGGTGTCAGTCCTGGCCGTCCGAGGTAGTCGCGCCGCTCGTCCCTGGCTCGTGACTCCGGCCACCGTGGCGTCCGGGGAACCGGCGACCGCACCACCCGGTCGACGAAGATGCCGGGCAGGTCCACCTCGTCGGGCGCTAGCTCGCCCGCAGCGACGATCTCGTCGACCTCGGCGATGACGACGCGGGCCGCCTTGGCGAAGCTCGGACCGAAGTTCTGATTCACACCGCGGAACGCGAGGTTGCCGGCCCGGTCGGCGGTGTGGGCGTAGATCAGCGCGTAGTCGAGCCGCAGCGGTTCCTCGAGCACGTGGCGCCGGCCGCCGAACTCGCGGCACTCCTTGCCCTCGGCGAGGATCGTGTCCTGGCCGACCGGGCTGTAGAAGGGACCGAGGCCCGCGCCGGCGCTGCGCAGCCGCTCGACCAGGATGCCCTGCGGCACCAGCTCGATCTCGAGCGGCACCGGGCTGATGGCCTGCGCCGAGCCCACCACGCCCCCAGCCCTCGCGGAGAAGGAGACCACGAGCTTCCGGGCCTGGCCCTGCTCGACCAGCGTGAGCGGGTGCCCCGGCAGGGTGCCCAGCGAGTTGCAGACCAGGACCAGGTCCGTCAGACCCCGGTCGCGCACCGCGCTGATCACGTGCACGGGGAAGCCGTGGATCACGCCGAAGCCGCCGATCCCGATGACGCTTCCCTGGCTGACGTCGCTGACCGCTTCCGCCGGGCTGCCGATGACCTTGTCGATGACCTCTCTCCTTCGCTCAGCTTCCCTGCCGGACTGGCCGTCAGGGCGGCGGCGCGAGCGAGGGTGCCTCGAACACCGAATCCGGCTTCGCGTCCAGGTCGTCGGTAGGCGTGAGGTACTGCCCGGACAGCCGGTCGTAGCGGCCAGTGCCGAGCTTCACGACCAGGTCCGCGCAGGCCTTGAAGCCGGCCGAACTGTCCTCTCCGATCTTGGCGTGCAGGTGCTCGACGAACCACGGCAGCCAGCGCTGTGCGTCCGGGTCGTTCATCGTGAGGTCCGAGATCCCGGTCAGCTCGTCGCCGGGGTGGACCGCGAAAGCGGCGACGCCGCCGGCGTCGTGGCCCTCATGGGCGAGGAACTCGACGAGCCTGATCTGGGTGTTCTTGGCGACGCCGTAGCCGGACAGATACGGCGCCACCCGGGTCCCGCCAGCGCTGGAGACCACCACCACCCGGCCATCGTGGCGGTCCACCATCGTCGGCACGAACGTGTTGATGACGTGCATCGCGCCGAGCACGTGCACCTGCTGGGCCGCCCACCAGCGGGCCGGGTCAACCAGCCACGTGGGCCCGAACGGCCAGGGAACCCCGGCATTGTGGACCGCGAGCGTCACCGGACCGAATGTCTCCTCGGCCGCGGTGCGCAGCTCCTGGACGTCGGCCAGCCTGGTCACGTCGGCCACCACGCCGTGCGCCCGGCCACCGGCGTCCGCGATCGACTTCACGGTCGCCTCGATCTCGGACTGGGTACGCGAGCTGACGATGACCGCGGCGCCAGCGGCGGCAAGACCTTCGGCGATGGCCTTGCCAAAGCCACGGCCACTACCGGTGACAACCGCCACTTGTCCCTGCAGTTCGGTACTCACGAACGGGGGGCCTTTCTGTCTGCACGGCTAGCTGTCTGTCGTTGTCGCCCGCGGGGGCCGGGCGGGGCTGCGTCCCCGGCCGGGAGGTGTCCCGGCCGGGGACGCAGCCCACCGTTACCTCAGAACAGTCCGGCAGGCGGGCTCCACCCAGGTGGTGCCCCGATCCACCGGGCAATCGCCTTGAACACCCCTGGCGAGGTGTTCTGGAAGAACGACACCTCGTCGTTGCAGATCGCGGGCGCGCCCTTGATCGAGCCGCACTGCAACTGCGGGGGACCCTGCGGAATCGCGCCCTTGAGGCTCTTGAACCCCGCGTTGACGCTGGCCTCAGTGATCTTCCCGCCTGACTTGAGAATGTCGTTGTAGACCTTGGCGATGGTCAGCACCTGACCGAACGCGTCCGCAACCCAGGCGTCCGAGGCGCCCGTCGGGTCGCCGTACCTATCCGCCACGGCCTTGAAGGCGGCGAGGCTGGGGTCGTCCGGGTCGCCCGGCAGCGGGTTGGCGCTGGCGTAGTACCACCCGACCGGGAGACTCCCGCCGTCGCCCTGGGCGGTGACCGCGGAGTCGCACGGCACGTTGGCCAGCACCGGGGTGCTGATGTTGAGCTGCTTGAGCGCCTGGTAGACGTCCGAGCACTGCACCGGGTTACCGGCGCCGTCGATCACGAGCCCGGCCGTCGCCGCACCGGACGCGATGACGGCAGAGGTGATGTTGGAGCTGGTCGGGTCGAACGCGGTGAGCTTGACGGAGATGTGGTAGTACTGCAGCGTCGAGGCGATGACCTCGTTCGGGACGTTGCTGCCGGGGACGTTCGCGTAGATGATCGACACGCTCTTGACCTTCGGCAGGAATTCGTGGATGAAGGTGCCGATCGGCGCCTCAACCCTGGTGGCGTCGCCGTACAGGATGTACCCGTACTTGTAGGTCGAGTCGACCGGCAGGATGGTGACGCCCATCACCA
>JASHPF010000358.1 GCA_030038295.1 Streptosporangiaceae bacterium
GTCGGCAGGCGCCGCGTCGGCCACCACGGCGGCCGCCCGGCCAGCCGGGCCCAGCGCGTCAAGCAGCGCCCGGCCGAGGTCCTCCTCGGGGGCGAGCGGGCGGGACACGGTGTAGCCCCCGTAGCTCACCCGAGCCGGATTGGCGCCGAGGAACACCGGCGCCGGCGACACGTCGTCGCCGAGCACCGTCATGGTCACCGACACGTGGTGTCCCTCGAACCGCCACGACCACGGCTCAGCTCCGTCCGGATCGCCAAACACGGCCACCCAGTAGTCGCCGAGGTGCCGGTGCAGCGCGCCCAGCTCCCGGCGGTCCAGCACCTCCTCTAGCGCCACGATGGCCATGACCTGCGCGAACGCCCGGTCGCTCAGCGCGGTGGCGAGCAGCCGGTGCGCGGCCTTGCGGGCGTCCGGGGTCAGCACGGCGAGGCACGCCCCCGGCCGCGGCTCCGGCCGGTATTCGAGCCAGCGCCTGGCCGCGTCGTCGGCGAAGGCGAGCTGCGCGAGCGCGCGCTGGTCGTCGTCCAGCTGGCGGAGGAGGGTGGTCGCGGCGCGGCGCATCTGACCGGCGATACCGTCTTGGCTCATAACCCCGGTATACCAAGATGTCGGGTTCCGGCATACCCGCCGTCCATCCGTCGGGCTAGGCGGCGGAGCGGGCCGCCACCACCACGGCGCGCTGGTAGAGCGCCGCCAGGCCGGAGCTGAACCGCGTGGCGTACGACACCGAGGCCGTATAGCCGCCCTGCTCGTACCCGCCGATCACGCCGATCACCATGTCCACCCCGTCGGTGACGGCCTCGCCCGAGGAACCGACGGGCACGCTCTCCGCGAGCAGCGGACTGCCACTCGTGCCATCGGTGAAGCCGTCGCAGTCGAACTGGAACTGCGTCGGGCTGAAAAGGACAACCGTGTTCTCGCAGACCACCATCGTGTTCGCGGTGTTCGGATAGCCCGCGACCTTAACCTGCCGGCCTGGCGACGCGCTGATCCCCAGCAGTTCCCCACCCGTGAGATCCTCGACCGGGACTGCGCTGCCCGGCTGGCTGACGACCAGGAACGCGAAGTCGTCGTCCGCGTCGGCCGAGTGCCGCCACTGCTTGTCCTCGATCACACGGGTGACGAGCCAGATCCCGTAGGGCTCGTACCCGGCCGAGTAGTCCGGCACGAACGCCACTTGACCCGCACGCTGATTCTCCATGCAATGGGCGGCCGTGACGACGAGGTCACCGACCGGGCTGTCGACGACGCTGGCGGTGCAGAAGTGGTTCTCCAGCTGGCCCGAGCCGGAAATGGTGAACAGCGCACCGATTGTTGTGGTCTGCCCGAATACAGCGAGGTGGCCAGGCAGTGTGGTCGAGCTTCGGGCGGGCGGGCTGAGCGCCACGCCGACGGCGACGGCGATCGCTATGACAAGTCCGAGCACAGCAAACCGCACTGCCCGCAGGCGCATCCGCCCTCCTCGCCGTCGACCAGGCCTGTCCGCGCCTGCGAACACCCTCGGTGCTTAAATCGCTGCCTTCAGTACTGCGTTACTAAGTCATGCTAAGGTCACGGCACTGTGGGGAAGCCGTAAAAAACCTGAGTATCGACACAATAAGCCCTGGTTGCGAAACGGTAAAGATGGACGCTAGGTGAGATCTGGAAGCTCGAACCCGGCCGTGGCAGCACGAAATAGCGTTTCCTGGGCGATTCCGGCGCAGAGCGTGCCGTCCCGGCTGAAGATCCGCCCGGTGTAGGTCGCCCGCCCGCCGCAGGCTGCCTCGGGCTGCAGATCCATGAGCACCCAGTCGTCCAGGGCCACCGTGCGGTACAGCCACAGCGCGTGGTCGATGCTGGTCAGCGGTCCGCCGATGACCAGCCCAGGCACGGCAGAGTGCCCGGTGAACATGTCGGAGACGTAGGTCAGGGCGCACGCGTGCGCGACGTCCCCGTCGAGACGGTGCCGGGACCGTACCCACACCCGGGACGGCCACTGCTGACCTGCGTGCGGCTGGGTGGGGATCCGGAGCTGCACGCCGTGCATCGGGTTGCGCCGCTGGCTGTCCGGCAGGTCTTCGGGTGGCTCGACATCCGGCGCGGCGTGCGCCTGGTACACCGGTCCGTCCTCGGCCCGGTGGAACGAAGCCGCCATGTTGAAGATCACCTTGCCGTGCTGGACGGCGATGACCCGCCGGTTGGAATAGGACCCCCCGTCCCGGTCCCGGCTGACGGTCAGCAGGACGCGCTGCGACGCGTCGCCGCGACTCAGGAAGTAGCCGTGCAGGGAGTGCGGCAGCCGACCGCCGGGCACGGTCTCGGCCGCTGCCCGCAGTGCCTGGGCCGCCACCTGGCCGCCGAACAGCCCGGCCGGCTCGGCGCTCACGACCACCGTCCGGAACAGGTCGTCCTCGATCTGCTCGAGGGTCAGCAGCTCGGGCAGGCCCGTGTCGGGAGTGCCCACGACCGGTCCGGCCTGGCTCGTCATGGCCGCATTGATACCACATCGCCGGATCGCGGCCGCGC
>JASHPF010000057.1 GCA_030038295.1 Streptosporangiaceae bacterium
GCTGGCCGCTGGGCTGCGCGGCGTGCACCGGATCCCGGTGGCGAAGGCCAGGCAGGCAGCCGGCCGGTTCGACTTCCTCGGCGCGTATGTGGACGCGCTGCCGCTGGTCGTGGACCTGACGGCGATCCGGGCGGCGCGGGTGCGGATCGGCGCTGACCCGCTCGGTGGTGCGAGCGTGGGCTACTGGGCCGAAATAGCCGAGCGGTACGAACTCGAGCTCACCGTGGTGAACCCCGACGTCGACCCCACGTTCCGGTTCATGACGCTGGACTGGGACGGCCGCATCCGGATGGACTGCTCGTCGCCGAGCGCGATGGCCTCGCTGATCAGCCGGCGGGCCGACTTCGCGATCGCGACCGGCAACGACACCGACGCCGACCGGCACGGCATCGTCACGCCCGATGCCGGGCTCATGAACCCGAACCACTTCCTTGCCGCCGCGATCGACTACCTCTACCGGCACCGGAGCGACTGGCCAGCCGACGCGGCAGTCGGCAAGACCATGGTCAGCTCGTCGATCATCGACCGGGTTGCCGACGACTGCGGCCGGCGCCTCGTCGAGGTGCCCGTCGGGTTCAAGTGGTTCGTGCCGGGCCTGCTCGACGGCAGCGTCGCGTTCGGCGGCGAGGAGAGCGCCGGCGCCTCGTTTCTGTGCCGCGACGGCCGGGTGTGGACCACCGACAAGGACGGCATCATCCTCGATCTGCTCGCGGCCGAGATCCTGGCGGTGAGCGGCAGCACGCCCAGCGAGCGGTACCGGTCCATCGCCGACCGGCTGGGCGATCCCGCGTACGCGCGCGTCGATGCGCCCGCCTCCCGGCAGCAGAAGGAGATCCTCGCAAGGCTGTCGCCGGACCAGTTCGGCGCGACGGAGCTGGCAGGCGAGCCCGTGCGCGCCAGGCTGACCAGCGCGCCCGGCAACGGTGAGCCGCTGGGCGGCATCAAGGTGGTCACCGAGTCGGGCTGGTTCGCGGCCCGCCCGTCGGGCACGGAGGACGTGTACAAGCTGTATGCCGAGTCGTTCCGCGGACCCGGACACCTGGCGCGGATCCAGGACGAGGCGCGGCGGCAGCTGGCCGCGGTGCTGGGTTAGCTCGCGGCCGTCCGATCCGCGGCCCGGCCGGGCCCCGGCGCGGGCAGGCCGAACCACGGACGGCACGGCTCGAAGCCGGTCACCGTCACCTCGGCGGCGTGTCCGGACGCCCGCCAGGCCGCGGCGGTGAGCCGCAGCTGGATCAGTTCGACGACGCCGCGGCCGGAGTTGGTCAGACACACCCCGTTGTCCGCGTACCCGATCCGGCGGGATACCCCGAGCGACGCGGCGTTGTCCGGGGTCGCGGCGGTCACCGCGGCGAGCGCGTCGAGGTGGTCGAAGGCGAGGCCGAGGACGGCCAGCCGCATCGCCACGCCGATCCCGCGACGGCGCACGGCCGGGATGAGCCACGACCCGGAGCCGACCGTCCGCAACACGGGGAACTGCTCGGCCTCCAGCGACTGCACACCCGCCACCGCGCCCTCGCTCTCCACCGCGAACTGCAGGCACCACGAGGACGGCGACCAGGTGCCGACGGATCGCCAGTAGTCCTGGTAGCACAGCCGGGCGCGGTTCTGGCTGAGGTCGAGCGCGGGCAGCAGCTCGGCGCCCGGATCGTGCTCCCAGTCGGCCGGCTGGATCGCCGCCAGCAGCGGCAGATCGGCCTCCCTGACCGGGCGCAGCACGACGCCGCGGCAGCCCAGCCGGAGGTCGAAGAGCGGCCAGGCCGGCCAGGACGGCGTCGTCATGCCGACGAGTGTGTCAGAGCCGGCGGGCGCGTCTTCCATGATGGAGCCGTGGCTGGCGATCCGATGGAGCCGGCGCGGGTGAGTAACGGCGCCGGCGCGCTGCCCGCAGTCGTGGTGAACGGCGCGCGGGTTCGGGATCCTGCCCGGCTGCGCGCCGCGTGTCAGCGGGCGGCGGCGGCAGCGGGCTGGCAGTCGCCGCTGCTGCTGCCTACCACGCCGGACGACCCCGGAACCGGTCAGGCCCGCGAGGCGGTCGAGGCCGGCGCGGCAGTCGTGATCGCGGTCGGCGGTGACGGCACGGTGCGCGCCTGCGCGCAGGCGCTCGCCGGCACCGGCGTGCCGCTCGCGATCGTCCCGGCCGGATCGGCCAACCTCACGGCCCACGCCCTCGGCCTGCCGGGGCGGGTCGGTTCGGCGCTGGCGGTGGCCTTCGCAGGCCGGGATCGGCGGATCGACCTCGGCAGCGCGGACGGCGCGGTGTTCGTCGCGATGGCCGGGCTCGGGCTGGATGCCGCCGTGGTCGGCGGGGCCCTCGGGCTGACCAAGCGGCTTACCGGCTGGCCCGCCTACGCGGGGGCCGCGGCTGGGCAGCTGCTCAGGCAACCGGTCACGTTCGCCATCCGGCTCGACGGCGCCGCGCCGCTGACCAGGCACGCCCGCTGCGTGACGGTCGGCAACTCGGGCGCGCTGCCCGGCGGGTTCGCCATCATGCCCGACGCCAGCCTGGACGACGGCCGGCTCGACGTCGTGGTGCTGGCGCCATCTGGCCTGCTGGGCTGGGCGGACGTCGGGCGCCGCGTGGCGGCGGGCAGCCGCCGCGACGACCGCCAGCTGGAGCGCTACCAGGCCAGCACCGTGGAAATCCGCGCCGAGGGTGGCGGCGGACCCGGCCGCGGGGGGCTGCCGCGGCAGCTCGACGGGGAGCTGATCGAGCCGTCGGACCGACTGTCCGTGCGGGTGCTGCCCGGCGCGCTGCTCGTGCGCGCGCCGCTTCGGGGCCGCCAGGAACCGGGCCGGATCACGATCTGACTGACACCGGACCGGCCGGGTCCGACTCTGTGCACCAGCGTCAGCCAGCGGCGGCCGACCAGAGCGGCTCGCTGATCGTGACGCCGATGTCCGTGCCCCACCTATTGCGATAGGCCACCTCGTGCACGGGCCTGCGCTCCGCGACCGCCCACCGCCCGGTGGGATAACCGAACGACACCAGGCAGTTCATGACCCAGCCCTGGCCCTCGGGGACGCCGAGTATCTCATTCGCCTCCCGCCCGTGGAACAAGCCGAGCACCGACGTCAGCGCGCTGCCCACGCCCTCGGCCCTGGCCGCCAGCTGCGCGCTCCAGACTGCGGGGAAGATCGACCCGCCGCTCGGGTCGCCACGAGAAAACGCGGCCAGGAACAGCGGCACCTGCTCGAAGTGATCCGCCAGGTGCTGCGCCGATGCCTGGATCTTGAGCAGCGACGCGCTCTGCGGATCCGAGGGCGCGGACCGCGCGCGCTCCAGCCGGTCGTGGTAGGCGGTCTGCCACAGGCTGGCGATGGCGTCCCGGTACAGCGGGCCCAGGCGGGCCTTGACCACCGGGTCGTCGATGAGCAAGAAGCGCCAGCCCTGCGCGTTGCCGCCGGTCGGTGCCCGGATCGCGGCGTCCAGGATGCGCGCCTGCACGTCAGCCGGGATCGGGTCCGGCCGGACCCGCCGCATCGCCCTCGTCGTGTACAGCGCTTCGCGAACGTCCATCCGGCCTCCCCTTCGCCACCCGACCTGGAGGGATCCTGCCACAGCCGCGGGTCAGCCGGACGTCCCCGTTCGCTTCCGCAGTTCCTTGGTGAGCCTGACGTCCTCGTCCTGGTAGCCGATGGCCGCGTAGAACGCGCGGGCCTCGCGATTGGCCGCGCCGGTCTCGAGCGTCAGCAGGTCCAGGCCCTGGCCGATGGCCCACTCCTCCGCGGCCAGCATGAGCGCGCGGGCGATGCCGCGCCGTTCGTGCCCGGCCGCGGTAACGAGCTCGCCGACGTAGGCGTCGACCTGGCCGGTGAAGTGGGTGCGGCGGGCGACCTCGACGAAGCCGACCACCGTGCCGCCGTCGACCGCCACGTACACCGCGTGGTCGCCGTCGGCGGCGGTGTCCGCCGCGGATCGCACCCAGCCCGCCACCGCGCGGAGCCAGGAGACGCGGTCGCGCCACGGCGCCATTCCCGCGACGAGGCGGGGTGCCAGCGCCAGCAGCGCCTCGCGGTCCGCCGGGAGGTACCCGCGGATCTCGATCTCGGGGCTGGCCATCGGCTAGCCCAGGAACGACAGCCGCACCTGGCGCTGCGGGTTGTCGATGTTGAGATCCACCAGCGCGACCGACTGCCAGGTGCCGAGCGCCAGCCTGCCGCCGACGACCGGCACCGTGGCATCCGGGCGGAGAAAGGCGGGCAGCACGTGTGACCGGCCGTGGCCGCGCGAGCCGTGCGCGTGCCGCCAGCGGTCGTCGGCGGGCAGCAGCTCGGCCAGCACGGCCAGCAGGTCGGCGTCGCTGCCTGAGCCGAGTTCCAGCACGGCCAGACCCGCGGTCGCGTGCGGCACGAACACGTGCAGCAGGCCCTCGCCCCCGCCAGCTGCCTGCCGGGCAAACTGCTCACAGTGCCGGGTGATGTCGACCACCGCCGGGGTCCGCCCGGTGTGCACGTCCAAGGTCGTTGTCTGCATGCCTATCAGGTTCGCAGGTAGGAGGCGCCGTTGAGATCGAGGATCGCGCCGCTCGCCCAGGCTGCCTCCGGTGACGCGAGGAACAGCACCGCCGCCGCGATCTCCTCCGGCCTGGCGACGCGGCCGAACGGGCTCTGTGCGCGGATCGCCGCCCCGCTCTCGCCGTCGAGATGCGGTGCGGCCATGTCGGTCTGCACGAAGCCGGGCGCCACCGCGGCGACCGTGATGTTGTGCGGCGCCAGCGCGACCGCCAGTGACTGGCCGAGGGCGTTGAGCCCCGCCTTGCTCGCGCCGTAGGCGGGCTGGCCGGGCTCGCCCCGGAACGCGCCGCGGGACGACACGTTCACGATCCGGCCCCCGCCGCCCGCGATCATGTGCCGCACCGCGCACCAGGTCACGTTCGCGGCGCCGATCAGGTTCAGGCCGATGGTGTCCCGCCACACCTGCTGCCACTGCTCGTAGCCGACCTCCGTTACCGGCTGCGCCGGGCGGCCGTAGCTCGCGGCGTTGTTGACCAGCACGTCCAGGCCGCCGAGCTGCGCCGCAGCCGCGTCCACCATGCCCAGGACGGCGTCGGCGTCGGCGATGTCGGCCTGGACCACGACGTGCCCCTCGCCGGGCAGGCCGGCGGCGACGCGTGCGGCCAGCGCCGCGTTGTCCCGGTGATGCACGGCAACCCGATCGCCGGCCGCGGCGAACGCCTCCGCGATCGCCCGGCCGATGCCGCGGGAGGAGCCCGTAACCAGAATCTTGCGGTTAGTCACCTGAGGACTCTAACGTCCGGCTTTCCCGGCTTCGCCCGGTGGTAGCCGGGATAATGACGCTCATGACGCAGACGTCCGAGCGCTCCGGCTCCCCGGCCCGGCCCGTCCGCGACACGGCCGATGCCTTCGTCGACCGGTACGCGGACCTGGACCCGCTGACCGCCACCTCGCTCGGGCTGGGCAAGCGCCAGGACGAGCTGCCCGATCTCTCCCCGGCCGGCCAGCAGGCCCTCGACGACTTGTATCGCGCGACCCTGGCGACGCTGGCGGGTCTCGAGGAGGCGGCCGGGCCGACCGGGTTCACCGACGCCGATGAGGGGCGCTGTGCCCGGCTGCTGCGCGAGCGGCTGCAGACCAGGCTGGCGATCAGCGCGGCCGGCGAGCCGCTCCGGGCCGTGTCGAACCTCTTCGGGCCGCCACAGCAGGTACGCGCCACGTTCCTGCTGATGCCCGTCGCCACAGCGGATGACTGGAGCGTCATAGCCCGGCGCCTCGCCCGCGTGCCAGGGGCGCTCGCGCAGCATCGCGAGTCGCTGGCCGAAGGCGCGCGCCGCGGCCTGCACGCCGCGCCGCGCCAGGTCGAGACCGTCGCCGGGCAGCTCGCCGACTGGCAGGCGACCGGCGGCGGCGCGGGCTGGTTCACCGACTTCACCGCCGGTGCGCCCGCGGACGCCCCGGCGTCGCTGCGATCCGAGCTGGCCGTGGCGGCCGGCTCGGCCGACGCCGCGGCGGCCGAGTTGCGCGACTGGCTGCTCACGCGGTACCTGCCGGCCGCGGCCGGGACACCCGACGGCGTGGGAGAGGAGCGGTACCTGCTCGGCGCGCGAAGCTGGAACGGAGCCCAGCTTGATCTCGCCGAGGTCTACGACTGGGGCTGGTCGCAGTACCGGGAGATCTGGGCCGCCATGCAAGCGGAGGCCGCGCGGGTCCTGGCCCGCGCGACCCCGACCGAGGCGATGGCGCACCTGGACGCGCACGGCGAGGCGGTCGAGGGCGTCGACGCGGTGCGGGACCGGCTGCAGGAGCTGATGGACACGGCCATGGCGAGCCTCGCGGGCACGCATTTCGATCTTGCTGACCCGATCAAGGCGGTCGAGGCCCGGATCGCCCCGCCCGGCAGCGCGGCGGCGCCGTACTACACCGGGCCGTCGCAGGACTTCTCCCGGCCGGGCCGGACCTGGCTGCCGACCCTCGGCCGGACCCGGTTCCCGATGTGGAACCTGTACAGCACCTGGTACCACGAGGGCGTGCCGGGCCACCATCTGCAGATCGCGCAGTGGCGCTACCTCGCCCGGCAGCTCTCGCTGTACCAGACCAGCCTGGGCGGGGTGAGCGCGTGCTCGGAAGGCTGGGCGCTCTATGCGGAGCGGCTGATGGACGAGCTGGGCTTCCTGGCCGCGCCGGGTGCCCGGCTCGGCTACCTGGACGCGCAGCTCATGCGCGCCATCCGGGTGATCGTCGACGTGGGCATGCACCTAGGGCTGCCGGCCGCGCCGGACTGGGCGCCGGGGGCCGGGCAGCCGTGGACGCCGGAGCTCGCGCTGGAGTTCTTCGCGGCGCACAGCGGCCGGCCGCGGGACTTCGTGGCCAGCGAGATCGTCCGGTATCTCAGCGCGCCGGGACAGGCGATCAGCTACAAGCTGGGGGAGCGGGCCTGGCTGGCCGGCCGGGCGGCCGCGCAGCAGGCCCGCGGCGCTGGCTTCGACCTGAAGGCCTGGCACATGGCCGCGCTGTCGCTCGGCGCGCTCGGGCTCGATGACCTGTCCGAGGAGCTCGCCCGGCTCTGACCGCGGCCAGGCGCTAGCGCTCCGGCGCGGCCGATCGCGCGCGCAGGTCGCGGCGAACCGCGTTGCCCAGCTTGCGGGTCTCGAGGTGGTCGATCACGGCACCCGCGGCGACGCCCGTCAGCAGCGGCGCGAGCGCGAACGCGCCCTGGCTCGCTTTCGCCAGCAGGCGACGCTCCAGCTGGCGGCGTACCGGTGATCCCACCGCGAGCGAGATGCCGTCGGTGGTGAGGCGGACTCCGCGACGCTGTGACCAGGCGATCAGGTACGCCAGCATGCGCTGCCTGGCCGAGCCGGGCGCTTGCTGTCCGTAGACCTCGTGCAGCTCCGCGATGAGCTTCAGCTCGACGGCAACGAGCGCGAGCGTCTCGACGCCGAGCTCCATCGGCAGGGTCGGCACGAACGGCACCGCCGCGGCGGCACCGACCGCGGCGCCGATGCCCGCGGCGGCGCGGGCGGCGCCGGCGATGAGCTGGTCGGCGAGCTGGTCGCTATCCAGGCCCGGGTGCTGCTGCTGCAGCGTCGCGATGCCGCGGATCGGCACCCGTGGCGCCATGTCCACCGCCTGCGCCGCCAGC
>JASHPF010000359.1 GCA_030038295.1 Streptosporangiaceae bacterium
ACCAAGAAGCAGGCCCAGGAGGCCATCGCCGAGCAGGCCCGGCGGGTCGGCATGCCGTACGTGAACCAGCGCTGGCTGGGCGGCATGCTGACCAACTTCGGCACCGTCTACAAGCGGCTGCAGCGGCTGAAGGAACTCGAGGAGATCGACTTCGACGACGTGGCCGGCTCCAACCTCACCAAGAAGGAGCTGCTGCAGCTGCGTCGCGAGCGAGACAAGCTCGAGCGCTCGCTGGGCGGGATCAGGGATATGTCCCGGGTGCCGAGCGCTCTGTGGGTTGTGGACACCAAGAAGGAGCACATCGCGGTCAACGAGGCGCGCAAGCTCGGCATCCCCGTGGTCGCGATCCTGGACACCAACTGCGACCCCGACGAGGTGCAGTACCCGATCCCGGGGAACGACGACGCGATCCGCAGCGTCGCCCTGCTGACCAGGGTGGTCGCCGACGCGGTCGCCGACGGCCTGATCGCGAGGGCCGGCGCGGCGGCCACCGACCAAAAGCCCGCGGCCGAGGGCGGCGAGGGGATCGGTGCCGCGGAGCCGCTGGCCGAGTGGGAGCGCGAGCTGCTCGAGGGCAGGCCCGACGACGAGGCCATCCAGTCCAGCCCGGTGACGGCCACCGATGCGGCGGCCGCTGCCGATGCCCGGGAGGACGCGGCCGTTGGGAATGCGGAGGACGCGGGCCAGGCAGCCGCGGCCGAGGACTCGACCGCCTGACCGCGCGGCGGTCCCCGGCTGACCGGGACCGGCCGCGGGCGGCCCCAGGCCAGCGGGGAGGGCCACCGGCGCGGGATAGCGGCGCCGGACGGCGGCACCGCCCGTCAGGAACTGCCACGACGACGAGAGATGGGGACATGGCGAACTACACCGCCGCGGACGTGAAGCGGCTTCGGGAGCAAACCGGCGCGGGCATGATGGACTGCAAGAACGCGCTGGTGGAAGCCAACGGCGACTTCGACGCCGCGGTCGAGGCGCTGCGTATCAAGGGCGCCAAGGATGTGACGAAGCGGGCGCAGCGCACGGCCGGGAACGGCCTGGTCACGGCGCAGCTGGACGGCACCACCGCAGGCGTTCTGGTCGAGCTCAACTGCGAGACCGACTTCGTGGCCAAGACCGACCTGTTCCAGCAGGTCGCGGCTGACATCGCGGCGGCGGCCCTGGCCGCTCTGCCCGACGCGGCCGCGGACCGGCTGGCCGTGCTCGGCCTGCAGGTGCGGCCCGGTCAGACCGCCCAGGAGCTGATCGAGGAGGCCGGCGCCTCGCTCAAGGAGAAGCTGGAGCTCGGCCGTTACGCCCGGTTCGACGGCGGCTACGTGGCGAGGTACCTGCACAAGTCGAGCCCGGACCTGCCGCCGACCAGGGGCGTGCTCGTCCAGCTCGACAAGGCCGACCCGGAGATCGCGCAGGAGATGGCGTTCCAGATCGCCGCGGCCGAGCCGCAGTACGTCACGAGGGAGCAGGTCCCCGCCGAGGTCGTCGCGAACGAGCGGCGCATCGCGGAGCAGATCACCAGAGAAGAGGGCAAGCCCGAGCAGGCGATCCCGAAGATCGTCGACGGCCGCGTGAACGCGTTCCTCAGGGACATCGTGCTGGTCGAGCAGCCCTCGGTCCGGGAAGAGCACAAGAAGAAGACGGTGGGGCAGCTGCTCGCCGAGCACGGCGCGCAGGTGACGGGATTCGCGAGGTTCAAGATCGGCCAGGCCGGTTGACGCCGGCGGAGGGCGGTGCGGCAGTGGTAGCGAGCCCGCCAGAGGAGCGTGAGTCGCAGGCCAGCCACGAGGCGGCGGCTCCGCGCTCCCGGCCACGCTGGCGGCGGGTGGTGCTCAAGCTGTCCGGTGAGGCGTTCGCCGGCAGCGAGCCGCTCGGCATCGCCCCCGACGTCGTCGTCCACCTGGCGAAGGAGATCACCGCCGCCGCCCAGGAGGGTTTCGAGATCGCTGTCGTGGTCGGCGGCGGCAACATGTTCCGCGGGGCCGCGCTGTCCGAGCGCGGCATCGACCGGTCCCGCGCGGACTACATGGGCATGCTGGGCACCGTCATCAACTGCCTGGCCCTGCAGGACGTGCTCGAGAAGCTTGGCATCGACACCCGGGTGCAGACCGCGATCACCATGGGCCAGGTCGCCGAGCCCTACATCCCGCGGCGCGCGATCCGGCACCTGGAGAAGGGCCGGGTCGTGATCTTCGGCGCCGGGCTCGGCGCGCCGTTCTTCTCGACCGACACGTGCGCCGCCCAGCGGGCCCTGGAGATCGGGGCCCAGGCGGTGCTGAAGGGCACCCAGGTCGATGGCGTGTACGACGCCGACCCGCGGCAGAACGCCGACGCGGTGCTGTTCCACCACCTCGATTACACCGAGGTGCTGCGCCGCGAGCTGCGGGTGATGGACGCCACCGCCGTCAGCCTGTGCATGGACAATGACCTGCCGATCGTCGTGTTCGATCTGATGGGGGAGGGCAACGTGGTCCGGGCCGTCCGCGGCGAGCCGATCGGGACGCTCGTGAGCCGCGTCCCGAGGTGACCGCTGGCCGCTGCCGGGCTTCCGTGGCAGCATTTTGCCGGCGGGGCGCACCATGTACGTATTCGGAAGCGACCGAGCCCCTACACCAGGAGCCGCAGTGATTGACGACAGCCTCCTCGAAGCCGAGGAGAAAATGGAGAAGGCAGTCGCGGTTGCCAAGGAAGACTTCACCGGCATCCGGACGGGCCGCGTGCACCCCTCGTTGTTCAACAAGATCACAGCCGAGTACTACGGCACGCAGACGCCGGTCAACCAGCTGGCCTCGTTCCACATGCCGGAGCCCCGGATGGTGATCGTGCAGCCCTACGACAAGGGGTCGATGGGCGCGATCGAGAAGGCGATCAGGAACTCCGACCTCGGCGTCAATCCCTCCAACGACGGGACGATCATCCGAGTGATCTTCCCTGACCTGTCGGAAGAGCGCCGCCGGGAGTACATCAAGATCGCCCGAAGCAAGGCGGAGGACAGCCGGGTCTCCATCCGGAACATCCGCCGGCACGCCAAGGATTCGATCGACAAGCTGGTCAAGAACGGCGAGGCCGGCGAGGACGACGGGCGCCGGGCCGAGCGGGACCTCGATGAGCTGACGCACACCTACACCGGTCAGATCGACGAGCTCCTGAAGCACAAGGAAGCCGAGCTTCTCGAGGTCTAGCTTGCCGCCAGAGGATTCGTCGCGCCCGTCGGGCGCCCCGCCGCGCCGGTCGGGCGCGGCGCAGGTGGGACCGCAGCAGGAGGTCAGCGATCAACAGGACGGCCAGGTCGTGACGGAGCTGGCCGGACCGCCGGACCGGAAGCCGAGCCGAACGGGCCGGAACCTGCCGGCCGCCATCGCCGTCGGCGTCGTGCTCGGCGGGCTCGTGCTCGTGACGCTGTTTACCGTCAAGGCGACCTTCCTGTTGTACGTCGGGATCATGGTGGCCATCGCGCTGTGGGAATTCAGCCGGGCGCTGCGCTCCCGCGAGATCAACCTGCCGCTGGTGCCGATCGCGGCCGGCGGCGCGGCGATGATGACGCTGGCCTACTGGACGCAGACCCGGTGGGCACTGGTCGCGCTGGCGCTCGCGGCCATCGGCGTGCTGGCCTGGCGCCTGCCCGGCGGCGCGGCCGGATACGTGCGGGATGTCACCGCCGGCATCTTCACGCTCATGTACCTGCCGCTGATGGCCGTCTTCGTCGCGCTCATGCTTTCCGAGCCTGACGGGGCGCGCCGCACGCTGATCTTCGTGGTGCTCACCGTGTGCAGCGACACCGGCGGCTACGCGGCCGGCGTGCTGCTGGGCCGGCACCCGCTCGCCCCCCGCATCAGCCCGAAGAAGACCTGGGAGGGCGTGACCGGCTCACTGGCGTTCTGCCTGGCAGCCGGCGCGATCATGGTGCCGGACCTGCTCGGCGGACACGTCTGGCAGGGTTTGCTGCTCGGCCTCGCCGGGGTCGCCGCCGCCACCCTCGGCGACCTCGCCGAGTCGATGATCAAGCGTGACCTCGAGCTCAAGGACATGGGGCACCTGCTGCCCGGCCACGGCGGCATCATGGACCGGATCGACTCGTACCTGGTCATGGCGCCGGTCATCTGGCTGCTGCTGGCCGTCTTCGTGCCGAACGGGCACGCCAGCTAGGGAAGGGGAACGGGGTCGGCTCGCCATCCCGGCCGTTCCCCGTTCTCGGTTCAGGGGCCGTAGACCCAGTTGCGGCGCTGCGCGGCGAGCTGGGTGACCAGGCTGGCCGAGTTGCGCTGCATGGCCAGCCTGCGCTCGCGCTCGCTGATCGGGATGATCCACAGCCAGCGCACCGGCTCGTTGCTGGCCCGGAATCCGTCGAGCCTCGGCACTTCCGGCCCGGGCAGCCGGGACGGGTCGTCGACCAGCAGGATGGCCTCGTTGCCGCCGCCGAGCGGGAAGGTGGCCGGCTCGTGGTACCAGGGGATGCTGTGCCCGGATCCGAGCCAGGTGACCTCGCGCCACGGGAACTGAGCCAGCCAGAGGAAGATGCGAGCCGCCTCGGCGCTCGGCATCGTGGTGGCCAAGGCCAGCTCGATCCTGGCTCGGTCGGCCGCGTCCGCACCTGTCTGCTCGACCACCGGCATTCGCTGGCAGCTCATCCCCACGGTGGTCAGCACCGTGTAGGGCCTGCTCGTCAGGGGCGGCCGCTCGGAGACGCCCACCGACGGGGTCTTGCCGCCGCTGACGTCCCAGTAGCCGCCCCCCGGACCGAGCCGGGTCAGCAGGTGGCCGAGCACGGCCTCCTGAAACAGGTGCCACGAGCCCGCGCTCGCTCGCCATCGCCAGAACTGAGCCGACTGCCGGACGCGCAGGTTCAGCCCCTCCATCGCGTCATCGAGCGACCAGGCGAACGGGGTCTGCCCGATGACGTCCCGGCTGTAGCCGGGCATGCCGGTAACCAGGTCCGACCAGCCGGGGATGACGGCCAGCAGCTCGCCGTTCTCCAGGACCGCGGCGCCGTCGCCCTCTTCCAGCCAGACGGCGGACAGCGCGGCAGGCTCGAGCGGCTCGCGCCCGGCCGGATGCTTGGTATGCCCGGCGGGCATTTCCGGCGCCACGCCGGAGCGCAGCGCGGCGAGGTCGACGGTCTCGGGCGCCCGCTCGTGGTTGGCGATCCAGGTGGCCGCGATGGGGCCGTCGCGGTCGTGGAGGTACGCCGACGTGGTGCGGCCGTCGAACTCCACCACCAGGCGGCGGCTGCCATACGGGCTGAGGCTGTCGAGCAGCACGGCCGACGCTCCGGAGTCGGCCGCAACGGACGTGGCGGCCCGGCCGCGGGAGCGGGGTGCACCGGGCGAGGCCGATATCCTGGAGCCCTGACTGGCTCGAATCCACGGCATCGGCACAGACCGAGAATCTACCGAATTCGCGCAGGTAGGTGGGCAGGGCTGAGAGATTCATGAGCAGCGTGCGGCGCGGCAAGAAAGGTGAGCGGCTGGTGGCGGACCCGAGCGCGCGGCTTCCGGCGTCGCCACTGCCCGTGGGCCTGGCCGCGGCAGATCCGGCCGGCGTCGGGGACCTCGGAGTCGCCCCGGCACCGCGGCGCCGGGCCAGGCCGCCGCGGCACCTCGCGGACCTCGATCCGGCCGGCCGCCGGGCGGCGGCGACCGAGCTGGGCCAGCCGGCCTACCGGGCCGATCAGCTCGCCCGGCACTACTTCGCGCGGCTGACCGACGACCCCGCGGACATGACCGATCTGCCGGCGGCGGGGCGGGCCGAGCTGGCCGCGGCGCTGCTGCCGCCGCTGCTCGCGACCGAGCGCGAGCAGGACTGTGACGGCGGTACCACGCGCAAGACGCTCTGGCGGGCGCTCGACGGCGCGCTGGTCGAGTCGGTGCTCATGCGCTACCCGGACCGGGTCACGCTGTGCGTATCGTCGCAGGCCGGGTGCGGCATGGCATGCCCCTTCTGTGCGACCGGCCAGGCCGGGCTGACCAGGAACCTGTCGGCGGCCGAGATTGTGGCCCAGGTGGTCGCCGGGGCGCGGGCGATGGCGTCGGGTGTCGTGCCGGGCGGACCTGGCCGGGTCTCGAACGTCGTGTTCATGGGCATGGGTGAGCCGCTCGCCAACTACCCGAACGTGCTCGCGGCGGTTCGGCGGATCACCGAGCCGGTCCCGGACGGCCTCGGCATCTCCCAGCGGTCGCTGACGGTGTCGACCGTGGGTCTGGTGCCGGCTATGCGCAAGCTCGGCGCCGAAGGGCTGGCGGTGCGCCTCGCCGTCTCCTTGCACGCGCCGGATGACGAGCTGCGGGACGAACTGGTCCCGGTCAACCGACGCTGGCCGGTGGCCGAGGTCCTAGCGGCAGCGTTCGACTACGCGGCCGCGACCGGGCGGCGGATCTCGATCGAGTACGCGATGATCCGTGCCGTCAACGACCAAGCCTGGCGGGCGGAGCTGCTCGCCGACTTGCTGGCCGGGCGGCTCGCGCACGTCAACCTCATCCCGCTCAACCCGACGCCCGGGTCGAGGTGGACGGCCTCGGACCCGGACGTCGCGGACGAGTTCCGGCACCGGCTCGCCGCTCGCGGCGTGCCCGTGACGGTGCGCGACACCAGGGGCCGGGAGATCGACGGCGCGTGCGGTCAGCTCGCCGCCACCGCCCGGCGGGCCTGACGGAGCAAGCGCTTTCCTGGAGGCGGGCCGCGGCCGTGGTGGGTGGGCTGGGCCGGCCGGGCCTGCCGGAGTACGTTACCGGCCATGGCATGGAAGCAGTCGCTTGCCAGGCGCCGCCGGGCGCTGATCGCCGGGTGGGTCCAGGACGGCTGGCGGCGATTCCAGCAGGCGGGCATGGTGACCGCCGAGTCCGCCGCGGGCCGCAGGTTCGCGGCGTTCGGTCCCGGCTCGCTGATGGCGTTCCCGACCGGCGCCGTTTACGGCGAGCACTGGATCGAGGTCGGCGACCAGTGCATGATCGCCGAGCTGGTCACGCTGTGCGCGGGCATGGCACCAGGCCACGACCTCGGGCCCGAGCCGGTGCTGCGGATCGGCGACCGGTGTGTTATCGGGCGCGGCAGCCACATCGTCGCGCACCAGTCCATCGAGATCGGCGCGGACGTGTTCACCGGCCCGTATGTCTACGTCACCGATCAGAACCACAGCTACACCGACCTCGACGTGCCGGTCGGCCGGCAGTGGCCGGTGAACAGCAGCGTCCGGATCGGGTCGGGGACCTGGCTCGGCACCGGCGCGATCGTCCTGCCGGGCGCGACGATCGGCCGGAACGTAGTCGTCGCCGCGGGCGCCGTTGTCCGCGGCGCGGTGCCTGACCACGCGGTCGTGGGCGGCGTCCCGGCGAGGGTGCTCAAGGAGTACGTGGTCGGCGCCGGGTGGCTGTCGCCGGCCGGCCCGCTGCCCGGCGACAGCTAGTCAGGCCAGGCCGGTCAGCTCCGTGCTGACGCGCCACAGCCGGGCTCGGGCGGCGGCGTCGTAGGCCTGCGCGTCCGCCCGTGCCTCGCGGGTGCGGTCGAAGAACCGGCCCGTGACGGCCGCCAGCGCGGGACTGGTCGCCAGCCGCTCGGTGGCGGCGACGCCGGTTTCGAGCGTGTCCACGCTGGAACCCCGCTCGGCCAGCACCATCTTGGTGGGCATGAACGTCGCGGGGTGCAGGCTGTTCACGGTCACCTCGGCCGCCGGGATGCGCTCGGCCAGCTCGAAGCCCGACATGATCTGCGCCAGCTTGCTCTGGCAGTAGGCGCGGACGCCGGAGTAGTCGCGCGTCAGCATGAGATCGTCGAAGTCGAGCGCCTGCTGGCCGAGCGAGGCGACGTTGACGATGCGCGCTGGCGCCGACCGGCGCAGCAGCGGAAGGAGTCGCATCGTCAGCAGGAACCCAGCCAGGTAGTTCACCGCGAATCGCAGCTCGTAGCCGTCGGCGCTGATCCGCCGGTCGTGTCCGTCTGGCTCGCCGGATCCGATGCCCGCGTTGCTGACGAAGACGTCCAGCCGGCCGGTCGCCCGCTGAATGTCGGCCGCCAGCGCGCCGACCTGGCTCAGATCGGCCAGGTCGGCGCGGAACGTGCGCGGCCTGGCGACGCCGGTCCGGTCGGCGATTTCCGCGGCCGCGCGATCGAGCCTGCGCTCGTCCCGGCCGTGCAGCAGCAGCGTGGCGCCGCCCTGGGCCAGTCGCTCGGCGAGCGCGCGGCCGAGGCCGTCGGTCGCGCCGGTGATGAAGATCGTCTGCTGATCGGTCACG